>DASQVA010000275.1:0-9642 GCA_035641035.1 Rubrobacter sp. | reverse complement strand
CCCGGATCGCGCTTAGAGTCGAACAACATCTCCCTGTTTGGCGCTCCGCGCTCATGCGCCGTAAGCGTCGTTGTAGTCCCACCACCCGTAGGGCGCCGTCTGCGGGTAGTCCTCGGGCGAGTCCTCCCAGTCCTCCTGGCGCCCCAGCGGGGCCATGTCCAGGTAGCTCCAAGTGGTGCCCATGGCCTCGTCGCCGCGCCCGTCGACGAAATAGGTGCGGTACATCCGGTCGCCCTCGCGGACGAACGCGTTGTGCCCGTGCCACTCGTCGACGCCGAAGTCCTTGTCCCAGTCGTCGGTGATCGTGTACCAGGGGATGTGCTCCCACCCGTGGCGCTCCTTCAACTTCTGGAGCTCGGCCTGCGGTGCGCGCGAGGCGAACGCGAGCGTCACATCCCGCGCGTTCAGGTGGGCGGGGTGGGCGACCTGGTCCGCGACGAAGGAGCAGCCCACGCACGCCCGCTCGGGGTACGCGTCGCCACGCTCCGGGTTCGCGTAGGTGGTGACCTCCGGCCCGTAGAAGGCGCGGTAGACGATCAGCTGACGGCGGCCCTCGAACAGGTCGGCAAGCGTGGCCGGCCCGTGCGGGCCCTCGAAGCTGTACTCCTTCTCGACCGCCATCCACGGCATCCGGCGGCGCTCGGCCGCGAGCGCGTCACGGGCTCGGGTGTGCTCCTTCTCCTTGACGAGCAGTTCCTCGCGGGCGGTCTTCCACTCCTCGGGGGAGACGACGGGCGGTGTGTTCACTTTGCTCCTTCCTCCTTCAGCCACGCGTCGACGACGTCCATGAAGCGTCGACGTTCGGCGGCCGCGCGTACTCCCGGTCGATCCGGTCGCGGACGCGGCGCAGCCACGCGAGGTCGCGCAGGTGCTGCACTATGTACGCCAATCGGGGGCATGCGCACCCTCGTGGTTCCTGGGCCTGCGGTCCATCCCATAAAGATACTCACGGACGGCGGCTTCTCTACGCCCTTCTGAGGTGCTCGGCCCCGTTGCTGTGCTCCAGGGACGCCACAGAGGGCCGCAGCTTCCATGTCCCAAAGTAACCGGCGAGCGTGAAAGGTGGGGTCATGTACTTGTCCTTCCGTTCTCGTCGGGAGCAAGGACGACGGCCGGCCGCCCCTCGGCGACCGATACCCCAGACGAATCCGTCGCAGCCACTCTCGCCGTGAGTCCGGCGCGCCATCGTGAGGTCGGATCCCTCGAGGCGATCACGCCTTCGGGAGCTGACCGCTCGGTCAAGTTGCCGGGCCCGGCATCCAGAGGGCACCGCACCCGGTCAGCCGATGAAGGACTCGGGGCCGAAGAAGCGGCCCCAGGCCACGAAGCCGATCAGGACTAGATAGGTCAGGTTCACCAGCACGTGCTTGAACTCTTGACGGCGGAACTCCACGGCCGCCGCGCCGATCATGATCAGGCCCAGACCGAGGGCGGCCAGGGGCACCAGCATCGGCGCGACGTTGAGCAGGGCGGGCAGGATCAGGCCGACGGCGCCCAGGATTTCGATTGCTCCGAGGGCCTTGACGAAGCCGGCGCTGAAGTCCAAGACCCATCCACCGCCGGGAGCTTCGGCCAGTTTCTTCCGAGGGATGAACAACTTGTTGGCGCCGGCAAAGAGGAAGACGGCGGCCAGCAGTCCGGCAACGATCCACAGAGAGAGGTTCATCTTCAAACTCCTTCATCTAGGATTACCTTAAACCCCAAAAGACGAGACGGCGGCCCCGGCTGTGACACCTCCGGGCACCCCGGCGCGGGGGCTGCCGTCTCCGGGTGGACGTTGCAGGGTTCTTGGCGAGGTCTCTTACGGGTCTCCGAAGCCTCCCGGATGTTCGAAGATGGGCTCGGGAGACGATCTCATGCGCCACCGCCCCAGGTCGTAACCGTGAAGCTCCGCGAGCTTCATCTTGAACCACTCGTCGAACGACTCCTCCGAAGCCACGAGCCGCCGGAACGCCCCTTCCGGGTCCCCGGCCTCCACTTGAGCCAAGATCACCTCCCGCCTGGAGATGCGTTCGAGGTACACCCTCACGCCACGGATGCCCATGCGCCTCGCGAAGCCCTCGTACTCGCCGAGGCGGTCCCCCAGCAAATCCTGGGCAAACCGCCGCCATTCCTCTTCCCTGTCCGGCACGATGGGCAAGACCAAGACCGCTGTGGGCATCTCGGCTATCTCCTTTACGTCTCATCTCTGTTTCTGAGCCAGCTTCTCGTTTGTTACAATTGCCATCTAGCGTGGTTCGTGGTCCCGACGCCTCGCTGCAGCCACGGTATCGTGCCGGCGTCACGAAGGCGTCACGAGGAGCGTCACGTGGAGTCCCTGAGACTCGGGCTGCTCGGCAGGCCGGAGGTAAGTCGCGGAGGACGGTCTTTGGAGTTCCGTTCCCGCCGCGAGCAGGCGCTGCTCTTCTACCTGGCGACCGAAGGCGGATCGCATTCCCGCGAAAAGCTCGCCGCGCTGTTCTGGCCCGAGAGCGGGGAGGAGCGGAGCCGGGCGGCCCTGCGCAACGCCCTCTACGGTCTGAGGAAGACACTCCGGGTAGGTGCGGAGGAAGGTGGAGCTTCCTACCTGCGCGCCGGGCGCGACTCGGCGGTCGGCTTGGACCTCGCCCCCGGCGTGGAGCTGGACCTGCGCCCGTTCGAGGCGGCATCCACCCGCCCGCCGGTGGAGGCGTCAGGCAGCGAGTTGCGGAGCGTCATCGAGGAGCTGCGTGCCGTTGCGGCGGCGTACCGCGGAGAGTTCCTGGAGGGCTTCTCCCTGGACGACGCTCCGGATTTCGAGTACTGGGCGGCCCTCGAACGCGAGGGCTGGCGCCGGCGCGCCGAGGCGGTCTTCGACCGGCTCTCCGGCCTCGAGCTGAGAGTTGGCGAGGTGAGCGAGGCCGTCGCCACCTCCGAACGCTGGACGCATCACGCCCCCGCAAGCGAAGCTGCCTACATGAGACTGATGGAGGCATACTTCGCGGCCGGTGACGGGGCCGCGGCGCTGCGGGCGTTCGGGGCGTGCAAGAGGGCGATCGGAGAAGCACTCGGGGCCGAGCCATCCCCCGGGACAGAGGCTCTGGCTGCGCGCATCCGCGCCGAGGCGCGTTCTACTTCGCAATACGCCCGGTTTCGGGTACCGGGGGGGGGCGGGTCCCCGCGTGGGGTAGTCGAGGTTCCGTTCGTCGGGCGCTTCGAGGAGTTCGGGATCCTCGTCGCGGAGTATCACTCCGCCCGCGAGGTAGGCGCGCGGGCCGTCTCCGTCGCGGGCGAGGCCGGCATCGGCAAGACGCGGCTCGTCTCCGAGTTCCTCCGCTGGGCGCTCGCCGAGGGCGCGGACGTCCTCCGGGGGGCGGCCTTCGAGGCCACGGGAGGGCTTCCTTATGGACCATTGGTTGGTGCCTTGAGGGAGCGGGTGGAGCGCGAGAGGGCGCCCGACGACCTGCTCGACGACGTGTGGCTCTCGGAGCTGTCGAGACTTTTGCCAGAACTCAAGGAGCGGTACCCGGACCTGCCGCTCCCGGCGGGCGACGAGGCCTTGGCCAAGGCCCGGCTCTTCGAGGCGGTCGCCGCGCTCGTAGCGGCCCTGGCCTCTCGCAAGCCGGTGGTGTTTTTCGTCGACGACTTGCAGTGGGCGGACGCCGCAACCCTCGACCTGTTGCGCTACGCCTCGCGGAGGTGGGCGGAGGAGGGGGCATCCGTGCTTCTTCTCATGGCCGCGCGGACAGAGACGATGGAGGCGAGGGTTCGGCTCACCGGGCGTCGGGCCGGCTTCTCGCACGATTTGCCTGTGAGCCATGTGGCGCTCGGACCCCTGACCGGCGAGGACACCGTGCGGCTCTTGCGGACGCTTGCGTCCCCGGATCGGGGGAATGAAGACGAAACCACGAAACTGGAGCGTTTCGGCGGGTGGCTCCACGAGGAGACGGGCGGGCAGCCCTTCTTCCTGACCGAGACGCTGTCGGCGCTCGTCGAGCGCGGTATGCTCGTACATGAGGCGGGCGGGTGGAAGGTGGGCGACTCCCCTTCGGGTGGGGAGATCCCACCCGGCGTGCGGGAGGCGATCCTCGCCCGGCTGGCGCGCCTCGCCCCGCACGCCTCGATGCTCCTCGCGGCCGCAGCCGTCCTGGCTCGTCCCTCCGGCTTCGAGGAGCTCCGCCGGGTCGCCGGGATGGGCGAAGACGAGGCCCTCTCCGCGCTGGAGGAAGCTGTGGTCGGCGGCCTTCTTCGGGAGGTCGCCGGGGACGGCACCGACGCGTACGCCGTCGCGCACGACAAGATCCGGGACGTTATATACACCGAGGCCGGAGGTGCCCGCCGCCGCGTATACCACCGCCGCGCCCTCGAAACACTCGAAGAAGCTCCGGCGGAGCTGGCGCGCCACGCCCTGGCCGCGGGGCTTTCGGGCGAAGCCTTCCAGCAATTGTTGGCGGCGGGAGACGAGGCGATGGCCCTCTTCGCCCCTAGCGACGCCATCGAGCACTACGAGGCGGCGAGGAAGCTCTTGGGGGACAGGCGAGGAGAGTCGCCCGCGGTGGGGATCGAGCACCTTCACGTGAACCTGGGCCGCGCCTATGAGCTCTCCGGGGAATGGGAGGAGGCGCAAGCGACCTACGAGGCGATGCTCGCCGCATCGAGGGAGGAACGGGAACCCGCCCTCGAGTGCGCCGCCCTGAACCGTCTGGCGATCCTCACGGCGCAGCGGTTCCATGACGTGGGCGCGGCTAAGGGCCTGCTTGAGGAGGCGCTGGAAGTCGCGCGGACGAGCGGCGAGAAGGAGGCGCTGGCGGAGACGGAGTGGAACCTCGCCCAGATGTCTATCCACGGATGGGAGCCCGACGCGGCGGTCGCCCACGCGGAAAGGGCCCTCGGGCTCGCCCGCGAGCTCGGCCTCGAGGAGCTTGCCGCCCGCAGCCTGGCCACGCTCGGGATCGCCCACAGCGTTGGAGGCCGTTGGGAGGAGTGCGCGGCGCGCGCCCGGGAGGCCGCCGCACTCTACGCGCTGATGGGAGACAGGGGCGCCGGGTCGCTGGCGATTCAGTACCTGCGGAACGGGTCCCCGCCTACTGGGGAACTGCACAACCGGGCGATGGAGGCCCAGTGTCTGGCGACGCTGGCCGTGGCCGAGGTGAACCGCGGCGAGCTTGCGGCGAACGCGAGCGCCGGGCGAGCGGCCTTGAAGATCGGACGGGAGATCAACAACGAGTGGTTACAGGCGTCGGTCGCAGCCGTCCTGAGCCAGTGCCTGATAGAGGAGGGCAGCTACGGCGAAGCGATCCGAATCTCCCGCGAAGGGGCGCGGATAGCGCGCAAGCTGCCCGAACCGGGGATGCTCCATCTCGCGCTGTACTCGTTGGGCAACGCGCACCAGGCGGTCCTGGGGCTGCAGGAGGCGCGAACCTTTTACCGGGAAGGGTCGGAAATCGCCGACGCGCTGCCAAGGCCGTGGAGTTCACGCATGGTTAGCAGGCTCTGCGCAAACCGGGCTTTGGCGGGCGATTGGGAAGCGGCGTACCGTTACGCGCTGGAATCGGTGGAGATAAGGGACGCGGCGCCGTCACGTTTGATGGTGTTGGACTTCGTCCGGCATCACGAGATCGAGGCTATGCTGCGGGGCGGGGACGAGCAGCTGGCCCGCGAGGACGCGAGGCGCCTCGGCGAGCGGGTGGGAGGGAATCGGCGCTTTCGCCTCGTCCACCTGCGCATGCTCGCGGTGCTCGCCGGGTGGGGCGAAGAGACCGGGGAGGCGTTGGCGCGGTTGCATGAGGCCAAGAACCTGGCGGAGGAGCTCGGGCTTCCGGGCGAACTTTGGCAGATATGGGCTGCCGTCGGGGAGCTTTACGAGCGGCGCGGTGAGGACGAAGAAGCGCGCGACGCTTGTTCCCGGGCGGCCCGGATCGTGGAGACGCTCGCCGGAGGGATCGAAGACGAGGCCCTGAAGGAAGGCTTCCTATCGGCGCCGCAGATCCGAAGCGTTCTGGAGCGGCGCTAGCAGCCTCCTCCCGCAGACCGTAATAACGAACGAGACTCTCGCTCCTCGAGCGCGGATTCGCGACTGTTCGCGTCGCCTGACCTTGCTCCCCGTTACGCTCCCCGTGACGCCCCCGTGACGGCGGGGCGCTACCTTGGATTCGATGAGCAAGAACAGGAGTTGGACGGCCTGAACGGCGAGTACTCGGCTTGCCGCCAAGGAGTGAAGGAGGAAGGCGATGGTGACGGGGACGGCGGCGGGGTCAGCGAAGAGGTTAGAAGATCTGTCAGAGGCACAACCTGCCCACGAAAGCATGGTCGCCGCGGAGGAGGGCGCGGCGCGGGAAGGGTTGACGGCGCCCGAGGTGTTGGCGTTGATCTTGACCGCGTGTCTGGCTCTCGTCGCCCTCGTTCCGGTGTTGTTCGTCATGGCGATCATTTGACGACTCGCGATGGATAACACGACCGCTAAACGCCGAGCAGCGCCCGACGGAAACACACGAGCCCGCTAGGCACGGCTGACCTAACGAATCGGCGGCGGAGCTTTGATAAGGGCTCGGCCGCGCTGCGGGACGACCAGGAAGGGGTTTGGAGAGCAAAGAGCGGATTTGCGCAGGAGGACGCTTGTATGAGCGAGAAGGGAAGACCGAGGAGTTCACCCAGGGTGACGAGCACAGATCACGTAGCCGCACCTGTCACAGGGATCAAGTCGCAGGCATCTCGTGTTCGACAGCCGACAACGAAAGAAGGGAACGACATCATGAGTAAGGTCTGGTTTGTCACCGGTTCGTCGCGGGGTTTGGGCCGCAGCTTCGTCGAGGCCGCCCTTTCTCGCGGCGACAAGGTAGCCGCGTCCGCCCGGAACACCGGAAGCCTTGAGGAGCTGGTTACCGCCTACGGCGACGCGGTGCTCCCGCTCGAACTGGACGTGACCGACAAGGCCGCCGTCTCCGCGAGCGTGAAGCGGGCCAACGAGCACTTCGGCCGTCTCGACGTCATCGTAAACAACGCCGGCTACGCCCAGATCGGCGCGATCGAGGAGCTGACCGAGCAGCAACTGCACGAGCAGTTCGAGACCAACGTGTTCGGCGCGGTGTGGGTCATTCAGGCCTCGCTGCCCTACCTGCGCGAGCAAGGCGCGGGGCACATCATCCAGCTGTCCTCGGTCGCCGGGCTCATCGCGATGCCGCTCGGCGGCGCATACCAGGCCTCCAAGTGGGCCCTCGAGGCCCTGAATGAAACCCTCGCCCGCGAGGTCGCCGACTTCGGCATCAAGGTGACCGTGGTAGAGCCAGCCGGCTTCGCCACCAGGTCCGGCAAGAACCCTGATCCACTCGCCAACGGCCACATGGCCGAGGCCACCCCGATCTACGACGGTCTCCGCCAGCGCCTCGCTGGGGTCATGGGGAAGCAGCCCGCCGGCGACCCGGCCGCCGCGGCCCAGACACTCCTCAAGATCGTCGACTCTGACAACCCGCCCCTGCGGGTGCTCTTCGGCCAGGGCTTCTACCAGATGCTCCAGCAGGTCTACGCCGACCGGCTGAAAACCTGGGCCGACGGGCAGGACCTTGCGATGTAGGCGCACGGCAAGCTCGACCAAGAGACCGGGACCCGCAATCTGAACGTTTGAAGCCCTGAGTCGCGTCGTTTTTCTCGGCCCGATGCACGCCCCCGGCTGAGTTTGGCGCTCGAACGACGCCCGGCAAGCGTTGATCCGCTGATGAACAAGAGGAGGACCGTCTTCTTGAGCAACACAGTGCAGGACCGCACTGAGGTGTCGAACGTTCGGATAATCGGCTCGGGGGCCGCGGGGCTGCACGCGGCTATTGCCGCCCACGAGGCCGGCTCAGACGTCGTGGTCATCGGCAAGAGCCGGCGCAGGAACGCCCACACCGTGCTCGCCGCCGGGGCATCAACGCCGTTCTGGGTACCGTTCGGTCGTGCGTGGTGCTTTCGAGGCTGAGCCGGACCTCTCGCGGGTCGTGCTCGACTTCTGGTCGGCAGGGACCTTCGGAGCGGAAGGCGGTGCGGGCGTCCGGTGCGAGGACGGTGTAGCGTGGACGTGCTAGACCTGTCGCGGTTGCAGTTCGCTGTCACGGCCTCCTTCCGCATGACGTTCCCGGCGGTGACGGTGGGTTGGCGACGCAGAGATGTCGAGGAGAGCCGGGGAACTCGGTAGTCTGGTACGTACCGATCGCGGCGGACACTTGCCGGATGTCGCCGCGAGGCGGGCCTGGCATCGCCACACCACGAGAGAGGAGGACCATGACACGGCCTGACGAACGGCTCGACGGGCGGGACGCGGCGCACCTCAGGCGGGCGGTGGCGCTCGCTCGCGAGGCGCTTGGGAGGGGCAACGACCCCTTCGGCGCGGTTCTCGTCCACGAGGACGGGAGGGTGCTGGCGGAGGGCACGAACACCGAGCATACCGAGCGCGACGTGACCGGGCACGCCGAGAGCAATCTGATCCGCGAGGCCTCCCGGTCGATCGACGCCGGGACGTTCGCCTCATCCACGCTGTACGCCAGCGGCGAGCCCTGCGCGATGTGCTCCGCGGCGATCTTTTTCGCCGGCGTGGGGAGGGTGGTCTACGGCGCGAGCGCCGCCCGCATCCAAGAGATCAGGGGATCGTCTCCAGACGCAGGCCGACCGGCGCTGCGGCTGCCCATACGCGAGGTGCTGGCCGCGGGCAGCAGGCCCACAGAGGTGGTCGGACCGGCGCTCGAGGAGGAGGCCGAACGGGTCTTCGAGGGCCCGGCGCGATGGCGGTAGATCGGGCACCCCGCGGAGCGCCTCGCTGGCGAGGTCCGCGCTTCTTCCTGGTCGACGTCTTCGCGCGCGAGCCGCTCGCGGGCAACCCCCTGGCGGTGGTGGCCGACGCCCCGGACCTCGGCGAGGCGCTCATGCGGCGGATCGCACGCGAGTTCAACCAGTCGGAGACCACCTTCGTGCTGCCCCCGTCCCGAACGGGGGCGGACTGGCGGCTCCGCTCGTTCACACCATCGGGCCAGGAGGTCTTCGGGGCGGGGCACAACGCCTTGGGCGCCTGGTGGTGGCTGGCCGAGGACGGGCGTCTGTCCCTCGACGGGCCGCGCGCCTCGTTCGCCCAAGAGATCGGAGACCTCGTGCTGCCGGTCGAGGTCACGTCCGAGGCAGGACTCCCGGTCGCGGTCACGATGTCGCAGGCGCCGCCGGACTTCGGCGCGGTGCAGGACGACGCTCCCGCGCTGGCGGCGGCCCTGCGCCTCCCTGAGGGCAACCTCGGCGCGGGAGGGCTGCGCTCCCGGGTCGTCTCCACGGGGGCCGCGCACCTCCTGGTTCCCGCCAGGGACCGTGGGGCGGTCGAACGGGCGCGCCCCGACGCCGAGCTCCTGGCTGCGCTGCTGCGCGACGTCGGCGGCCAGGGTTGCTACCTGTTCTGCCTCGATCCCGTCGACCCTTCCGCGATGGCCTACGCCCGCTTCTTCAACCCCACCGTAGGCATCCGGGAGGACCCGGCCACGGGCAGCGCCGCGGGCCCGCTCGCCTGCTACCTGGCCGCCAACGGGCTCGTCGAGGGCGACGCGGTCCGCGTCGAGCAGGGGCATGCCATGGGGAGGCCGAGCGAGATCGAGGTGCGCGTGAGCGGCGACGACGTGCGGATCTCCGGCGGCGCCGTGGTGGTGGCCGAGGGCACCCTGCGGCTCAGGGACG
>DASQVA010000274.1:0-11620 GCA_035641035.1 Rubrobacter sp. | reverse complement strand
CAAGCCTATAAGGCGCTAGGGCCAAGGAGTAGTGTTTGGTCCTTGAGCAGGTCAACAACGGGAGGACCGTCATGCGCCGGCAGCGGTCCTTGCGTTATCCTCTCCGTGGCGGCATCAAAGCACACGACGTCCCCTCCTCCCACCAGAATGATCCTTAACACTTCCTTTAGCTCTCGTTAACAATGCTTAAAGGCCTGGGTAACGCGCTCTGCGGACTTGTAGGCGGGGGTGGTAGGTGGCTATCCACTCCTCGGCCATTCCCTGTCCTCGTAGGAGTGGGTGACGAACAGCCTGATACAGGCTACCTTCCACTCACCGGCGAGGCGTTGTACGCTGGTTGCGTCCACTACCGCGAACTCGCGGAGGATTAGTCGATCGGTCTGTAACTCGGGGTATGGCTTCATCATTCGTCCATCCTACGCTATTCATCCGAGAGTGTGGAATGAGAATTCTCGGGGGTTCGGATGGCCGGTGCGAACAACGTGTGCCATTGGGGGATGCGAGCGCCTCGGAGGGTATGCTACCGTCGTTGAGCGCCGCGGCGGCCGGGCCCTTGGCCTTTCCCCGTGGGAAGAAGAGGGGGCATGGCCAAACGGACGGTACTACTACCCGCGGCGATCATGGCGGCGGTGCTGATGATCTGGGCGCCAGGGTTGATGGTGGTGGAATCATAGAAGGTGGAGGCGGCCTTCCCGGGCAATAACTGCAAGATAGCCTTTTCATGCTACGACGGACACCACCAAGAGATCAACACGATAAATGCCGGTAGCGGGGGTAGGTCACGGGTCACCGACAACGTTGATGATATTTGGAGGCTTTTCTGGAGAGCTGGTAGTGGCCTCACTGCCATCCTACCGAGGAGTAGTACCGTAGATGAGATCGGAAGTCCGGAGCCTGTGAGAAACGTGGTGTGGGCTCTGTTTTTTACTCTGGGTTGATTCTCTCTCCTCCGGCCCTTCCTGCTCTCACCCTTATTCTTCCGAGTGCCTTGAAGGGGAATTCAAGGAAATCCGTCTGCGACATCCTGTATAACCCTGTCCCGATAGGAAAAGAGTGACTCGTAACCCCCGCGAGGATCGAGAACCGGTCACAACATATGGGTAGCGTGCATGCATATTCGCTCTACCGGATGCCGCGCGTCCGGGTGGGCGTTACTCGTTCTTGACCTTCTCAGTGCTCTAACGTGCTAGCCTCTTCAGCGTGGCTACAGCGCGACCTCCATTACCGACTCACCGTTCGTCTCGATCAACGCTCGAAACTCGAGGCTCGGCGGTGTTCTGTCTTGCGTGGATCCACGCCTACAAGATGCTCCTGTGGACCAGCAGGCATCACTCCTCCCGCCACAACTTCAACTACGATCCCATAAACAGCCCGAACCCCTCCGGCCAGGTGTCCTCCGTCTGGTGCATCCCGCCCGTTCCAAGGCGGGAGAAGCTGCACGGCCACCACCTCACCCAAAAATCCCTGCGCCTGGCGCGCGGGACACTGCTCGCCTGCATCCACACGGGCGACCTCGTCTTCGACCCCTTCGTGGTCGCTCGGACGACGGCGGTGGCGACCAGGGAGCTGAACTTCTTCTTCGCGAAGGCTGAGCTTGAGAAGAAGTTCGCGGAGCTGTCCGCGCACCGGATAGGGGCCACCGATCGCATGGGCGTCTTGCCCGAGATCTCTGAGCAAACTTGGGGCCCATAGTCTTGCTGGCCGTCGTTGTGGCCGACACGCACATCCCCCGCCGCGCGAAGGCGTTGCCGGCATCCCTGACCCCGTACCTAAAGCGCGCCGACCTGATCCTGCACGCCGGCGACTTGATGGACCCTGCTCTCCTCGAAGAGCTCGCGACACATGCATCCGTCAGGGCGGTGCGCGGCAACCTCGATCCACCGGAAGCGGGGCTGCAGGAGACGCTGGAGTTCGAGTTCGGCGGCGAGAGGATAGCCATGATCCACGACTCTGGACCGAGGAAGGGCCGGAGGAACCGAATGAGACGTTGGTTCCCGGAGGCTCGCGTCGTGGTCTTCGGACACTCTCATATCCCCTGGCTGGAGGACGAGGACGGGCTCCTTCTGCTCAATCCCGGCAGCCCGACCGACAAGCGGCGTCAACCGGAGCACACCTTCGCACTGCTCCGCAAGGGAACGGGAGGGGTAAGCGCCGACATCCTGGCCCTCTGACATCCGGAAACCTCACGCGACGGATCGCAGCAATGTCCCACGGCACGGATTAGTCTCACGCGCTATAGCTATAACATGGCCGCGAGTTCATCCGGGCTCACCGGTCCGAAACATAGCGAGAGGGGATCGAAGCGCCCGTCTCAGAGAGCGTTAAAACGTGCGGGCGGCGAACCCTCGGCGGGGCTGGATGAACTCGCTGACGGCGCTCGCCGTATTGCTGCCGCTTGTCCTGGCGCTCCTGGCTGCTCCCGCCGCGCTGCTCGCCGGCACCGTAAGGCCTTGCTACGCGGCCCCGGTCGGTGCGGTGTTCGCCGCGCTGGCCGCCCTGGCGACGCTCTGGGTGTGGGGCGTGGGCGGCGTGGCGGACGTGCCCTGGTCGCCCACTTACGATCTGCGCTTCGCGGTGGAGCTCGATGGGCTGGCCGTACTCTACGCTCTACCGGCGACCGAGATCGACTTCGCCGTGCTGGGCTACTCCTCACGCTACCTGCCACTGCACTGGAGCACGGGGGAAGGCCCGAATCTGACGGCGCGGGCTTCTATTTTTCATACTGCTTTTTATGGGGTCCATGGTGGGGCTCGCGGTGGCACAAGACCTCATCCTGGTTTTCGTGTTCCGAGACCTCATGGCCATCGCTTCGTACTGTTTGATCGGCTTCGACTGCCACAAGGAGGATTCCAGGGCCTCTGCGCTCATGGCACTGCTCGTCACCAGGGTGACGGCGGTATTTCTGCAACTCGGGGCTCTAATCCTCTACGCCGCCTACGGAATCTTCTCCATCCCCGACGTTGCCCGACGGTGGGAACCTACAGTATGGTGCGGTTCCCAGACATCTACACCCGGCTGCACACGACCAGCAAGGCGGTGGTCCTGGGCGTGATCTCCTTGCTGGCAGCCTCGGTCGTCACGGGCGACTCGGAGATCGTCTACAGGGTACTCGTGATCGGGGTCTTTCTTGTCCTCACGACTCCCGTCTCCGCCTATGTCATCGCGCGGGCCGCCCACTGTCGGGGGGGAGAGGATGGAGTCACCGGGTGCCGTGGACGAGTCGGGCAACGATCTCGCCGAGGGATAAGCCCTTCGCCCTTTGGCTCATGGCGTAAGATAGCCGTGTATGGGCATCGCCGGCGACATAGCGATAATCTTGGTGGCTGCGTTCGTGGGTGGTGTGATCGCTCAGCGCCTTGGGTTGCCCCTAATTCTGGGCTACATCCTCGCTGGGGTCTTCGTCGGCCCGAACACCGGCGGCCCGACGGTCGGCGAGATCCACGACATCGAGTTGCTCGCGGAGATGGGGGTAGCGTTGCTGCTGTTCGCCATCGGGCTGCACTTCCCGTTGAGCGCCCTGACCCCGGTCAAGCGCGTGGCGCTCATTGGAACCCCGATTCAGATGGTCCTTACCATAGCCTTCGGCTACGGCCTTGGGCGGGTTCTCGGCCTTGGATGGGAAGAGTCCGTGTGGCTTGGGGCCCTAATTTCCGTCTCGAGCACGGCGGTCGTCCTGAAGACACTCGGCGAGCAGGACGTGATGAACACGCTCGCCAGCCGGGTCATAATCGGGATGCTTATCGTGCAGGACATCCTGGTGGTCCCGCTCCTGATCCTGCTGCCCCAGCTAGGCAATGTGGGAGCCGGACTCAGCAGGCTCGGCGTGGCGCTCCTTGAGGCCGCGGGCTTCGTGGCGGTGATGGCCATCTTAGGCGTGCGGGTGCTTCCGTGGCTGATGGCGACGATAGTGGGCTGGGGTTCCAGGGAGCTGTTCCTGATCTCAGTGGTCGCCGTGGGCCTTGGCGTCGGGTACGGGACCTACCTCTTCGGTCTCTCCTTCGCCTTCGGCGCGTTCGTCGCCGGGATGGTCCTCTCCCAGTCCGAGTACAGCCACCAAGCCCTCGCCGACATAGCCCCCTTGCGCGACGTGTTCGCCATGCTGTTCTTCGTCTCGGTCGGGATGCTCATAGACCCCGCGTTCCTGTGGCGGGAGGCGCCGACGATACTACTCGTAGTGGCGCTCGTGTTCGCGTTCAAGGGTGCGCTCTTCGCCGGGATAGCGCGGGGCTTCGGGTACGGGAACATAGCCCCGTTCGCCGTAGGACTCGGGCTGTTCCAGGTTGGAGAGTTCTCGTTCGTGCTGGCGCGGGTTGGCATAAGCTCGGAGGCCATCTCTGAGCGGCTGTACTCCATCGTGCTGACAACGGCCGTCGTGACGATGGCGCTCACGCCCTTCGCGGCGCGCCTCGCGCCCGCGCTCTACGCTAGGTGGCGCGGGCGGTTCCCCAGGGAGGACATGCAGACCTTCAACCTGCCGGAGGCCGGGTTGAAAGACCACGTGATCGTGGCGGGCTACGGCCGAGTCGGGAGTTTCGTCGCAGGGATGCTGCACCGGCTCGAGCGCCCGGTCGTGGTCCTCGACGTGAACCCGGGGCGAGTCGAGGAGGCCGGGGCGGCGGGGCTGCCGACCGTCTACGGCGAGGCGGCGGCGGAGCCGGTGCTGGAGGCGGCGCGGGTGAACGGGGCCAGGCTGTTCATACTCACGGTGCCCGACCCGGTCGGCGCCCGGCTCATAATAGAGCGCGTGCGGCGCATGAACCCCGACCTCCACATCGTCGCCCGCTCGACGTCGTCGGAGCAACTGGAAGATTTGGGCAGGCTCGGGGTCTACGAGGCCGTCCAGCCGGAGTTCGAGGCCGGGTTGGAGCTCGGGCGGCAGGCGCTCGTGCACCTCGGCATCGGGGCGGGGGAGGTGCAGCGCTTCTCGGACAGCGTGCGCCGCGAGCGCTACGCCCCGATCTCCGAGCCCTCCCGCGACGGCCCTCTCGAAGGGCTGAGGCGGGCTTCGAGCATGATCGAGACCGACTGGGTGGATCTGCCCGAGGGCAGCCCGCTCGGGGGCCGCACCATCGGCGAGCTCCGAGTGCGCCCCAGGACCGGCGCGTCCATCGTGGC
This sequence comes from Rubrobacter sp., assembly GCA_035641035.1. Lineage (GTDB taxonomy): Bacteria > Actinomycetota > Rubrobacteria > Rubrobacterales > Rubrobacteraceae > Rubrobacter_D. The sequence continues at coordinate 6,505 of DASQVA010000274.1, read as the reverse complement.
TGTAGTGCGCGGCGGGGAGGTCTTCACTAATCCCGGCGCGGACTTCGCCTTCGCCCCCGGCGACGCCGTGAGCGTCCTCGGCGTCCCAGACCAGCGCGCGGCCTTCCTGGCGATGGTCGACGCTACTCCTGACGGCCGGCGAGGCGAGGCCTCCGGTGCCGCCCGCGGGCAGCCGCCGGTATAATCCGCGCATGATGGGGCGAGGGAGAGACCGAAGCGCCTTCGAGGCTTACTTCGTGCCGGAGGGCTGGGTGGCGAGACGCATCCGGCTGGCTATCCTGATGCTCGCCGGCAACATCGTCGTGGGGACGTTGGGCTACGCCGTGCTGGGCTGGGGCTTTGTCGACGCACTCTAAAGACTGTGATCACCGTCGGGACCATCAGGTTCGAGGAGGTGCGCGACCTCGACGAGTGCGTGGCCGGGCGTCTGTGGACCATAGTTCTTATAATCAGCGGCGTCACGGTCCTCGATTATGCGACGACCTCGCGTGTAGCGCTGGCAAGCGAGGGCGTGGTTCGGGACTACTTTAGAGCAGGCGGATGAGGGCGAGGAGGATCTAAACGCTACATGGACATCACATCCTCTTCGGCTACGGCCGGGTCGGGCGGCATGTGGCCGTGGCGTTCGCCCTGAATAAAGTCCCTTTCGTCGTCGTGGAGTAGGACCTCCGGACGGTCGAAGAGTGCTCATCGGAAGGGGACTCAACCCTCTTCAGCGAGGCCAACGACGATGTGCTCAGGGAGGCTGGCACCTCCGGCTCCCGCGTCGTCTCGTGGCCGCCGTGGGCTGAGAAGCGGACAACGTCTTTGTGGTGCTCTCCTCCTGCAGGCTCAACCTAGGGCTGCACATGGTGGCCCGCGCCCGTCGGACGAGTCGGCGACGAAGCTGGAGATAGCAGGCGCCGACCGGATCATCTCGTCCTACGCCGTCGGCGGCAGGAGGCTCTCCTCGCTGGCGACGCAGCCGCTTGTGGTGAATTTGCTAGAGGTCATGCCCCGCGGCAAGGAGGGCATCGAGCTCCGGCTGCAGGAGTTTGTGGTGCCGAAAACATCGGCCTCGCGGGGCGGACTATAGGTGAGCTCAAGATAGGGGAGAAGACGGACGCCATCGTCCTGGCGTTCCGGACGGCGGAGGGCAGGTTTGATACGGCGCCATCATCCGACAACCGCCTTCACGCCGGCGACACGCTCATGTTGCTCGGTAGCCGGGACCAGACCACACTCCTGGAGCAGCTCATACGCGGGAAGGAGACCTTTAAGGAGTAAGCACCCATGGCTGCCGATGGCTACTACTCCTATGGCTCCTTGGGACGGTAGATCACCATGTCGGCGAGATCGTTGTTCGTGCGTTCGTAGTGGACCCTTATCTCCTTAAGCATCTCGGGGGTCCACCGATCGCGCTTTATCTCCCTGGCGAAGGGGGGCTTCCACATCATGATGATCGGAAACTGCCCCTCTTTAATGTCCCGGACGAGCGGTCGTTCGTCCCAGGCACCGTCGCGGGCGAGCTGGGTCATCTCGAAGGGCTGGAGGTATATGTGGCGCCCGTTTAGCGGCAGGAGGCCCATGTAGTCGTCGGCGAGCACCGGGCCTTTCGCCTCCGCGACGATCCGAGACAGTTGCCCGACCTCAGCGCGCTGCTCGATGATGTAGTCCTGGAGGCCGGAAGGGACCCGCGAAGACTGTCCGAGCGCGAGAACCTGGAGCGCGAGCAGCACGAGCAGGAGGATCTGCACCCGCGGACGCTTGCGCTGCCAGGAGATCACAGCTCCCGTCGCCAACCCCAGCGCCGCGGAGAGCTCCAGCAGGTAGTTTACGTCCGAGCCCACTTTGCCGACGAGCAGTGCCGAAGGGACGCTCGCGGCCAAATACGGCGTCACCAGCCACCACGAACCGTTGCTCTTACGTGGCGCCCAAACGAGGAACGCAAGAGCGCCCAGCAACAGCAGCGGGCAGGCGAGTAGCGCTCCCAGCGCGTTCAGGCTCACCCGCTCCCAGCGGAAGTCGTTGAGGTTGGCGGTCACCGTGTTGAGGAAGAACCCGCCGCCGGTGAGAACGTTGAGGACCGCGAATAAGATCAGGCCGGCGCAGGCGGTGAACCCTATCAGCTCCAGCGCCCGCCGTCTCTGGCCCTGGGCCAGCAGCCACACTAAAGCGGCCAGTGGGGCTGCCAGGGCGTAGGTCTGGCGGGTGTAGACGGCCGCCACGAGCAGCAGGCCCGCGAGGACGACGCTCCGGCGTTTCTCGGGCCAGCGTACGACTACGAACAGGCCGGCCCAGGAGAGCGCGAGCCCCAGCAGGTCCACCCGTGCGAGCGACGACCAGCGCACGACGTATGGGATGGCCGGGAAGATTAGGGCTCCCGCCACCGCAGCGAGCCGGTCCCTGGTGAGCGAGTGTAACGTCAGCCCGACGAACAGCGCCACGGCTGCGACGCTGAGGAGCGAGATCAGACGTCCGTACCAGAACGCCGGCCCGAACAGCCACACGAACGGCGCCTGCGCCAACGGGAAGAGTGGCGGGTAGTTGGAGACGACGTAAGGCGGCTCCGTAAGGTCGCTTCGGTAGATGCTTTGAAATTCCGCGAGCCTTACCGCCTGATCGAGCAGCGGTCCCTCGCCGTAGTTCAGCGGGTAAGGGAACGTCAGAGCGTCCCAACCCTGCCCGACGAAGAGTAGGACCGCCCAGCCTTGCGCCAACAGCAAGACGACCGTGGCGATCGCGAGGGTGACCCGCCGCATCCGCGCGTCCGCGTAGGCCACCGCGCTCCCTTTCTCAAGGTTCGTACCCAACGTTCCTTCCACAGTCTCTCGCGTGGCTCCGTATCCTACCGCTTTTGGCGCCGTAGGCCTGCTCCAACCGGGCCGTGGTGTATCCGGAACCGTCCGTTAGAATCCATGGGTGAGAGACCGATAGAGCCCCAGGACTTCACCGGCCGCGGCGAGCTGGCGGTAGCCCGCTGTACCGCGGCCGGCATTCCGGTTGGGGTGATGACCGCGCCGGTAATACCTGGCCTCAACGACCACCAGCTACCGGACCTGCTCTCCGCCGCAGTGGCGTCTAGCGCCGCGCTACTCTTCGAGAACTAGCTGGAGCGCCACTTTCCCGCCCGTAAAGAAAAGTTATTGAACCGCATCCGCTCGATGCGGAAACCTAAACGACCCGGATTTCGACTCCCGCGTGAGGGGGGAGGGCGTCTTCGTCGAGCACTTCGCCCGCTCTTCGACGTGAGTTGCCAGCGGGTCGGGATCGAGGGCGGACGATTACCGAAGCTCTCGACGGCCGCATTCCGCAGGTCCGGAGAGCCCCCCACGCTCTTCGACTAACCTTTCTCCCCGCTCACGCCGTACTCCAGGCCGTCAACAAGGGCCTGCCAGGATGCCTCGATGATGTTCTCGTCGACGCCGACGGCGCCCCAGACGCGCTTGCCATCGGTGGAGTCTATAAGGACGCGGGTGGTGGCGGCGGTGGCGCGGTGCTCGTCGAGGATGCGGACCTTGTAGTTGGAGAGATGAATCTCCCTGAGCTTCGGATAGTGCGGCCCGATTGCCTGCCGGAGTGCTTGGTCCAGCGCGTTCACCGGCCCATTGCCCTCGGCGGTGGAGATCACGCGCTGGCCTTTGACGGACAGCTTGATCGTCGCCTCTGTCGTCGTCTCCCCGCCGGCGCGCTTCTCCGTGATGATCCTGAACGTCTCGAGCTCGAAGAGCGACCGATCCTCCCCTGTGGTCCTCCCGATGAGCAGCGCCAGCGAGGCGTCCGCCGCCTCGTAGTGGTAACCCTCGTACTCCCGCTGCTTTATCGCGGTGAGCACGTCGGTGACGTCACCCGCGTCGAGTCCGAGCTCCTCGGCCTTGGTCCGGATGGAGTTTTTGCCGGAGAGCTCCCCCACGGGCGTTCGCCTCACATTACCCACGAGCTCCGGCGCTACGTGCTCGTAGGTCGTGGGGTCCTTACTAATACCATCCACGTGCAGGCCGCCCTTGTGGGCGAAGGCGCTCCTGCCCACGTAGGGCCTGTGTGTGTCCGGCGTCAGGTTCATGAGCTCAGAGACGTAGTTGGATACTTCGGTGAGACGCCGCAACCCCTCGTCTTCCATCACTTTTACGCCCATCTTCAGTTGCAAATTGGCGATCGTGGTGACGAGGTCGCAGTTGCCGCAGCGCTCCCCGACGCCGTTTACGGTCCCCTGCACGTGCGCCGCCCCAGCCTCGACCGCCGCCAGCGCGTTGGCCACCCCGCACCCTGCGTCGTTGTGTGTGTGGATGCCTACCTCTACCTGCGGGAACTCCCGCACCGTGCGCGCCACTACGGCCTTCAGCTCCGTCGGCAGCGTTCCGCCGTTCGTATCACAGAGGACGAGCGTTGTGGCTCCTGCCTCGGCGGCGGCGCGTAGCAGCGCCAGCGAGTACTCGGGGTTGTCGCGGAAACCGTCGAAAAAGTGCTCGGCGTCGAAGATCACCTCCTTGCCGGCGGTCGCCAGGTACGCCACCGTGTCCTTTACGGACTCGAGGTTCTCCTCCGGGGTGGTCTTGAGGACCTTCTCGACGTGCAGCCGCCAGCCCTTGGCGACGATGCACGCCACGGGCGCTGAGAGGGAGGTGAGCAGCGTCACCGCAGGGTCATCCCCGGCCCTTCCGTTGGGGCGTCGCGCTCGCGTAAAGGCGACGAGCTTCGCGTGTTCGAGCTCGGAGTCGTCGAAGCCCTCGAAGAACTCGTGGTCCTTCGGGTTGGAAGCGGGGAAACCCGCTTCTATGTAGTGAAGACCCAGGGCGTCGAGCTCGCGGGCTATCCGGGTCTTGTCCTCCGTCGTGAGGCTCACGCCCTCGCGCTGGGTACCGTCCCTGAGTGTCGTGTCGAACAGCTTTATGCTCATCTCTATGCTACACCCTCTCCCGCCGCGACCCACTTCTTCACGGCCATCGTTACCTCCTCGGTACTCTTGCTCCCCCCCAAATCGACGGTCAAATAGTGTGCCTCCAGCGCGACCGAGACGCCCTGCTCTATGGCCTCTGCCACGTCGGGACGGCCCAGAGCGTGGCGGAACATCATCGCGGCAGAGAGGATCGTGGCGTAGGGGTTCGCCTTGCCTTCCCCCGCGATGTCCGGGGCGGAGCCGTGGACCGGCTCAAAGATGCCGGGGGCACCCGGCTCCCCGAGGGACGCGCTCGGAAGCATGCCCACTGAGCCTGGGAGCATGGCAGCCTCGTCGGAGAGGATGTCGCCGAAAAGGTTCTCGGTCAGCATGACGTCGAATCTCTTGGGGTCCCGTATCAGGAACATCGCCGCGGAGTCGACCAGCATGTGGTCCAACTCCACCTCCGGGTACTCTTCGGCCACCTCCGAGACTACCATCCGCCACAGCCGACTCGTTGCCATCACGTTGGCCTTGTCTACGCTGGTGACGCGCCGCTTGCGCCGTTTCGCCGCATCGAAGGCGACCCTCGAGACCCGATCGATCTCCTCGCGCGTGTACACGCTGAGGTCGCTCGCCCTATCCTCACCCTCCTCCTTCTCCCCGAAGTACGCCCCGCCAGTCAGCTCCCTCACGATGAGGATGTCAACCCTCTCGACGATCTCCTTCTTGAGCGTTGAGGCCGAGAGGAGCGCCGGCAGCGCGACCACGGGCCGCAGGTTGGCGAACGCCCCAAGGTGCTTTCTCAGTTTCAACAGACCAGCTTCCGGGCGTAGCGAACCTGGAGCGTCGAATTCCGGGTCGCCTACGGCGCCGAGCAGGACCGAGTCCGAGGCGCGGGCGGCCTCCAGCGTCTCGTCCGAGACGGACTCTCCTTCCTCGCGGATGGCGACGCCCCCTATCTTTCGCTCCTCGTAGCGCACCTCGACGCCGAAGTGCTCCGCCGCCGTCTCGATCACCTCTCGGGCGGCCCTGACCACCTCGGGGCCAATGCCGTCGCCGGGGAGCAGCAGTATCTCGAATGAGCTTCGCACAGCGTGATCCTCCTAGAACTCAGGCCTCGACGCCAGCCAAGCCCGACCGCCCGGACCCAAGGCGCCCGCCAGCAACTCCTCGGCCCGTCCCTCCCCTACGACCTCCGTCTCCTCTCGGAGCGCACGAACGACGCGTCCCACGAACCCTTCCCCAAACTCCTCCAGTGCCGCCGCGCCGAGCAAAAGCAGCAGGTTCTGGAAAGACATCTTCTCTGAGGCGTTGGCAAGCCCCCCGAACCCCCGCACCGTAAAGCCCAGTTTTCGGTCTATCTCGGATAGATACCCCTCCAGCGGCAGCCCCACCCTGCGAGCGACGGCCGCGGCGGTGGCCTGGCATACGAATTCCCCGAGCCAGGCCGGGGTCCTCACGACCTCGCTACGAAGTAAAAAGGCGTGCACCAGCTCGTGCCAGACGGTGAGTGGTAGCGTGGCCTCGGTGCGCGGTCTGAACGCCGCGGAGAGCGTCTCCGGCAGTACGAGGGCAGGGGGCTCGACGGAGCGGGTGAAGTATGGGAGGCCCGGCGGGTAGGGGCGTGCGGTCTCGCGCGGCGCCTCC
>DASQVA010000273.1:0-11847 GCA_035641035.1 Rubrobacter sp. | reverse complement strand
GTCTGGCTCGGGCTTCGGAGTCTCCACCCTTACTGTCTTTCTAGTCGCTCGCAATCAAAACAACAAGGCCGAAGTATAACCGAAGCGTTTGCTACGAAACCATCTGATGAGGATCGGTGCCCTTGCCTGGGCGTAGTAGTTTGCCACCCCGAGCCCATAAAGGTTCAGTGGCGAATCACAGCCCCGCAGCCCTCCCTGTCCTGACCTCGCAGTCGTCTTTTAGGCTCCCTTGCACCGTCTGCCGCTGGGTCTCGTCCTTCCAAAGGTTCCGAAAGAGCTGCCCCTCATCCGGATCGTCGTGCTCGCCGATCCTTTCCGGGCAACCTTCCAAGAAGCCCTCTATGTGGTCCTCCTCGATAGCCAGCCGCAGATAGTAGAGTCCTGCATCGTATCTGTGGTCGTAGCCGATGGCAGTTCTGCCTGTGAAGCCCTCTCCCCTTCTCCGCCAACTCCTCTAGTCCCGACCACGGTGCGAGGATACCTGGGTTGACGATATAAGATTTAGCTTCGACACTGAGGGGGGCGGTGTTCGTTAGTATCTCAAGAGCTCGTAAACCGGCTACGGCTTGGGATGCTACTCTCCTAATATAGTAGTAGATTTGCAATACCCGTCGGCGACCAGCCGATCACCAAAAAGCTGCTCGGCTCTGCTGCAAACCGCGGATTATATGAGAAGGGTGACCGACGGGGCTCAAACTCGCGACCTTCTCTAGAGCCACAAGTAGGTGGTCAGGGTTCTGCGGACAGCGGTGCGGTCATAGAGCCTCGGCTGGTCGGGAGAGTCGCGTCAGGGGTGTGCCACTGACTGAGCGCTACGGTCGAAGGCGCCGACCTTTATGGTCGTAGTTCCGACGTCAGCCTCTATAAGGAGCGGTCCAGCGGCATCGGCTCACCCCTTCAGGGCGCCCAGCGTCAGCCCGCGGATGATATAGCGTTGTGCCAGCAAGGCCAGGACTATCGGTACTAGCATCGTCATCAGCACGTTTACACCGACGAACCAGAACTGCACGCCCCGGGTGTGCTCGGCGCCGGCGATAATAACGGGCATCGGTATCGCCGACTGACTGGTGAGGGACAGAGCGAAGAGGAACTCGTTCCAGCTAAAGGCCATGCAGATAACCCAAGCTGCCGCAAGTCCCGGCAGCGCCAGCGGCAGCACGATCGAGAAGAAGGACTGGAAGTGGGACGCGCCGTCTACCAGAGCCGCCTCTTCCAACTCCCGAGGTAGCTCCCGGAACGTTTGGCTGAGGATGATCACCGCGAATGGCATCGTAAAGGTGGCGTTGAGCAGGACGAGCGCCCAGACGGAATCGAGAAGTCCGAACTGGCGCATCAACAAGAAGAACGGAGTTACGAACAGCACCGGCGGGAGCACCCGTTGGGAGATAAACCAGGTAGTCAAAGCGCCGTTGCTCGGTCGGTTGAAGCGGAAGCGGGCTAAAGCATAGGCAGCCAGCGTGCCAAGGAGTAGGGCCAGCGTCGCCGCACCGATGGAGATGATCGTGCTGTTTAGCAGGGCGTGCCGGATCTCGGGTGTGGCGAGCTGGCTCCTCCAGTGCTCCAGGGTCGGCTGGAACTGGAGGAACGGGATCCAGCTTGGCTGGAAGGTCTCCTCGGGTCTCTTGATGGAATTCAAGAATGCCCAGTAGAAGGGGAACAGCACCAACGACAGCGCCACGGCCGTTGTCAGTCCCAGCCCGGCTCTGTAAACCAGTCGCATATCTACCTCTCCTCATAAAGCCCGCGAACGCGAGTGAAGATAAGGGTCACGATGAACATGACGATCACCAGCAGCAGTATCCCCTGAGCTGCGGCGTACCCGTGGTCGAAGAAGCGCAGGGCCGTCCGGTACGTGTACAGGCTGTAGACCTCGGTCGCGCGTCCCGGGCCGCCCAGTGTCAGACTGACAGGGATATCGAAGACCCTGAACGACTCCACCATTCTGAGGAGCAAGATCAACCACAGGAGAGGAGTCAGCAGGGGAAACGTCAAAAAGCGGAAGTTCTGGGTGGCGGACGCGCCATCAACCCTGGCCGCGTCGTACAACTCCGAGGGCAGGCTCTGTAGCCCAGCGAGGGTGATCAGGAAGACAAATGGGGTCCATTGCCAGATGTCAACCAGGATCACGGCCACGAGGGCCCAAGAGGGGTCGGAGAGCCACGGGATGTTCTCTCCGCCCAGGGCCCGGATCAGCGAGTTTAGCGGCCCGTTGCGCTCGTAGTACAGGGTGATGGCGAGGTAGCCCACCGCCACCGGCGTGGCGAACAGTGGTAGCGTGGCTACCCCTCGTATCACGTTGCTGCCCCGTATCTCGCGGTTCAGTAAGAGCGCCAGCGCCACCCCCAACACCATCTCCACCGTCACGGTGCCTACAACGAAAGTCAGCGTTATGCGCAAGGACGAGAGCAGGTTGCTGTCGGTAAAAAGGCGGGCGAAGTTTTCGAGGCCCACGAAGCCTAAGCGTTGCCCGTAGCGAAAGCTGTAGAGGCTCGTGTAGAGGGCGTAGAGCAGCGGGAAGAGGGTGAAGGCCAAAATCCAGACGACCGCAGGACCGATAAAGAGGAACTTCGTGCGATCCGCGCGCGTATTTGACGGCGTTGCTTTCGGGTTCGTTTCGTACTCGCGTGATCGGCGATCATCGCCTGCCCTATCCAACGCAACACCCCTTCCGGTCCCTGGCGGGCGGCGCCGGTGCTGCCGACGCCGCCCGAACGGGGAACTCCGCTAGTCTAAGTTGAGCGACGTCCTGTATATCTCCAGTTGCTCCTCCCGTCCCAGACGTTCGGTGATGCTATCGAACTCCTCGGCCGTCGTCTTCAGCACCTCCTCCGGTTCCGCCTGCCCGGTAACCGCTTCGGAGAGTGAGATGTCCAACGCGGTCCAGTACTCGAAGGTGGCCGGGACGCGCAGATACGGGAACTGCTGCTCGGCGTTGAAGCTGTCGAAGTAGGCGGTAGTGTACTCTTCGGCGTCGCGTTCGTTCCAGCCGGCCTTGTTGTAGTTCCCCATGCTTCCGCTGCCGTCTGGTGGCAGGAAGTGGAAGGATCGACCGGGGTCCACCCCATCCCAACCCCGGGCAGCGTAGACTGTGGACTTCTCCTTGGTCGCCATCAGGGCCAGCAGGTAGTAGGTCGCCTCGGGCGCGTCGGAGAACTTGGAGATGACACCGGCCCAGGAGCCGCCGGTGGTATTGCCCACGACGTTCGGCTGGTCGGTCTGCACCCACTCGCCGGTGTCGATGTTGTAGTACTTCTTCGTGCCGGGGATGGGGGCGGCCCCGATCTTACCCTTCACCTGGCTCCCTTGCTGCTGCGCAAGCGCGCCCAGGTCACCCCAGGTGAAGGTGAGCGCCGCCTCGCCACGCAGAAAGTGGTCCCAGCTCTCGCCTAGGCTCCAGGCCGTCATCGCATCGGGACCGTACTCAGTGAGCTCCACCAACTTCTTGAGGGCTCGCACGTGTCCGGGGCTGTCGATAAGCGGATCCATGTTCTCCGGGTCGAACCAGTAGAGGCTCGGGTTCTCGGGGCCGATGACGTACGGGGCGGAGAAGGACATGAAGTGGAACATGCCCTGGCCGCCGACCTTCAGGTGCATCGTAAGGCCGGAGTCGCCCTGACCGTCGCCGTTGATATCCTTGCCGTTGAAGTACTCGGCTACGTCCCCGAACTCATCCCACGTCTGCGGGGGCCGCAGCTCGTAGCCGTACTTTTCCTGGAAAGCCTTCTGGTGCTTCGGGTCCTCCAGCAGGTCGCGTCGGTAGTACATCACCTGGCCGTCATGGTCGTTGGCGATCATGTACTTCTCGCCGCCGTAGGAGAGGAGGTCGCGCGGACCGGACAACACTTCCCCATCGTCCCACTGGGGGAAGCTCGGGTCGTCGTAGTATTTGTCGTAGGGTACTATGAAGTCGCCGCCGACGAGATCACCCAACCACCAGGCGCCAGCGATGGACGCATCGTACTGACCGGTCTGGGAGGTCAGATCGTTCATCAACTTGGGGAAATGCTCAGCGAAGGGCAGCTCGACAATCTCCAGTTTTGCGCCGGTCGCCGCCTCAAACTCCTCGCGCACCTCGTAGAGGGGGCCGGAGATAGGCCCCTCTTTGCCGGCGGTGTTCACGGTGACGGTGACCGTGTCGCCTTCGTAGGGGCAATCGTTACCGCACGGCTCCGCCACCTTGGGTGCCCTGTACGAACCCGCCTTGACAGCTTCGGCCGCCGCGCCTTCGTCGACACCCGACTTTTGACCCGTCTGCTGCTCGCTCCCACCGCAGGCTGCTAAAAAGAACGCGACTAACAGCAGGAATGGGAAGTAGATGTGTTTCGCGCGACGCATATTTGACCTCCTATGATTCGCTGGGATCGATCGTGCCTGACGGACGGCTTCGTCAGGGACGAGCTCTTGACGTGCCGCCTCCTCTCTTACGAGGACAAACTCCGAGGTGGGTAGCCACGCTACGCAACTTCGGACTCGGCCAACGCGTCCGCCACCGGGTGGCCATCGTAGATGATGCCCCTGAGCGCCGGGAGCACACCTTGCGTGTCGCAGCTCTGCCAGATGTTGCGGCCGAAGAGGACGCCGGTTGCGCCGGAGCCAACGGCGTCGTGAGCGCTCCGCGGCGCCTCGTCGATGGTCTTCATCATTGGACCAGCGGCGATCATAACCAGCACCGGGCAGTTATCCGTGACTCGACGGAAACCATCCTGAGTACCGGTGTAGTACGACTTCACCACATCGGCGCCGTGCTCTAAGGCGAACCGGGTGGCGGAGGCCATGGCCTCCGCCGCTTTGGATTTGGGGATCCGCTCGCTCGGGCAGGGCAGCGCCCCGACCATCAGCGGCGAGTTCACCCGTATGCACTCGACGGCGAGCTTGGCGGTTATTCGGTAGGGCTGCAACTCGACCGGGATGCCGACGAACGCCATCACCACCACTCCGTACGTCCCGATAGGGAGGGCCTCCTCGACCGAGTGCAGCAGGCTCCACTCGGTGTAGGCCAGCAAGTCTTCGCGGTAGGTGCTCGGACCGCCGTCTAGGCGAAGGATGGTGGGAAAGCGCCCGATGAGCTGTTTCTGGTAGCGCTTTGCCACGCCGACAGTCATCATCACAGCATCTGCCCTGACGTAAACCGCCGTCTCCTCGATTACGGCGATCGAACTCCCGAGCCCTTCGATGGCTCCGAACGTACGAGCGTGATCCATCACCACCACCAACGCCTTGCCGTCGGACGCCAATATGGATACTTTGCGCACTTTCACCGCTTAGTTTCAGAAGCCCACAAGGCTCACCCACCCCTGCCTTATGTGCTTTACGTTCTTTATGTTAATCGACTCTTTCGCTCGCTGTCAAGTGGCGACCGGCGCGTAACTTCGGAGGCGACACGAGCTCACGTTGCCTAGCGGTAGTTGCACTCGCCGGCCACCTCGTCTCCCGCCCCGCAAGCGTCCTCGATCACCACCGGTACATAGCCGAGATCCGCACCCTGGCGCACCGTCGGCTCGATTCCTACCTCGGTAGCAATACCGCAGATCGCTAAGGAGTGGATGCCCTGGTCGCGAAGGGCAAACGGAGGGCTGTAAAGACGAGGACGGCAATGACGACATCAATCCCGATCCAAGCTCTAGCCGACACGATGTGCACCACCAGGACGCTCTTACGCGTCCGTGCCCCCAACCGCCACCACCGAGCGCCGTCCAGCCCGAGGTTCTCCATCACGCCCCTTTCTTCGACGCCGGGTCGTCATCGCACGACCTTTCGGATGTCCCTGGCGACTTGGGACAGGTCGTTGCCGAACTGGTGTCCGCGGCCATCGAACTCGCGAACGGTCGCCTGCGGAAGTTTCGTTTTGTACAGTGCGAGGTGCGCGAATGGCACCACCTCGTCGTCGCGGCTGTGGTAGAGGAATATCGGCAGCTGCTCGGGGAGCCTCGACGCGAAGTTCTCTCGTAGTGTGTACTCGCCGACCTCCCAATCCTCGGCGCCCCAGTAGGGCGAGGCGACGAGAAAAAGACCCGCGACGGGTTTCTCCACTTCCTCTTCGGAGAGGTACTTCAACATGACCGAGGCGCCCAAAGAGTGCCCGACGAGGATCACCTCACCCTCCAGCGCGTCGAGTTCCTTGGTGATTCGCTCTTTCCACGCCTCGTACACGGGGCGATCTTCGTCCGGCATCTTGGGAACCTGCACGTCGTACGCGGTCCCCAGCGCATCCTGCAAGGATAACGCCAGTTTCCTGTCTTCCTCGTATGCCCCCTCCCCACCGCCATGAATGAACAGTACTGGTTTTCTCATGGGCTCCTCTTTGCTCTGGTTATCGGGCCCTCCAGTCAAGACCGGCGGCGGGACGCGGTCGGGGCCTCTGCGAGGTGCCCAGCTCCGACGGCGGGTCGAAGAAGACGAAGACCGCGCCGCCGGGCGCGAGCCATCTCTCGACGATGCCGCCCGCACGCCTAGACTCGCGGTGAAATAGGCCAACGCGGACCGCGAGGATCTTGACGAAGCGCCTATCTCCCAGGTCGAGATCCTCAAGGGTCGCGATGAGGAACTCGGCTTTGCCGGCTTCTATGTGAGCTGCGTTTCGCCGCGTGGCGGCTTGGATCATCTTCGCCGAGCGGTCTATCGCGGTGAGATGGCCTCCTTCGAGGCGCTCGCAAATGAGCGTCGCCGCGACCCCGTGCCCACACCCGATCTCGAGCACCCGGTCATCTGGCCGGATGTCCATCTGGTCGACGACCGATCGCAGCCGCTCGCTCAAAACGCCGCATCTTGTCCAGCCCGCCCGACCCTAATCGTGGTCGCCTCGTACCCGCCTCCCGGCCGCCCACGGGTGTCGGTAAGGGCGTCGCCGTCGTGGACGAGAGGGCCGGCGTGGCTTGGCGTCGAGAGGCTCCTGGTTCCCAAAATTGTCCTTAATCGACCAGCGCGCCACAGCTATGTTGATGGTGGCCGCGGTCATGGTGCGGGCCCGGTCGGAGGCGGCAAATGCGGCCGCATTGCCCACATCTTCGAGGGTCGCAGCCCGCCGGAGCATCGTGGCCTTCTCGATTCCTTCGACGATCGCCTCGCGCCCGTCGACACTCTGGAGGATCGAAGCGGGCACGCCGCCCGTTCGCAGGGTCACTACCCGGACGCCGTGCGCGCCGAGCTCGGAGGCCAGCTGCCGCCGCATGGATTCGATCGCCTCGAATGCGACCTGGGTGCCTCCTATGTAATAGTCGCGCTTCGGGTCACCCGAGCCACCGAACGCCAGAATCACGCCCGATCCCTTTCGGATCATGTGGCGCGCCGCCGCCCTCGAGGTCAAGAACGTCGTCCTCACGGCGGTCACGACCGGACGGGCGTAGTCCTCGAGGTACATCTCGACCATAGGAGTCCCGTGCACGTAGTCGTGCGAGATGAGGTTGAAGGAGACGTCGATACCCCCGGCGCTCGCGGCCACGGCATCGGCGTGCTCATCGACGGCCCTCCCATCGAGAGCATCTACCTGCGCCGTCTCGGCTACCCCTCCGACGGAGCGGATCTCCTCAGCCACGTCGTCGAGCTTCGTCAGGGTACGCCCGGCGAGGAAGACGCGTGCCCCCTCGCGGGCGAACGTGCGGGCAACCGCACCGCCGATGGTGCCTCCACCTCCGTAAATCACGGCGTTTTTGTCCTCTAACAACACCCCAAATCTCCTTCGTCCGTTGGAGCGATCTTCTGGTCGGAGCATACGGAAACAGTCCTAAAATACAACTGGTAGATTTGTAAATACGATCAATCAGATATACACCAGGACTGCCGTGCAAAGTCGGATCACCATATCCTATCTTGTACTACTGCGTCCGGTAATCTCGCCTATCTATGCTGTTTTGACGATTTCCAGGCTATCCGTATGTCCGCCCCGCACCGGCTCATAACAGCCCGATTGCAGTGCGGGTTGCAGTAAATCGGTCGCGCTACGAAGCAGATGCTTTCCTATTGCTTTATAATTTACCTGCAAACCGCAAGAAAACTGGAGGCCAAAGAGCGGACTCGAAGCGCTGAGCTCATCCCATTAGGAGTTGGCCGCTACACGGTTCACATGGTGCTGCCTTATCGGCAAAAGCCTACGGGTAACATGGTGGACTATCTCGCCGCCTATCGACGTCTCCCTGGCCTCTCTCAACAACCTCTTGTAGCCCGCTGAGCACCCTCCCACTATCTCCCTCAGCCCGCGAAGAGATCCCTAAAGACGTTAGTCCCCAATACCGCCTCTCCGGTCACCACCCCGATGTACTCGCTCACCGACCTACCGTCTATGACGGTGGTACTCACTATTAATTATGCCTCCTCTCACGAGTTGGCTTCTGGCTGGTTTTCGTGATGCGCCTGGCCGCGTTGCCGTCCCCACGGACGCGGCCCTTCTCGTGTTGGGCTGGCTACCTGTCCGGCGTAGTGTCCCACCAGACGCCGGTGACCCACGCGCCGCACGCGTCGGTGGTGGCGCTCACCAGCCGCCAGCCGCGGGCGTTCCCCTCGTCGAGGACGCCCTGGACGCTCTGCTGGTGGCTCTTCTGCCTGAACTCGCTCGAGACCAACTCCACCCGGTAGCACCCGGAAGCGGAACCCTGCGACTCGCTATCGAACATCTGGCCTCCCTGGGTTGGGTGCGGACCATCCTACGGTCGCACTCCGCTGGGGGTCATTAGTCGTCCGGACCGTAGCGCCGTTCAGTCCGAGGCGTCGAAGAAGGCGGTCCTCGCAGTCTCGGACGTCACCCGCTCGGGCCCCCGCTTCCCGCAGCCTAGGCATTCGACCACGAGCCCGCCGCCGGGGGTCTTTACCGCCTTCAAGGGGGTGTGTGGCGGGCAACGCCGCATAGTGGGCCGTGGTGGTGGTCCGGGTACTTGACCATAGGAAAGGGTGCCTCCCCGAGGCTTAGCTCGCTCCTCTTGATACTCCTTGATACCCGAGGGCGCGACTCCGAAACACGCGGCGATGAAGTGACATTGAAATCTAGGCTCTTGCTATTGCCCCTATTCACCGGAGTGCCTGGAATAGGAGTACTCAGAAGTACGGGTATCCCTGGTCCTATAAGTCCATGACAATGCAGAGCGCTTCCGTCTTACGTGCCGATCGTTGCCGGAGATCACAGCCGGTGCGAGTATGTAACTCCCCGGTGGTCCGGGTGCGACATTGCTGGGTAGCTAGCAATTACCCGCCCTGCACCAGACCTCGCCGTCAGGTGCGGGACGCCTAACGAGGCTTAGGCTTGCGGACGGGCCCCCGTTCCTTCGCCTCGGCCCGCTAAGGCCGCGCGCGCTCGGTGATCAGGCGCACGGCGAGCAGGCCGAGCACGGTCGCCATGAACCAGCGCTGGAGGTGCAGCCAAACCGGGCGGCGCGCGAGCCACAGCGCCAGGGAGCCGGCGCTAAGGACGATGCAGGAGTTGACCGCCAGACTCAACGTGATCTGGGTCAAGCCGAGTGTCAGGGACTGCACGAGCACCGCCCCGCGCTCGGGGTCCACGAACTGGGGCAGCAGGGAGACGTAGAGCACCGCGATCTTGGGGTTCAGTAGGTTCGTCAGCAGGCCCATCGCGAACAGCCGCCGGGGGGAGTCCGGCGGCAACTTCCTCGGCGCGAAGAGCGGGGCCGCGCCGGGCCTTACTGCCTGCCAGGCGAGCCACAACAGGTACGCCGCCCCCGCCCACTTCAGGGCGACGTAGGCGGTGGGCACCACAGTGAAGACCGCCGCGAGGCCAAGACAAGTGAGCAGCAAGTAGCCGAAGAACCCGGCCGCCACGCCTAGCAAGGACAGCAGGCCCGCCTTCCGTCCTTGGGCGATGGAACGTGAGACCAGGTAGATCATGTTGGGACCGGGAGAGAACACCATGCCGAGGGCGACGAGGGCGAAGGTCAGGAACGTTGTCGGTGCCGGAAGGGCGTCCACGCGCGCTATCCTACCCCGCCTTTGGCGGACGCGCCAGCAAGGGTTCCGTTCCGGTGCCGTCGGCTGGTTGTGATCCCCCTAGGCGTCCCGCACCTTATGGCGAGGTCTGCCTGCACCCGGCTCACCGGTTCACGCCATGAGCCCCGTCTCAGGCCACGTGCCTTTTTACGCACGGTTGTAAGCCTTAAATGCTGGCCTAAGGACCCAAGAACTCCTTATGCACCCGAGTGCGTGGGAGAGGCATTCTCCGAAGTTCGCCTTCAGGTTCTACGAAGTTCGGGGTTGAGGGTTCTCCCCCGCAAAGGTCTAGTCTTCGCCGTTGTAGTAGCCTACCTCGGCGTCCTCTCGTAGGAATTTGGCGAAGGTCCTTTCCTCTTTCGGGCCCCCGGGTGCCGCCCCGCCGACGATGCCGACCTTCCCCGAGTCGGGGTAGACCATCACATCCGGCTCTACCATTGTGGAGAAGCAGAGGTACCTGAGCGCCGTGCTCGAGGTATTGACGAGTTGGTGCGCTTCGTCCGCCCCGACGGGCAACGCCACGTAGTCACCCTGCGAGACCTCGACCTCCTCCCCCTCCTGACCGATGTGCAACGTGCCTGAGCCCTCCAACACGTATAAGGCTTCCTCGTTGGCGAGGTGGTAGTGATGCGGGAACGCCGTGCGCCCTGGTGGCACCTCGTAGAGGCTGCACCCTAACCTCGGGCCGACGGCGGCCGAACCTAGTTGATTGCGCCGGTGGCCGAATTTCTCCCCATGTAGCTGCTCGCTCCACCCACGCCTGCCTTCGCTGACGACGTTGTTGGGACGGGCTGGCACGTGTGCGCTCCTCTCGGTCGCTGTAGCCGTGCCCAAGGTCTCCTCGCTTGGGGCGGGCAGGTCAAGGACGGCCACCCAGCGCGGATTCAGCGGCTTATTCACCCAAGTGCGTGGAAGACGAATTTCGCGACGTTCACATCTGAAGCTGGCCCTATGGGAAAATGCTTCGCAAGGGGTGAGAGCGTGTTCTCCGTCAACAACTCGACCAGGGACCAATCAGATGCAGGGATAGACACCGCCATCCTCGGCGTCGGGGCAACCGAGCAGTGCGGTCCCTATCTGCCCCTGAACATCGACACTCTGGTGGCCGGGTACTACGCCCGAGCGTGGGGCGAGGTCCTGGGCGCCTACGTGCTGCCTACCATGCCCTTCAACACCTCAGAGGAGCACGCTTCTTTCAAGGGCACCGTCTCGCTGAGCCCTTCCACGATGATGCTGGTGCTAGAGGAGGTCGTCGACGGGCTACGCACCCAGGGCTTCCGCAAGCAGGTGCTCACCGCGGGTCGTGGCGGGGCGCTATGGGTGGGGGCGTTCATCAAGCACGTCAACCGACGCTTCGCGGACGTGGTGGTCGACGCCCACCGGGGGGCGGGTCCGGTCTGGGAGCAAGCCCTGCGCAAGAGCGGCCTGGCGGGTAGGGGCGATGTGCACGGCGGCGCGCTATCCCGCGCCTTGGCACTCTACCTGGCACCAGGGTCCGTGAAGGAGGGAGCGTACGGCACGCGGGTCCCCGAGCGGATGGAAGCCTTCGCGGACTACGTGGGGTGGGAGAAGTTCGCCCCCGACGGCAGCTGGGGCCGCTACGAGCCAAAGGCGGACGACGCGGTGGCCACCGCCGAGGTAGGGAAAATCCTGTTGGAGCATTTCGTCAAGGAGCAGGGAGCAAGGCTCAAGGAGCACCTGTAAGAGGCGTGCCGCCTAAAGAGCATCTGATGCCTATTCACCCGAGTGCGTGGAAGGGTTCTCGGAACTTCGCCTTGAGGGCGTTCTCGGAAGTTCCCATAGCCCCGGTCCTATACTGAGCGGCGTCTTATGTACGAAACAGGAGACTTCGTGGCGTGCCGTAGATAAGGCAGACATAATGCCCCCTGGAGGATAGACGCCTCTCCGTAATCCTGGGCC
>DASQVA010000272.1:0-26228 GCA_035641035.1 Rubrobacter sp. | reverse complement strand
TAGGTGCCGTCACGGGTAAGCAAGGTTGTGTCGAATAAGCAGTAACGGAGAGGAGGCAGGGTATCTCAAGTTAGGGTGAATCCTACTTCGAACCAAGCATTACGATAACAAGATGACGGGGAAGAGGGTTAATCCTCACCTCCAGGGAAGCAGGCGGAGGAAGAGCTATCTACTAGATCCGATCACTTAAAAATGATGCCGGCACTGGCGGCGGCGCTAGCCATTTGCCTGTTGGGGCTGGTGAGGCCCGCCTGGAGAGCTGTCAAGCTTCCGTCGGGTTTCGCGCAGTTGTCAGTATTCGTCCACCTTCGGGCAAGAGGGTAACAAATCTTGTCTCAAGCGTGGACAGTGTGGCCGAGGCTGGTTCGATCAAAAGGGGAGGCAAGGGGCCGGATCTCCAGATGCGCGAGGGTGTGACGAGGCTGAACGTGGGCCTTAAGCACGCCTGAACTTCCGAGATCCCGATACAGAGAAACGTCGGAGAAGCCCCTCGAGGCGAAGTTCGCGTTAACCATACTGCTCGCAGTTACGCAGGCAAGCAAGGTCCGAGCCGACCCTAGCTATGCTAGAGCCAACTCGACCTCAGGCTCCCGGCCGAGCGTGGCGGCGATGCTAATCCGGTATACGTGTGGCGTTTGAGAAACGTATGAGTAAACGAAGCCTCCCAGCGTTCTCCGGGCGGGAGGGCGCCAAGACGGTGTCGTCGGCCGGGATCCTCAGCTACCGGCCGAAGAAAAGCTTGGCGGCCGGGCTCATCATCTCTGGGCTCCACATCGGATCGAAGGTCAGCTGAGAGTTAACCGTCTCGACACCTTCTATAGAGAGCGTCTCCGTCTCGACCTGCTCCTGGATGAGGTCTCCCACCGGGCACATCGGACTCGTCAGACTGAAGGTGACGTCCACGTGCCGCCCCTCATCGTGGACCCCGACGTCGTAGATCAGGCCAAGCTCCACGAGATCCATCCCAATCTCCGGATCTATCACGTTCCTGAGCTGGTCCCGCACGCGCTCCTCGGTTATCACTCTCTCACCTCTTGTTAGACTCCTCTCTGCACCCCAATTGTAAAGCCCCGGAGACGCTTTTCCAGCTCTCAGACCGCCTCACCCGAAACCGCGCTCCGCGCACGCAACAGCGCAATACCTCGCTGCTCGGAACGTAAATCAGCCCGCTTCCCACGGTGTTAAGACTATGTTACACCTGATGCACTTATCCCCCGATCTCAGGTCCTTATCCACAATATGTTGTGGATAACTGTGGAAAACGGGCGTACATAGACTGTATCTTGGTACCAGAGGGTAACGTTGGCTGCCCCGGGTGCGCCGACGGCCGCGCTCTCGACGCGCGATTCGGCGAGCTGGTGCGCCGTCGAGCGGCTGAGGTTCCCGGTTTCACCGGTCAGTCCAGTTCTCGCTCCTGCGGTCCAGCAAATTACCCCACAACACGTGGAGATTTTTGGTCTTCATAGACGCAGCGGACGTTCTCGTCTCTCGGTCGTAGTATCCACTAAGCGAGAATATATCAGCTGGCGCCGGGCGGTGAGATACGGCACACACACGAACAGGGGCCGCGTCACTCCACGACCAACGAGCGGCGCATCGCGTAGGCGAGGGCGCCTAGCACCAGGTAGATCACCCCCGAAAGGACCACGCCACCAGACTCTAGTTGCAGGACCCCGGTCGCCATCTGGTACAACCCGAGCAAGAGGTACCCGAGGGCACAGGCGAGGGCGCCGACGAGGAAGGGCGCGCGCAGCCGGCCCAGGAGTCCGACCACGGCTAGGAGTGCGCCGAGGGTCACGACCAGGGCCAGTACCAGCACTGTCCCGGCACGCAGAATCTCCGCCCCGTACGAAATGCCCAGCCGTTCGGCGACGGGCGCCGGGTCCGCGAGGATGTGGAGAAGGCGGTAGGCCTGAATGGCCTCAGCCAGGACCATCAGCCCGAAGAGGATCGCGGCGATCAGGCGTTGCAACATTGTCCCCTTACCGCCGGTACTCTCTCCAACCAAGACGCGCCAGCAAAACCGCGGTGATCGCGGCGGTGGCGCCCCAGATATTGCGCGGCGCCGGGCCCTCGATGGCGAAGACGGGCACCTCGTAGTCGCGGTCGTCGCGGCGCCAGAGGACTCGGCGGAAGGTCTCTGGGGCCGCGAGCGTCGAGAGGTAGACCGTGAAGATCTCCTCCACCTCGTCCGGGGCGAGGACCATCTCGGCCTCGGGCGGCAGGAGGCCGACGAATGGGCTGACGCGGAAGTTCGAGGGCGGGATGTACATCTCTTCCAGCTCCCCGACCACCTCGACCAGGTCGGGCCTGAGGTCGATCTCCTCCTCCGCCTCCCTCAGGGCCGTCGCCAGGAGTGAGTCGTCGCCCGGCTCGATGCTACCTCCGGGAAAGGAGATCTGGCCGGCATGATCCGCGAGGTTTTCCTTCCTGACCGTGTACACCAGCCGCGCATCCTCCTTCTCTATTAGAACGGGGACGAGCACCGCTGCGAGCCGGGAGTCCGCTTCCGGCGGCGGTACGCGCGGACGCCGCTCGCCGGTCTTGACGTCCAGCGGCGCGAAGCTCTCGTAGACCTCGCGCCACTCTCCGAGCGGACGGGAGACGGCCTCGCGCAGAAGATCCCCCGGACCTCCCGGACCCCAGTTCTCCCCTACCTCACCCATCTCTTCGCGAAAGCTTTCCACCGCCAGGATCATAGCGCACTGGCCCACAGACGGGACTCGTACGCGAAGCGGGCTGCGAACGGCCGACAGCCCCGGTTCAGTGCGCGAGGTCTCTGTAGGCGAGGATCTTCCGCTGGGCGACCCTCACCAGCAGCTCGCCCTCCACCGCGTTGCGCCGGCCGTACTCGTCGGCCCGCTCCGCGCCCATGAGCGCCCCCCGATGCGCGTCGCCCAGTAGAAGAGTCCGGGTCGCCGAAGACCAGGTCTGCGGGGCTCTCTATCAAGACGAAGTGGAAGGGAGAGTCTCCTTCGTCGACGCACAGGCTCACCCGGGGATCGCGGGCCATGTTCCGCCCCTTCACGTTGCACTCGCCTGTGGTGAATACCGGCGTCTCACCGTGGAGGTCGATCCAGATCGGGGCATCGTGCGGCCTGCCGTCGGCGCGCACCTTGGCGAGGCCCCCGTGCGGGCACGCCCCAACAAAAACTCTCCGTTCGACCGCGGTCATCTCTTGCATAGCTTGTGCTCTCCGGCGGTTCGTGAACCCGCGCGCACGATAAGCTAGGCCTCGCCGGCTTGGCTCGCGTACTCCACGCTACTGAGCAGGCCGAGTTCCCTGTCCACCAGGCAGAGTGCCTCGCTCTTGTCCCCGAGCATCCTCAGCGGCTCGTCGAAGTCCCCAGTGTTTTCTCTTCCTCGACTTGCTCCATCACCAACCACTGCAAGAGAGCCTGGCTCGCGTAGTCGTTCTCCCTGGCCGCCAGCCCGTACAGGTCGGTGATAATGGCCGTGACCTTCTGATCGTGTCCGAGAGCTCGCTCGAGGTCCCTAAGGGCGATCCGAACTACACTACAGGCCCTTCTCTAGTTTGCAGGAGAACCCGACCGTTACGGTTTAGGACAAAGTCTTAGAACCTCATCGCATGCCTCGTCTCCTCTCGCTCCAAGGCTGCATCCAGCGCGCGAACTCCGAGAGGTTCGCCGACTCGCAGTATGCCGCCATCAAAAGGTAACTGGCAGGCTGAGTAGAGTTCGTCCTTGATCTGCTCGTTATCGCATCCTGGATCGCCTCGCCGAGCAAGGCATATACCCCTTCCTCTCCGCCGCTTCGTCCCTGCCCCCTACTCTAGTAACGATCTCTTCCTCAAGTGGTAGAGTCCGCAGACGAGGAGATCTCCTCCTCTCGTAGCCGGGGTTCAGGCGCTACCATTCTCCGCGGCGAGCATGTCGAGGGCGACGGCTGCGGTCCAGGACTGCTCCGTGGAGCCCAAAGGTTCGCCGGTGAACGGCTCGAAGTACTCGGCGAAACCGCCCTCCGCGAGCCCTTCAAGGGTCTCGCGGCGCAGCCCCGCCGCCCGCCCGTGCTCTCCGGTACGGAGCAGCGACCACCACAACAGCCAGGTCGCCACCGGCCAGACGGGTCCCCTCCAGTAGCTTCGGGGATGAAAGCCGGGTTCCTCGGGGCTGGTGCTCGGCGGCAATGGCCGGCGCAGCCTAGGGTGGCCCGCGAATGCGGGGGAGTCGAGCGTTTCTAGCAGGTCCTTGACGCGGACGACCGGGAGACCGCCGGCGATCAGGGGCGCAAAGCCGGCCACCGTGCGCACTCGCAGCGACTCTCCGACTAGCACGTCCCGGTCGAGGCAGAGGCCGAACTCAGGGTCCCACTGCTCTTCGAGTCCGCGGCGGCCACGCTCGATCCAGGCCTCTATCAGTGCACGCTCCTCTCGCGGCGCCCCGACCACGGCCGCTATCTCCAAGAGCGCCTCGTTGGCCGCCACCAGCACGGCGCTGAACAGCACGTCCTTCACCAGGAAGGGGTGGGACTCGTAGATGGCCGCCTCGTCGTAGCGGGCTCGCTTTAGCAGCTCCAACAGCCACAGGTAGCGATCGTACTCCTCGTCGGTGGGACGGTGAGAAGCGTCCGCGACGTGCTGCAGGTCGTAGCGGGTGTAAGGTGGTATTTGCCCGATAGAGATCCTGGCGAGCGCCGCATCCCACCTGGGTGAGTTGTCCGTGCCGCTCTCCCAGGGGTGGTAGATGGTCACCAGCCCTGAGCCTTCGGGGTCGCGGGCCGTCGCCAGGTAACGATGCCAGGCGAACAGGCGCGGGTAGTTGCTGCTCAGGAACGCGCGGGCGCGCGCCACACGCTCATCATCCTTGCCGCGCGTGGTCTGCCAGATACGCCTGACGGCCAGAGCATGGACGGGGGGTTGGCACAGGCCGCTGGTGCGCGGCCCTGCTGGAGCGTGCTCGGAGAGCGCGGAGGAGTTCCAGCGTTCGGCGTCCGGGAAGTAGCTCTTGGGAGGGGCCTCGGGGTTGAAGACTATGTGAGGGACCTTGCCGGTTGTCCACTGGCTGGCGAAGAGCGTTTCGAGCTCGCTGGTCGCGCGGCGGTTGTCAACGTGCGCCAGACCCAGCGCGATAAACGCCGAGTCCCAACTCCACTGGTGAGGGTAGAGAGACGGGGCGGGTTTGGTCCAGGACTTCAGGCCGTTGCGCCGTAACACCCCGGCCGCGAGTGGGTTTACGCGGTCCAGGCCTCGGGTCGCCGGCCGATCGGAGAGGCTTTGCGAAAGCTCTTCCTCCTGCATGAACCGGTGTTGCAACTCCCATCGGCTGGCCTACTTCTCTTAATGTATACAAACATGCGCCAACCTTCAAGGTGAGGGCGTAACACAATCCCGCTAATCTTCGGGTCCTTTCGTATCCGATATCTCCTCTTGGTAAGAGGAGAGAGAATCGAGGAAGCCATCGTAGGCGTTCAGGGACTCCCGGGATAGCTCATGGAAGACCTCACGCTGCTCTCGAACCACCTCTTGCAGGCCCTGCAGGGTGCGGCGATTGAGCTTCGTTTGGTCTTCGAGGGTCTCTACCCAGTTCTCGAAGAACCTCCGGGAGAGACGCACGCCGCCCTTCTGGACCTCGAAGGCGTGGTCCACGGCGGCCTTGTAAGATTCGCGGGTCGCCTTCTCGAACTCACCGGCGGCGTCCCTCGTCCGGTCAGCTTTTCTCTCGTCCATAGCCGACCTCCTTTCCCCACCCATATGATAACCGCTCCGGGTACGTGCGGAGGGCCGACGGGGAACCTATCCCTCTACGCGAACCTTGTTGCCATAGAAGGCTACTTGGTCCTTTATGTTCTTCGCGGCAACTTTGGGTTCAGGGTAATACCAGGCGGCGTCCTCGACCCGCTCACCGCCAGCTTCGACGGTGTAGTGGCCCGCGTCGCCCTTCCAAGGGCAGTGGGTGAGTGTGTCGCTCTCCCACAAAAAATACAGGTTCACCGACTCCGGCGGGAAGTAGTGGTTGCCCTCAACTACCTCGGTGTGATCACCCTGCGCCAGGATAACACCGTTTAAAGTCGCTCTTGGCACGGTCCGCTCCTCTCGAGGGTACTTTACAGCGACCAGATAATATCCGGCCCGTTCTTGCTAGAACCCTCCGCCGGTTGCTTGCATAACCGGATGATCGAGATCGCAGTTATCGGGGGGATGGCTCGCGGGAGAATCTATCCCGATCCTGGGCGAGAATTACGTCGACGCCACCGCCAGAGACGACTTCCCTCAAGGCATCGAGCCCGAGTCGATCCAGCGAGGCCCTATCCTCGAACTCCCCCACTACCTCAAGATCGTGGGCGTTACAGTAGCGGCGTAAAGCCTCAAGCTGTCGCCTCAGAGAGTAGCCGCTCTTCCCCTGCTCCTCTGTGCTTACCCGGCAAATATAGAGCAGCCTTCATACAAGACTCTCCATATACCGCCTCCTGACATGCGTCCTCGTCTCTTCGTGGTCACGGTAGCTTATGCCCCGCACCTGCGTTATCAGGCCACTTTCGGGATCGAACTCTACCCAGCCTACGAGCATGGCCTCCTCGCTTCTTTCTCGAGTCTGGCAGCGGGTAGCGGCTAATTCCTCGTGTCCTCGATGCGAGTCTTCTCCAGAGCATCGAGGATGGCGTCGGTCATCTCTCTAGTATTGGCCGAACCCTTCAGATCCGGGGTCCGGATCTCCGTCTGGCCGAGCACCTGCTCGATAGCCGAGACCACGCCCGCCCCGGCGTCTTCATGCCCGAGGTGATCGAGCATCATCGCGCCGGACCAGATCTGGCCTATAGGGTTCGCGATTCCTTTTCCGGCTATGTCCGGGGCGGAGCCGTGGACCGGCTCGAACATCGAAGGGTACTCGCCCTCCGGGTTCAGGTTGGCGGAGGGGGCTATCCCGATGCTGCCGGCGACCGCCGCGCCCAGGTCGCTCAGGATGTCGCCGAAGAGGTTGGAGCCCACCACCACGTCCAGGCTCGCCGGCTTGAGCACAAACGCCGCCGCGAGGGCGTCTATGTGATACTGCCCGGCCTCGATGTCCGGGTTCTCGCTGGCCACTTCGTCGAAGATCTCGTCCCAGAACGGCATGGTGTGGATGATGCCGTTGGACTTCGTCGCAGACGTCACGCTGCCCTCGCGGCCTTTAGCCAGCGCGAAGGCGAACTCTATGGTTCTGCGCACGCCACGGCGGGTGAAAACCGACTCCTGAACGGCGATCTCGTGAGGGGAACCACGGTACAGCCGGCCGCCGATCTCCGAGTACTCTCCCTCGTTATTCTCGCGTACCACGACGAAGTGTATATCTTGGGCTCCTACCTCCGCGAGAGGACTCCTTATGCCTTCGAAGAGTTTCACGGGCCTCAGGTTGATGTACTGCTCGAAGGTGCGCCGGATCGGTATGAGTAATCCCCAGAGGGAGAGGTGGTCCGGCACGCCTGGGTAGCCCACCGCTCCGAGGAAGATGGACTCGTGCTCTCGGAGTCGCTCCAAGCCGTCCTCGGGCATCATGCGTCCAGTCTGAGCGTAGTACTCAGAGCCCCACTCGTACTCGGTCCACTCGAAGTCGAAGCTCCACTTCTCCCCGGCCCGCTCCAGCACGCGACAGGCCTCGCCGACAACCTCCTTACCGATCCCGTCTCCGGGTATAAGCGCGATGTCGTGAGTCAATCTTCTATCCTCCTTTAGAAAGATCCGAGGCAGGGGAACGAACAGCAGGACGGTAGTAGACTCCTCCGACAACAGCTTGTCCCTCTCCATCCCATTCGCTTGTATCGGGTAATTATCCCGCAGCTCTTCGGTCTCCCTGGTGGCGTAGGCGTCCGTCTGGGGGTGGATCTGTTGGAACTGATCGAAGTCTTCAAACGAGAAGGAGCGTAGGCCGGTGTGCTGGGTCTCGATCCTCTTCGTATCGTTGTCGAGGTCACCCTGCTTCCCAAGTTCATGACGCAGGACCTCGATCTCGCTCTGGACGGAGGATCTCTTCTTCCCGTACCCGGGCTTGTAGTAGTCCCCGTCACTTCTCCCACTCGTACTCTGCCAAGTCGTCCTGGATGTTGCCAGGAGACGATCTCTAGGGGTGTCGCCTCCCGGTTGTTGTGGGGCCTGAGCTTGGTCCCTTGCTCCTCGAACGCTTTCTCCAAGAGATAGTGGTAGGCGGGCTCGCGGGCGAACCGCTCCCGGTCTTGGGCAAGCACTACCGAGGCACGGCCCGCCGTCACCAGATCTCTGATGCGCTCCATGCCTGGGCGTTTTAGGCTCGCGCCGCTGTAAACTGGGTCTTTGATCTCCTCTAGAACCTCGTCACCCTCGCTGGCTGCGTACTCGCGCACAGCCTCCATCTGCTGGGGGATGCTGTAGCGATCCTCCTTAGCCTGCCTCTTAGTGGATTAGTGGACACCCGCGTGTAGAGGACGGCCAACCCCTACCGCGGCCGTCAGCGTCGGTCGTTGCTGGTCCGTGTTTCTCGTTTATTATAGTTAACTTCCTTTCTCATTCTCCGCTCGTAAGCGGCTACCCCGCACTACCTCCACGACCTCCCGAGAACCTAACACACCCGAAGTTCGGAGAAAGCCGATGAGGCGAAGTTCGTAGAACACCTAACGGGCGCAGTTCGCGGAATCGACTTTCTCGGACATTTGTCCTAAGAGCACTTAGGAAGGGCCGCTGGTCTCCCTATCCTCTCCGCTGGCAGCGAGTGCTTACCCGCCTTTCCACCCTACGCTGTCCAGTACCTTCTGCGCCTTGGGCAGAAACTCGTCGAACCTATCTGCCGGGGCGAAAACGTCGATGAGCACCGTCTCGCACCCGACATCCACGAAGGCGAACCGGTCCTTGAATCCCTCATAGACCAAGATCACATTCTCGTCGCTGAGAGTGTAGAGAGGAACGCAAGGCTGTTCGCCGCAGACCTCCTTAGGGTAGTTCCCCGATGTAGAAGTGGCCGTCACGTCTACTTGCTTCCGGATACCTCTCCCACGCTCGCGGGTGAGCCACGTGCGGGGAGGGGATGGGTCTCGGATCTCACCAGGGCTGACCCCTACTTGGTTTTGCCGATCCTCTCCGCGACCATACCCCTTCTCGCAAGCGAAGTGTCGGCCAGGAACGTGGATCCCGCCCAGCGACGTTTGATGCGCCTGCTCCCCGTGGTGTTCACCGCCTTCATGGCCTGATTGCCGGCGGGTTTGTCTACTGGATCTCCTCAAACCTCTTCAGCCTTGCCCAGAACCTCCTTATCTATCGTCAGGGCCCGAGCCTTTCCACCGCAGACACGAACGCAGGAGAGGCTGAGTATCGTGCCGGGGCCAGCAGGAACGGCTCGCCTAACAATCACGCATGCAAGAGATCCGGCACTCGCCGACGGGAAAAAAGAAGAACTGAGCCGCTTTCCGGTGTTCATCGCTCTTAGCTCTCCGGCGGAGCCGCGTGGCGTGCGGGAATCGCCCGAAGCGGCGGGAAGAAGACGAGGACAGCGGGAGGGGCAGCCAGAAAGTAAACGGGCGGTAGCCGAGGTCAGCTACTGCCACCCCGGAGCCGACCCAAAGCAGGATCAGGTTAGCGGCCTTGAGCAACTCGGCCATGCGGATCCCCCTCCCTTGCTGGCTCGGAACGGACAGGCGGCCTCCGAGGTCGGTCGCCGACTATGCTCGACGGCTCTGTGCCGCGGCGACCCAGGCGACGACCAACGTGAGCCAGAGTATTTTTCCACGGGCTTCATTGTCTTTGGCGTTGCCATTTGGCGCTCCGGTGTACTTGCCAAGGTGGGTGGCTGTTCTCTTGGTGGTTCATGCTCCACTGATCTCTGGACCGTTTTCGGTTGTAGGGATACTGTTGGCATTCGCGGGCGGTGGGTGGATCGCCGTAAGCGTCTCGCTGGGCCCTACCGCCCAAGGGGCCCGGAGGCGGGCCCGCACGTGAGGTAAGTGACCTTCTTGGAACACCGCTTCCACGAGGTTCGGTGAATACTCCGTAATATGCCTACCCTAGGAGTTGTCGAAAAGGAGGCGTGGGCGGCGTGCTCTGATAAGAGCCTCCCTCTAGAGTGCGCAGACCTACGTAAAACTCACCGAAAGGAGCAGGCGATGAGGGCTGTGCAGATCGAAAGGTTCGGTGGTCCCGAGGTGCTGGAGGTGGCCGAAATCTCCTCCCCTGAGCCCCAGGGCGACGAGATCCTCCTCGAGGTCGAGGCGGCGGGCGTCAATCGGGCGGATCTCCTCACCCGCGCTGGCCTATACCAGCGCGCCGGGCATCCACCGCTGGTGCCGGGCTTCGAGGGCAGCGGCGTGGTGCGCGAGGTAGGAGACGCGGTCGAGCGTTTCGCCCCCGGTGACAGGGTGTTCGCCTTCGGCGGGCGCCCGGCTTCTACACCGAGCGGGTCGCGGTATCGGAGAGGTGTGCCGTCGGCGTGCCAGATGACCTGGACTTCATCAGCGCGGCCGCGCTGCCAACGGCGCCGTTATCCGCATGGTACTGCCTTAAACACCTCGCGCGTCTCGGGGCCGGCGAGAAGGTCCTCGTCTACGCTGCCGCCAGCAGCGTCGGCGACGCTGCGGTGCAGATCGCGAAGCTCACGGGCGCGGAGGTGGTCGCGGTCGCCGGCTCGGAGGAGAAGGTGGCCTGGGCCCTGCAAAACGGCGCCGATCACGGAGTGAACTACGCCGAGCGCGACGTGCTCTCCGAGATCGACGGCATCTTCGGGGAAGGCGGAGTAGACGTGGTCCTGGACGCGGTCGGAGGAATCCGTTTCGCCGAGGCGCTAAAGGCGGTCGGGCACGGCGGGCGGGTGGTGGCCCTAGCTAACGTTGCGCTGGAGCCGAGCCCCGTCGATACCCGCGACTTCTACCCCAAGAACGTCACGATCCACGGCTTCCAGCTCACCAACCTCGTAGAACGGTTGGGCTACGATCCCAGAGAAGATTGCAAGGAACTGGCTCGCTTGGCGGCCCGCGGCGAGCTGAAGGTGCACGTGGACGCGAGCTTCCCGTTGGCCGAGGCCGTCGAGGCCCACCGTCACATGGGGGGACGGCGTAACCGAGGCAAGGTCATACTCGAGACTAGAGCGTAAACACACCTTGGCGTCTCACCCCCGCCGGAGATACAGCTTGGTCTTGAGAACTTTGGAGAATCCCCTACACCCAAACTTCCGAGAACACCCCACACGCGACGTTCGCGAATAAAGGCTAGCGACCTCACTCTTAACGGTTGCCTCAGAAGCAAGCGAACTCACATCCGGTGTCCACAGAGAGTTTCACGCCAGATACTTTTTAGTAATGCGGCCGGTCTTAACGTTCCCCTCACCGCAGATTGCTATCGTGCGGGGTCAGCTCTAGCGCTTGGCAGCGGCGAGGATAAAGGTCCTGATCTCCGGGTTGTTCACCTCTGTGAACACCGCAGGGTAGCGTGCCGTTGCGCATGCGCCCAGGCCCGGGGATGCGCCCGGGGCCGGTGGACCGTGGCTCGTGATCCCAACCTGTGTGCGGCTGCCAGAGTCGAACACAGGCCCCCCGCTGTCGCCATAGCAGGCACCTTGCCCTTTCTCGCCTGCAGCGACCGCGAGGCTCGGGAAGTACTGCCAAGCCGGGGGGAAAGAATCATAGGCCCGTGTGGCACGAGCGTCGGAGACCACAGGAACCGACACTTCGCGCATACGGGTCGGCGTCTGCTTGCCCTTAGTTCTCGTAACTCCCCAGCCGGCGGCTGTCAGCTTGCGCCCCGGCGTCTCCAGATGATTTTGTTTTGCGGTGGCAAGGTTGATCGGCTTGATGCCTGTTATCGGACGCTTGAGCTTTAGAACCGCGGCATCGAACGCGAGGTTTCTTTGGTCATTGAAGCGAGGATGTATGAAGGGCTCACTGACTCCTATGACCTGGCCCTGGTTCGTCTGTGTTCGGTCCGTCACCCCGACCGTCAAGAGCGCACCCGTCGGAACGAGAACGCCCCTGTAAATTAAACAATGGGCGGCAGTCAACACGCTGTCTCGGTCGATCAAGCTCCCAGTGCAGCTCCCGATGGGCTTGCCGTTGCGGTATAGCTCTATGTACGCCATGAAGGGATACTTGCCGTTGGGCACCTCCGTACCGCCTACTATCCTGGGGATTACGGAGGCATAAGAAGGCTGCTCATCGGTCACCACCTCCCGTGGTGCGGCTTCTCCGCTTCGCACCAACACGAAAAAGGAGACCCCTATTGCGGCGACCAACGCCCCCACCAGGGTCGCCCACAACGGATCCTTAATAAACCTGTTTGCCGACATACCGTGCATTCTCCTCCCTTAGTGAGGCGGAGGATAATAGATGTTGGCCCCCCGCCCCGTTACGTATCAAGAGTAGGGTAGCAGGCTTGTTAGGGGCGGCACATCACCAATATAGACTACCTTTGGTGTTGCTTGTGTTGCTCGGTGTTGCGAACTTCGCAGAACCCCCTTCTAGAAACTGTCTGATGTATAGCTGGATGGGTCTGAAGATCGTGTCTTCGGTAGCGGAAAGTGGTGAGAAGGTCGATTCTCGCACCGTTTTGCCAGCTCGTAGGACCCGAATTCGGGAGCTCTCTATATTCATCAGACAGTTTCTTTAGGCACTTGGGTGAATAAGGCCAAGAAGAGGGGTCGGAGCTCGCATGCCCCGACCCCTATGCCCAGGGCGTCGGCCGAGAGGCGCAACTACGAAGGACTCGTGGGGGCTACCGTGTCACTACTGTCACGTCTTCGTAGTTGCGGGCGACCTCGTCTTGAGCATCGACCGTGGCCGTGTCTCTACCGCGGCCTTAATTGACCACGTCCTTGAACGAGCCCCCGGCACGGAGGGTGTCGGCGCCCGGGCCGACGTAGCTACATAAACCTATACATGCGTAAGTCTGGCCTTCGCACTACCTCGTCGCCGACCCCTTGGGCCCGTTCCGCTTCTCCACCCACGACTTCCTCGTCGGTGACCCCTTGGGCTCGCTCTACAGTGGCAAGCTGGTGGAAGGGCCGGACGGGCGCCTGTGCTACCTGGCGTGGCGAAACTTCGCCCCCGACGGCGCCTTCGTGG
The DNA here is from genome assembly GCA_035641035.1 of Rubrobacter sp. GTDB lineage: Bacteria > Actinomycetota > Rubrobacteria > Rubrobacterales > Rubrobacteraceae > Rubrobacter_D. The sequence continues at coordinate 13,220 of DASQVA010000272.1, read as the reverse complement.
GCGAGCTCGCCGACCCGCTCCCGATCGCGGTGGACGGCGGAGGTTATCTTTCCGTGTCGTGGTCCGACGACGGGTAGGTCCGTTGGACGACCGAGCGTCGGCTCGCGGTGTCTGGCCGCCCCGCCGTCCACATCAATACCCGACGTTTCTCCCCGCCGCGCAAGCGTCACGCCGAAGCCGTGTGATGGTCCGGCTCGAGCGGCCGGCGCCGGGAGCGGTCCAAGATACGACCGACGCCGTCATCGAGCGCCTGCGGCGCTGACCACCGCCCCTACGGGCTGCGCAACTCGCGCCAGATAGCCGGCAAGACCTTCGCCGGATAGCTCCACCGGATAAACGACTCCCCGTACTCCCTGACGCGGTAGCGGATGGGGACCTCCTCCATCCTCATGCCCTTACGCAGCAGGTCCAGCGTCAGCACTTGGGCGTAGTTGTAGTCGTGGATGATCTCCGCCCGGCGCGCGGCCTCATGGGAAAAGGCCCTCATTCCCGTCTGCCCGTCGGTCACCCTCCGCCGGGTGAGCAGAACGAGCAGCGCGGTGAAGGCGTAGTTACCGAGCCTGCGGTGCAGGCTCATGCCGCGTACCCCGCCGAGAAAACGGCTGCCGAGCACGTAGTCCGCCCTACCGGCGAGGATGGGCTCGAGCAGGAGAGGTATATCCTCGGGGTAGTACTCGAGGTCGGCGTCCAGATAGGCCACTGCGGACGCGCCCGCCTCGACCGCGGCCCGCAGACCCGTGCGGACCGCCGCCCCGAGCCCCCTGTTAGTGGGGTGGCGGACCACGAGGGCGGCGCGCTGGCTCGCGATCCCGGACGTCCCGTCGGTCGAGCCATCGTCCACTACGACGGGGCGCAGCTCGCAGCCTGGCACGCGGATGCGGTAGATCCTGTCGAGGAGCTCACCGATGGTGGTCTCCTCGTCTTTAGCCGGGATCACCACGGCTATCGGGTTCACGAGGGCCCCTTCAAGGCCTCGCCTAGCACCCTCCCGGTTGAGCCCTTCGGCGGCTCGACACCTAGCAGGTAGCAGATCGTCGGCGCCAGGTCGAGGATCGAGGCCGGCTTCTCGACGACCCGTTCCTCGGCGACGCCGCTGCCCCAAATCGCGAACGGGACGAAGCGCTCGCCCTCGGAGAGGTGACCGTGGGCGCCTATACCCTTTCCCTGGCCGTGGTCGGCCATCAGGATCACAGCCGTATCCTCTAGGTAGCCGTGGTCCTCGCACCACGCCATGAAGCCCTCGATGAGGTGGTCCGTGATCTCGATGCGCTCCACGTACTCGGGGTAGGCGGTGCCGCGGACGTGGCCGTTCTGGTCCACAGCCAACAGCTGCAGAACGAGCAACTCCGGGTCGTGGGTCTCCATCTCGCGCCTGGCGACAGCGATGAGGTTCTGGTCGATCTTGTCGTTGTGTGCGACGCTAGTGACGCTCGCCACGTCAGCCCCGAACGCGTCTATGAGGTGCGCTATGCCGACCAGACGCCCCCCCTTCCCCGCCCGCCGCAGTACGTCGAAGACGCTCTCCACCTTGAGGCCCAGCTTGAGCACCAGGTTCGAGGTGATCCCGTGCGCCTCGGGTGACGCGCCAGTTAACATCGAGGAGAAGCAGACGACCGTGCGCGCCGGGTACACGGTCTCCACGTTGTTGTAGACGGTGCCACTCTCCATCATCTTCTCCAGGTACGGCTTCTCGGCCTCGTGGAAGCGGTCGAGGCGGCAGCCGTCGATGACCACCACGATCACTCGCTTCGCCAGCGGAGCCCCCTCGTTGACCTCCAGGGTAAGCTCGCTCGGATAGCTCGGCTTCCAGTCGAAGAACCTCCGGTGCACCAGGTAGCTCGCGAGTGTTAGGGCCGCCGTGAAGCCGAGGACGAGAGCCGCGCGGCTGACGCTGGGCGGTGCCGCGAGAAGGTACTCTAGCGTGAACAACGCGAGGATAGCTTTGGGCACCTGCTCGAGAAAGTTCCCGCTGGTCGAGTCGGGGTTCTCGAGCACGAGCCGCCAGAAGCGGACGAAGTTTGTCTTCGGCGCGCCGGTGCGCAGGTGGTAATAGAAGGTCCCCCAAAAGAACACGGTGAAGAAGACGTAGAGCCCTACGACGAGCGCGAAGGCTCCGAAGTCCACGAAGCGGAAGACGAGCACGAACACTGTCAGGTAGACCCAGAGCGCCCACCGCAGCTTCAGAGGGAAGTCGTAGCGGACGAAGAGGAGCACGAGCGGGGCCGCGAGCGCGAGCGCCGGGAGCGCAGCACCCCAGAAGCCTGGCCTCTCGAGATCCGGGGTGTGCAGCAGCAGGAACGTCCCAAGGACGAAGACGGGGTGGAAAGACTTGCCCTCATTCAGGACGTTCCAGAGGCGAGCTGCGACTATCTCGAACTTCGAGGCGGCTTTCATTCTTTGGCACCCTTACTTAGAGGCGCTATCAACGGTCCACCTCGACCCGGAAGACGCGGTAGTCGAGCCTCAAGGACTCCTTGCGGGTCGGCAGCTCCTTCTCGACGGCTGCCAGCCGTGGTAGTTCCACCGTAGCCGCCCCGACCTGCCTGAAGCCTACGCCGGAGACGAGCGGAGCCGGCCCGCCGTCGGTGGTGACGTAGACGGCGTTCTCCAGTAGCTTCGCCTCGTCGAGGTCGTCCACCTCGCGGATGAAGCGCACGCGGTCGTAGGGCAGTACCGGCCTGCCATAGAGGTACTCGAAGGTCGAGGCCGTCACGTCGTAGCCGTCTGGCATCTCCATGTAGAGGACTTCGGCATCGGGGATCTCGCGCTCCACCCGCTCGAAGGCCGCCACCCCGCCATCGAGCTCCTGAAAGTTCAGGATCGGCAGCGTCGTGTGGACCGTCCAAGCGAGCGCCAGCGCCGCGAGTCCTCCAGAGAGGATCGCGCCGTACCGCGGCCTCGAAACTCGCCCAAGCAGGCGCCCGGCCTCGATCGTCGCGTGGCCGGCGAAGAGACAGAGGATGGGAAAGGCGGCCGGCACGAAGCGTCTCGTGGCCCAGGGCAGGTCCGGGGCCACGTTGGGAACGGCCGCGTAAAGGGCCCCGAACGCGAGAAAGGCGCAGAGGAGCAGCGTCCGCGAGGCGTCGAGGCGGCGGGTCGCCAGCACGAAGCCTGCCAGACCGAGGACAGCGACAAGCGGCGTGGTAAACCAGACCAGGCGGACCAGGATCTGGGCCCTGTACGCGTCAAAGTCCCTCGAACCGTCGGGCAAGCTCTCCCACGAGACCGGAAGCACGAAGTAAGCCCAAAGGGCGAGCGCCGCGATACACAGACCGCCCGCGAGCGCCAGCCGTTCGCCCCGAACCCCCAGGTACGCTCCGATCCTCTCGCCCCACCGGCGGCGCACGTAGAATCCGGCCCCGGCTAGCACCCCACCGACAGCGGCTACAAACGGCCAGAGCGCGAGCGCCTCTTTCAGGTGGTGCTCGGTGTAGATCACGAAGAGGTAGCGGGAACCGACTGTGTTGAGGTAGACCAGGGTGAGCCCGGCGAACAGGACGAGCGGCACGCCGGGATAAAGCCAGCGCCGTACCGGACGGCCCACCAGCAGGTCGTACGCGAAGAGGACCGGCAGCGCGGCGGCGGCGAGAAAAGCGTCCACCCGAATGAGCATCATGCCCCCCAGCAGCAGCCCGGAGAGGACACCGGAGAACCCGTGCCCACCCCGGACGAAGCGGACGGCCAGCCAAAGCCCGGCGAGAACCATCAGTTGGGTCATCACCTCGCTCGCGGGGTGCCGCGCCCACCAGACCTGTGCGTAGCTGACCGCCAGGAGCGCCGCGCCGAGCAGGCCAGCCCACCTCCCAAAGAGTTCACTCCCCAGCACGAAGGCCATGCCTAAGGAGAGCGCACCCATGACCGGCACGACGGAGAGACTCCCCCACACCCCGCCGACCAGGTTCCCGAAGCCGAGGAGGGCGAACGGGCCAGGGAAGAACTGCGGGACGACGAGATCCTGCCCGTAGACGTAGAAACCTGGGTATTTCTTGCCCCCGAGCAGCGGGTGGAACGACGCCACCACCCCGACCAGGCGGTCGTGGTGCAGGAGCGACCCCGTGCGGGCCAGCCTGTCCGCGAAGAGCGTGTACACGCCGGGGTCCCGGCTGTTCAACACGTACTCAGCCGGTCGCCACGCGTAGAGCGCGAGGCTACCCGCGATCAAGGCCAACCCTCCGGCGTCCCACCTCGTCGCCCGCGGCCCGCCATCCCGACCATGCCCGAGCAAGGACGTCCCGACAGCGCATATCCCGAGGGTCACGAAGATGGCGGTAGCGGTAAACCATCCCGCCAGCGCCAGCAATGTCAGCACGGGGCAAGCCACCGCTACGGAGACGGCGGCCCGCAGAGAAAAGAGTTCGAAGAGCCCGTCGCCCTTACGCGTCAGGCGAGTCCCGAGAAAGTGACCCGGGAGGTAAAGGACCGCCAGCAACAGGGCCGCGTGCAGCAAGCCTTCAGGAGGCCGTAGCCCCGGCGAGGCTCTCGAGGCTCGCCGCCCACTCGGCCTGCGCCGCTATCCCCTCCTCGAGCCCGATGCGTGGCCGGTAGCCGAGAGCGTGCGCCGCCCGGGCGGAGTCGGCCCAGGTCGAGTGCACGTCCCCCGACGCAACGGGACCATACCTGGCCTCGACCGGCAGGCCGGTAACCCGCCGGACCGCGCCGAGCATCTCGTCCACGCTAGCCCGGGTTCCCCCGCCGACGTTGTAGACGCCGCAAGGAGCGTCCAGTGCGGCCACCGTAGCGTCCACGGCATCGCCGACGTAGGTCATGTCACGCTTCTGGGACCCGTCGCCGAAGATCTCTACCGGCCGTTCTTCGTAGGCGGCACAGATGAACTGTGAAAGGCCCATCTCGGGGCGCTGGCGCGGCCCATACACGGTGAAGTATCGCAGGACGGTCGCCGAAATACCCCGCTCCCTTGCATACAGTCCCAACATCTCCTCCGCGGCGAGCTTGGAGAGCGCGTAGGGCGAGGCCGGACGCCGCGGATCATCCTCTCGCACCGGACCACCCCGGTCCGGGCCGTAAATTGAGGAGGACGAAGCGTAGACGATCCTCCACACGCCGCTGCGGACGGCGGCCTCGAGCAGCCGCTCCGTGCTCAGGACGTTTCGCTCCAGGTACCTTGGGAAGTTGGGACCCCAGCTGCGGCGCACGCCTGGCTCGCCGGCCAGATGCACGACGCAGTCTGCGCCGCGCAAGAGCCCCTCGAGGTCTATCCGCGCGATATCACCCTCGACCAACCGAAACCCCTCCCGGCCCAGCGCGGACGCGAGGTTGCCCTCCTTGCGCCACCGCGCGTAGTAGCTCGTGAAAGCGTCGACAGCGACCACCTCGTGCCCTTCCGCGAGCAGCCTGTCCACCAGGTGCGACCCGATAAACCCCGCCGCTCCGGAGACCAGAATCCGGTTCATCCAGCCGGCTCCTTGATCCAGCTCACATACACTCCACCTGATCCTTGACTGGACACCGGGCCGTAGACTACCCTGACGAGGATGCTATTGCAAACGATTATCATTATGAACATGACCGAGATCACGGCAGGGCCTAAGCCCACCGGGAGGGATGGAGGATCTCATTGACCGCGAAGGGGACAACACTCACGCTCGTCCTGGCGCAGGCGGGGTCCGTCCCCGATTGCGGCCAACCACCGTCCGAGGGCAGCGTGATCAGCGAGGACAAGGATGAGCCTACGGCGGAGAGTATGGAGGAAAGTACCTCGGCGGAGGGCTCGGAGCTCCAGGGGATGGTGGACTCTTACGCGGTGGCGCACGAGAAGATAGAGGAAGAAGGCGGGGAGAAGGAGACCAGCCCTTACCACGTCGGCTACATCGTCGAGCCTGTCGAGGGTTGGTGGGAGGGGGATCCCGAAGTCCAGAGTGACGCGACCCTTCCCCGACGAGACACACTACCGAGAGATACTGCCCTTCGACCCCGAGAGCGGGCTCCTGATCCCCGTGATGGAGGGAAGTTTGACGGCCGTGGAAGATGCCGGCGAAGGGGTAGACAACCAGCCCGCGAAGCTGTACCACGCCGAGTTCTACCACTACGCCCACAACTTCAGCGTACCAGAGAACGGCACCTGCACGCCCAGGGCCAAGCCGCAACCGCCGGACTTCAACCGGCACGGGGACGAAGACGGCGGGGGCAGCGTTTTTACCGAGGCCGTCACGGTGATGTTCGAGAACGTGGAGATAACGAGTGAGTAAGGGCGGCGTTTCCCGAAGCCCCGCCCGCAAAGGAGACGGATGAGGTTATATTCCCCCGGCAGATTGTGGGTCCTGGTCGCCCTCCTCGCGTTCACGATGCTGGTAGCCGCCTGCGGCGAGCCACCCCCCGACCAGGCCTCCCAGAAAGGCGGACAAGCCGACGGGGCACCCTCGGGCGAGAGCACGATGGAGGAGACCACTTCTGAAGAGACCACAGCCCAGGAGCCGCTGACGCCAGGCGAAGACTCGTTGGTGGTCTACTCCGGGCGCAGCGAAGAGCTCGTCGGCCCCGTCTTCGAGCAGTTCGAGGAGAGGAGTGGCATAGACGTTCAGGTGAGGTACGGCGAGACGGCCGAGCTTGCCGCCACCATCATCGAGGAGGGCGAGAACAGCCCGGCCGACCTCTTCTTCGCCCAGGATCCTGGTGCCCTGGGGGCCCTGGACGACGAGGGGCGCCTGACCGAACTCCCGGACGAGGTTCTGGATCGGGTGCCGGCACCCTTCAGGGCCGATGACGGCGACTGGATCGGGACCTCAGGACGGGCACGCGTCGTCGCGTACAACACTGAGGAGCTGAGCGAGGGGGATCTACCGGACTCTATCTTCGACTTCACTGACCCCGAATGGGAGGGCAGGATCGGCTGGGCCCCCACCAACGGCTCCTTTCAGGCTTTCGTGACCGCGCTGCGCGTTCTGGAAGGAGAAGACAGGGCAGGCGAGTGGCTCGAAGGCGTTCAGGCCAACAACCCCATGGTCTACCCGGACAACCTAACCGCCGTCGAAGGGGTGGCCTCCGGCGAAGTGGACGTCGCTTTCGTCAACCACTACTACCTCTTCCAGGTGATCGAGGAACAGGGCGAGGACATACCGGTGCGCAACTACTACCTCAAGGACGGCGACCCCGGCGCCCTCGTCCTCGCTGCGGGGGCCGGCATCCTCGACAGCGCCGAGAACCCTCAGGCCGCGGAGGAGTTCCTCGAGTACACCCTCTCCGAAGAGGCCCAGCAGTACTTCGCTGATGAGACCCACGAGTACCCTCTTATCAAGGGCGTCGAGATAGATGAAGAACTGCCCCCGCTCTCGGAGATACAGAGCCCCAAGGTGGACCTGAGCAACCTTGACGATCTGGGGGGCACGCTGAACCTGCTGCAGGAGACGGGGGTGCTCTAGGATGACGGTTCCACCGGGCGGCCTGACGGAGCGGGTACGGGGCGGCCGGGTACGCCATCGCTCCCCTCTGCTCCTGTGGGGTCCGGCGGCGGTCGTCGTGACGGCGATGCTGCTTCCGCTCGCCTACCTCGTGGTGCGCGCGCTTGAGGGCGGTTGGGAGAAAGTCGCCGAGGTCGTCTTCGATGGCGAGACACTTGCGGTGCTCGGCCGGAGCGTGCTGCTCGCGGGCACGGTCACGGCGGCCTCGGTGGCGATCGCCGTTCCGCTGGCCTGGCTCACGGCTCGTACCGACCTTCCGGGGAGGACCGTATGGGCGGTCTTGGCCGCGCTACCGCTCGTGGTACCCTCCTACGTCGGCGGGTTCGTGCTGGTGAGCGCGCTGGGACCGCGGGGGATGCTTCAGGGGTTTCTGGAGCCGCTTGGGGTAGAGCGGCTGCCAGAGATCTACGGCTTCCCCGGCGCGGCGCTCGCCCTTACGCTCTTCACTTACCCTTACGTCTTTCTGACGGCGCGGGGGGCCTTGAGGAGGATGGACCCGGCGATGGAGGAGGCAGCGAGGAGCCTGGGCAGCGGGGCCTGGGAAACGTTTTTTAGGGTTACGCTCCCGCAGCTGAGACCGGCGGTCATGGCCGGTGCGCTGCTCGTGGCGCTCTACGCCCTCAGCGACTTCGGGGTGGTCTCGCTCCTGCAGTACGATAGCTTCTCTGCCGAGATCTACCTGCAGTACCGGTCGGCTTTCGACCGCACGCCCGCGGCGATACTGGCCCTCATGCTGGTCGTCCTCACCATAGCGGTGCTGCTCGTCGAGGGCCGCACCCGCGGGCGGGGACGCTACCACGGGAGCTCGGTGGCAAGACCCCCCTCGACCGTGACGCTCGGGCGCTGGCGGTGGCCTGCGCTGCTCCTGTGCGGCGGGGTCGTCGTTCTTGCGCTCGCCGCCCCGGTCGGCGTCCTCGTCTACTGGCTCGTGCGGGGGCTGGCCGAAGGCGAGCCGCTGCGTCCACTGTGGACCGCCGCGTGGAGCTCGGTCTACGCCTCGGTACTGGCGGCCGGGCTCACAGTGCTAGCGGCTTTTCCGGTCGCGATCCTCTCTGTAAGATTCCGGGGTAAGGCCTCTGGCCTCGTGGAGCGGACGACGTACCTCGGGTACGCGCTGCCCGGGATCGTGCTCGCCCTCTCCCTAGTGTACTTCGGGGCGAACTACGCGCCCTGGGCTTACCAGACGCTCGGTCTGCTCGTCTTCGCCTACGCCGTACACTTCCTGCCACAGGCAGTGGGGGCGATACGCTCCGGCCTCCTGCAGGTCAGGCCGAGCGTGGAGGAGGCGGCACGCGGATTGGGACGCGGCCCGCTGCGTGTCGCGGCGACCGTAACGGCACCGCTGGCCAGCGCCGGCATCACGGCGGGCGCGGCCCTGGTATTCTTGACGACGATGAAAGAGCTACCCGCAACCCTGCTCTTGGGCCCCACGGGTTTCGAGACGCTGGCCACCAGGATCTGGAGCGCCACCTCCGAGGCCTTCTTCGCCAGGGCCGCGGCGCCGGCACTACTCCTGATACTGCTCTCCGCGGTCCCGATGTACCTGCTCGTGATCAGGGAGCGCGTCAAGTGAGCGCCAACGTCGCCGTTTGCCTCTCGGGTGTCAGCCGTGGATACGACACGGTCGCGGCGGTGCGGGATCTCGACCTTGAGGTGGGTCGCGGCGAGATCCTCGCCCTCCTCGGGCCCTCGGGTTGCGGCAAGACCACGACCCTACGCCTGATCGCGGGTTTCGAGACGCCCGACTCGGGTACGGTAGAGGTCGGCGGAAGGATCGTGGCCGGCGCGGGGACGAGCGTTCCCCCGGAAAAGAGGCGTGTCGGGATGGTCTTCCAGGACTACGCCCTCTTCCCCCACCTCAGCGTCGCGCAGAACGTGGCCTATGGCCTCCCTAGCGGCAAGAAGCGCAAGGCCCGCGTCGAGGAGGTGCTAGCCCTCGCCCACCTCGAAGGCCTAGAAGGGAGGATGCCGCACGAGCTCTCTGGCGGCCAGCAGCAGCGGGTAGCCCTCGCCAGGGCTCTTGCGCCCGAGCCAGAGGTCGTGCTGCTCGACGAGCCGTTCTCCAACCTCGACGCCGCTTTGCGGACACGTGTCCGGATGGAGATGCACGAGATCCTCACCGACGCCGGCGCTACGGCCGTTTTCGTCACCCACGACCAGGAAGAGGCCCTGAGCCTCGCCGACGAGGTGGCCGTGATGATGAGCGGCACGATAGCCCAGAAGGCCGCGCCCGAGGACCTATACCACAACCCCGCTAGCCGTGAAGTCGCCCGTTTCGTGGGTGAGGCCAACTTTTTGCAGGGGACCGTGAGGGAGGGATGCATACGCTGCGCCCTCGGCGAGATACCCGCCTCGTGCCCGTACAATGGGGAGGTCGAAGCCATGCTGCGCCCTGAGTCGCTGCGGCTGACCGCAAGCCCGGACGGCGACGCGACCGTGGTCGGCAGGGCGTTCTACGGTCACGATCAGCTGCTCAAGATCCGGCTCTCCTGCGGCGACGTGCTCCACTCCCGTCTCGGTGCCGGTCCCGGCCTCAAGGTCGGCGACCGCGTCCGCGTCGAGGTCGCGGGTCGGGCGGTCGCATTTCCAAAGGCTGGCTCTCACCTCTAGCTCCTCCAACGACCGGCGCCGCGAAGCCTAGGCGACGCGGTAGGAGGCTAACTTCTCAGCGTCGAAGCGCAGGCCCGTGCCCGGCGTCTCCGTCGGGCGGACGTGGCCGTTCGAGACGCGCTGGGGCTCTTGCAGGTATTCGTCGAGCGCGAACGCGTGTTTTTCGAGGTAGACGGGATTATCTGAGGCGCAGAGGAGGTGCGCGCTCAGCTCGTCGGTGTAGTGGCTGCTCGTCTTGAGGCCGGCCTCGTCGGCCATCTTTAGGGCCGCGAGCGAGGCGGTTATGCCGCCGTTGGTGATCGGGTCTATCTGCAAGACGGCGGCCGCCTCCTCTTCGACGTAGCGTCTGAACTCGTGCGGCGAGTGGAGGCTCTCGCCGACGGCTATGGGCACGTCCATCTCGCGCGCCAGATGAGCGTGGCCCGCGACGTCTTCGGGGATCGTCGGCTCCTCGTACCAGTAGAGTCTGTACTGCTCCAGGCGGCGGCCCCGCTCCAGAGCCTCGTCCGTGGTCCAGGCCATGTTGGCGTCCACCATCAGGTCCACACCGTCGCCGACGAGCTCGCGGACCCCACGGATCCTCGCTTCGTCCTCGCGGGGATCGAGGCGTCCGATCTTGACCTTCACGCCAGGGAAGCCCCTCTCTAGAAAACCCTCGGTCTGGGTGAGCAATTCGTCCAGCGGCTTCGGCAGGTCCACGCCTGAGCCGTAGACCGGTATCTCGCACGCTCCGGCTCCGAAGAGAGCGTAGAGCGGCCGTACCTCTCGCACACCGTAGAGGTCCCATAGGGCGACGTCCACCGCGGCGATCGCGAATGATGCCAGCCCGCCACGCCCGACGTAGAGGAGACGTTGCCACATCAGGTCCCAGATACCCTGGATCTCTGTGGCGTCCTGGCCCACGATCATGGACGCGATGTCGTGGTCTATGAGCGCCTTCACCGCGCGGCCGCCGCGGCCGATGGTGTACGCATATCCGTGGCCGGTCAGGCCCTCAGCGTGGAGCGAGAGCGTTACGAGTTCCTCCGTGTCTATCGCGCCGTGACCCGCGTCGCCCATCGGCTCTAGCGGCAACCGGTAGTAAGCCGTCTCGATGCGCTCTATCTTCAATTAGGTCTCCCTTTCGCGGATCTTGTCATGGTTCCTCTCCCCGGCCGAGGCGCCAGGCGAGCCGCTCGGCTGCCCGGTAGCACAGCGCCCATATCGTCAGCGTCGGGTTTACGCCGTGGCAGGTCGGGAAGACTGCCCCACCGAAGACGTAGAGGCCGGGTGTGTCGTGCACCCGCAGCTCGGGATCGACGACCGAGCTGGCGGGGTCCTCGCCCATGCGGCATCCCCCGAGATCGTGGCTACTAACGACGCCGCCGAAGCGTGGGCCGCGCCAGGTCTTCGTGGCGCCCATCTCGCGCAGGATCTCCTCTGCTTTCCCTTCCATCCAGTCGGAGAGCCTGTGTTCGTTCTCCTGCATGTCGTAGGTGATGCGGACGAGGGGCAGCCCGAGACCGCTCCTGTCTCGGCGGCGGGGATCCACGTCGAGAGAGTTGGCCGCGTAGGAGAGCGAGTCTGGCTGCAGGCGGACTGCGGCCCAGTGTTGCCAGGTTCTGATGTGGTCTTTGAATCCCTTGCCCCACGACGGAACGTCGGGCGGCAAGGCCTCGCGGGTCACCCCGAGCGGTAACCTCTGGTTCTCGACGTTCGGCGTGGCGCCCCCGACGAAGCCGTGGGAGGGAGACTCGAAGTCCGTCGCCAAGAAGTCGTCGAGGCCCCACATCTGCGCCGCCGGGCCGGTGTGCCCGTTGCACACGGTGTCGGGGCAGAACCCGAAGACGTCAGCCCACATCTTGGTCATGAAGTGCTTGCCGAGCTGGCCACAGCCGTTGCCGAGCCCGCCCGGGCGACGCTCGTCGCCAGAGAGGAACATGAGCCGCACGTTCTCGAACGTGTAGCCGCACAGGATAACAATGCGCGCCTCCTGCACGCGCAGCTCACCCCCGGCGTCCACGTACTCGACGCCGCTCGTGCGGCCGTCCGGGCCGGTCAGGACGCGGACGACGTGGCAGTGAGTCCTGAGGTCGAAGTTCCCGGTCGCGAGCGCCTCGGGCACGCAGGTCAGGGCGGGATACCACCGGTCGTCGTAGTAAGGCCCGAACCCCGCACCGCTCCAGGGGGTGTAGGTGTTGGCCGGTAAGCCGTTGTAGGGCACACTGTTGGCGGCGACCGGCGTCGGGTAAGGGTGCAAGCCCATCGACTCGGCCGCTTCGCGGAAAACCTCGCCGGTACGGAAGGGCCGCATGGGGGGCATGGGGTACGGTTTGCTGCGGGGCACGAACGGGTTGGCGTCGCCGTCGCCCGCGACCCCGGCCACGTACTCGACGGCCGTATAGTATGGTTCGAGGTCGTCGTAGGTTACGGGCCAGTCGGCCAAAGTGTGGCCCTCGGGCAGAACCTTACCGCCGAAACTCTCGCGCACGTGGGTGAGGTAGCGAAAGTGGTGCGGGTGGCTGCGCCTGAGGGCTCCGCCCCAGTGGATCACCGACCCCCCGACGCCGTTCATCATCCGCCCGAGGGTGTAGGTTGCCTCCCTCGTGGGCGCGCCCTCCCTGAGCCGCCAGCGCGGCGTCTCGGAGAGGAACTTCGGTCCCATTGCGCCCCTGGCGTAGTAGGAGGAGGTGAGTTCGTCGGGGACGAAGTCCCGTCTCGTCCGGTATGGGCCGGCCTCGAAGCCGACCACTTTGAGGCCGGCGCGGGCCAGGATCGGGGCGATAAGGGCTCCCACGGCACCGACTCCTACGAGCACGACGTCCGCCGGCCCGGACGGAGGCTCCGCGCCCCTCTGTGGATCGTAACCGGGGATCTCGACGGGTTCGCCCGCGTCCCCCCAGGCCGAGAAGCCGGCATCTTCCAGCGATCGGACCTCGCCCCCCTTAGTCACGGGCTCGGTCGCGAGGTTCTCCTCCGCCGTGTGCTCCAGCCAGACCCCGGGGTGCCCCAAGAACCGCCAGCCCATCTTGTCCCGGTTGCCGCCGTGGACGGGATCGGAGAAGAGTCCCTCCCGTACGTGGTTGCGCAGCATCACGAAAAACTCCCGCTGCGACGGGACGCGGAAGTTCGGGAGGTCGCCGGTCTCGAGGTCGGATATTAGAGCGTCCTGCTCCTCGGCGGGGCAGTCGGCGAAGAGGGCGCCGTGGCGGGCGT
>DASQVA010000271.1:0-2021 GCA_035641035.1 Rubrobacter sp. | reverse complement strand
CGGGCCAAACCTCGCCTGACTTCGAGGCTGCCGGCGAACACTTCAACCCCTCAGGAGCTCAGCACGGGCTCGAAAACCCCGAGGGCCCACACGCGGGCGACCTCGAGGATATAGTCGTGAACGAGGACGGTAGCGCCGGCTACCAGACCCTGGCCAACCGTGTAACGCTCTCCGGAGGCGAGAACTCGATCCTCGACTCCGACGGCAGCACGCTCATCATACACGCGGGGTCCGACGATCAAGAGACCGACCCGTCAGGCGAGTCCGGCGGCCGGGTCATCGCCGGCGTGATCAGGGCCTCCCAGACCGGGGAGTCCACTACCCCCGCCGGGAAGAAGGACCTGCCGAAGTCCGGCGGCACCAATGTCCTCCTGCCCGCTGCCCTCGGAGCGATCTCCGTGGTGATCCTCGGCGGCGGAGTGCTGATCCGGCAACTGCGCCGTAGCTGATAAAGCCCGTCCGTCGCCTTTAGCGAACCGGTGGATGCGGCAGTAACTAAGAGGGCCGGGGCTCCAGCCCCGGCCCTCTCGCTCGTGGACTTAGACCGCTCGGAGACTACTCTTAGCTCGCTCTGCAGGTCTGCAGGCGGGGCACGAGCATCTCCTTGGCCCGCTGGGCGGCCCCTCGGTTGTTCTCGAGGATCTCGTTGAAGAACTCACGACCTCCTGATCGCCCTCCTGCTCGGCGTCTTGAGCGTAGCTCTTGAGCGTTTCGACGTTCAGGTTGTAGTTCTTGTCCTTTGGCTGTCTCGACGCTTCCATCATCCCGTTCCTTCTTCTGGCTTGCAGCTAACGATCTGCAGCCTGGGGCTATGTTGCCTCGATGGGGAGGGTTAATGAGCGGATAGCCCGCAGAAGCATCGCGGCGATGTAGGCCCGTCTGCTGCGTTCTGGCGCACGTAATGCCTGACAAGACGGCCCTTTTAGAGGTACGCAACCTGAGGAGCTCGGGCCTAAAATGTTCCCATGAACTTTCGAAGGGCGACAGGGCAAGAACGTACGCTCGGCAGACGTTGGGACACAAAGTTAATCCTCGAGCCACGGCGCCTCTTCGCGCTGGCACTCGTCGTGGTCGTGCTGATGCTGGCCGTTGCCGGGTGGTCCTGGATAGACGGGCAGACCCGGGCGGTGGTCGTGGTCTCGTCGGTCCTCGAGACACCCGTTCTGACGCCGGCTATCGAGGCTGTTACGGAGGAGCCGCTCGTGGAGGACACGGTCTTCGCCGGAAGACCGGCGCTCGTCGCGAAGCCGGAGGGTGAGGGGCCGTGGCCCGCGCTCCTCTTCGTGAACGGCACGATCCGTGAGGGCCGCAACTACCCGCCCGTCCAGAACCTCGCCCGCGGGCTCGCCCGGGCCGGGTACCTCGTCGTGGTGCCGGACCTGCCGGGGCTCACGACCGATGAGATCACCGGAGAGACTATCTCCTCGACTGTAGAGGTTGCACAAGCCGTCGCCGACCGTCCCGACGCCGAGAGCGGCCGGGTCGGCCTCATCGGGGTCTCGACCGGGGCTACCCTCGCGCTACTGGTCGCCGAGGACGAGGAGGTAAGAGGCCGAGTCTCGGTCGTGGCCGGCGTCGCCCCGTATACCGACATCCAAACCGTCCTCAACATCGCCACCACCGGACACTACCGGGACGGCGAAGAGTACGTCCCCTACGAGGCTGATCCCTTCCTCTCGTACGTTATCGCCAAATCCATGCTCGCGGCGCTTCCACCCGGGGAGGATCAGGATGCTCTGCACGCGGAGCTGGAGAAGATCGACCGGCTGGACCCGGATCCCCTGGCCGGGCTCCGCGCCCGCCCGACCGACGACCTCTCTCCGGAGGCGCGTGGCGTCGTCGAGCTGCTCGCCAACAAAGACCCGGAGCGCTTCGACGGTCTCTACGAGGCGCTCCCATCCGAGATACGCGAGAGGATGGAGCGCCTCTCGCCGCTCGCCGGGGACGAGCGGATAGCGGCGCCCGTGGAGCTCGCCTCGGGGCCTCGGGACAAGTACTTCCCAGTCTCCGAGTCGTTCGCG
>DASQVA010000270.1:0-4007 GCA_035641035.1 Rubrobacter sp. | reverse complement strand
CCGCTCCGCCGAGCCGGGAGCTCGGATCTCACTGGATTCCCTCTGTCTAGATCCCCTGCTTGACCTCGATATGCGTCTCGGCGAAGGTACCGGCGGCGTGCTGGCCGTGCCGCTCGTACAGGCCGCGGCCCGGACCTTGAGAGAGATGGTGACGCTGGAGGAGTTGGGGTTCGGTTGAACGTCCTTACTCGGGGGGCCATAGAGTCGTTGGGGAGCCCGCTCGCTCGGGTCGTCGAGGTGCACGAGGCGCTGGACTCCACCCAAGAGCGGGCCCGCGAGCTGGCCCGCTCCGAGATGCCGCACGGGACGCTCGTGGTCGCCAAGGTCCAGACCGGTGGGCGAGGTCGGCGCGGGCGGCGGTGGGGCTCGCCTGTGGGCGGGCTCTGGATGTCGCTCGTATTGCGGCCGGACTTCGACGCGAGCCTCGCGCCGCGCATAACCCAGACGGCGGCGGTCGGCTTGTCGAAGGCGCTCCGGAACTTTGGCCTCGGGGCGCGCATCAAGTGGCCCAACGACCTGCTCGTCGCCGGGCGCAAGGTCTGCGGCATACTCGCCGAGTCGGGCGCGAAGCACGCCCCTGCCGGCTCGCCGGGGCGCCCCCTGGTGGGGACGAGACGCCTAGACTATGTGGTCCTGGGTGTGGGGATAAACGTCAACCTCGACCCGGCGGACCTCGCGGTTCCGGATCGGGAGGTAACCACCATCCGCTCCGAGTTGGGCTGCGACGTCGACCTTCTGCAACTTTTGCGCGTCCTGCTCTCGAACCTCGACGTCGAGCTCCGGCGGATAGAGGATTTCGGAGCTGTACTGGAAGACTGGCGAGCTCTGAACTGCACCCTGGGAGAGTGCGTCAGGGTTACGCGCTTCGGCGAGACTTTCGACGGACGGGCCGTTGACCTCAGCCCCGAGGGTGCCCTGCTGCTAGAGACGCCGCGCGGGATCGTTGAGCTGTTCGAGGGTGAGATCAGACACCTGCGCCACGGTGCTACCGGAGGACCCGTAGCCCACTAAGCCCGAGGCGGGACGGCCGGAGATCGATCTCCAAAACAGAGCGCATCTCCGTATTGGGAACCGACCCTAACGCAGGAGCACTGCACTGCTACCTCGTGGGCGACGAAGCTACGATACCGATAAGTACCATAATGGCAACCAGAATGATCTGGCGGGGCTCTTACCCGACTCCCCTAGGACGTTGGTCGGGCGGAGAACGAACGGTCTCAGGTCGACCTGAGGTCCTCGACGCGGAACAGGCGGCTCTGGCGTATCACGCCTTCGCCTTGCAGCTTTGCCACCGACCACGACACCTTAGCGACGGTGTGCGTCGAGAAAGCCCTGTGCTCCGTGGAGATCTCCTCTACGATTGGCTCGTCAACCATCCGCTCGGGAGGGTCGTACCAGTTGGGCAACCGCACCTTCTCTCCGACGAATACCCCGCGTGGTTCCATAGACGTATTGTAAACGCCCGAGGGCTTCCGAAAAACGGTCCCTCCGGAAAGTTTCGGTAACTCTGTTAAGAGAGATCTTACTCCTCAATACTCGTTTGGTGGTAAAGTGAATATGTGATAATGGATGAGCGATAACCTAAACGCTGCTACGGTTAAACTGCTAGGCGGGAAGTTGTGCCTCGACTTCGTTAACACCGTCGAGCCGCGCATCGGCGATCATCGCAGCGGTTACTTGATCAGCTACGTGGATCTTGTACAGTGGGCGAGGCACGCCGGCTCGCTAAGCGAGGACCGAGCGCAGCGCCTACTCTTGGAGGCGGATGACAGGTACTCGGAGGCAGCAGTCGCGATTAAGCAGGCCGTGGCGTTGCGAGAGACGGTGTACCAGGTCTTCTTAGCCGTAGCGCGGGAGGAAGAGCCTGATCCCTCGGGCTTGGACGCGCTGTCAGCGGCGCATGTTAGAGCACTCGCACACTACCGCATCACGCGCCAGGCAGACGGCTTCGAATGGGTTAGGGCCGAGGACAAGGACGAATTCGAGTATCCCCTATGGCCGGTGGTGCTCTCGGCGACGGAGCTCCTTACCACCGGGAATCTCGAACGGGTTAAAGAGTGCCCTCCGGTAGAGGGGGGATGCGGCTGGCTCTTCTACGACAGGAGCAAGAACAAGAGCCGGCGGTGGTGCGAGATGGCCGACTGCGGAAGCCGCGTCAAGATGCGTAGGCTCTACGCCCGCAAACGTGCCGATAAAATGAAGGGAGATCGCGAAGATTAGGGCTGACCAGCATTGACTGCGCAGCCGTGCGGACAGTCTCTGACATACCGGTCGTCTCGTAGTCTATTCATGGTCTAAAGGTACCGGGCTCTCGGCGAGCCTCCGAGAACCCCGTTCAGGTGAAGTTCGCAGCACATTTCTTCCAGGCACTCAGGTGAATAGGGCAGAGGAAGCTTAGGGGTTGAAATCCTTCAACGATCACCGAGAGGGCTTGATCTGCGAATTCTACCGCGAAGCCGATCACCCCGCCACGACTCCACTGCAACCTCACGTCAAAGGTCGCCCAGCTGAGCACCGAAGCTGTAAGACGCTCGTGGAGGGACAGGTCACGGGCCAGGCGCTGGATGTCTACCTGGCCGGCGACGAGCGAGGGCCAAGGAGCCGGTCTTACAGCCGGCGCGCGACGGCGGGCTGGTGGTGATAGACGCCGATCCCCTGCGCCAGACGCGCCCGCTCGATAGGGCTCGGATTCCTGGGGATGACGCTCCAGCAACCGCTGGGTACGAGCTTCCAGGCGCTCTGGAAGCTCGTTAGCTAAAGTGCTCTCGAATGCCTATCATGAACGCGACGGGAGGATCGATATGAGCGAGCAGGAGAACTCGAACCGCACCGCCACCGACTCGGCGGCGAGGTTGCCCACGACGCTTCGGCTAGGGGCCGTCCACCTGAGGGTCTCCGACCTCGAACGCTCGGTCGTCTTCTACGAGGAAGCCATCGGGCTCAAGCTGCACCACAGGAAGGACGGTGTGGCAGCGATGGGCGGGGGCGAGGAGGCTCTACTCGAACTGTACGAGGAGCCCGGAGTGCGGCGCGCCGGGCGCCACGCGGGCCTCTACCACTACGCGCTGCTGTTCCCCTCCCGCGAGGAGCTCGCCCGCGCGGCGCTGCGGGTCGCGGCGACGAAAACCCCGATACAAGGCGCCTCTGACCACGGCACCCACGAGGCCATCTACCTCCCGGACCCCGACGGCAACGGCATCGAGTTGGCCGCCGACCGCCCGCGCGAGGCGTGGCCCAAGCCGCTGGACTACGCCGGCGGCCCGCATCCCCTCGACCTCAACGGCCTGCTGACTGCCGTCTCCGGCGAGGAGCCGCGGGCGCAGGCCGGGCCCGGCCTCAGGATCGGCCACGTCCACCTGCACGTCGGCGACCTGGAGCGGGGCTTGGGCTTCTACCGCGACTTGCTCGGCTTCGAGCTAATGACCTTCATGCCCGGCGCCGCCGCGTTCGTGTCGGCCGGCGGCTACCATCACCACCTCGGTTTCAACCTCTGGCGCGGAAAGGGTATACCGCCCGCCCCGGAGGGCAGGGTGGGCCTGCAGCACTGGACCGTCGTACTCGAAGAACCCGAGGAGGTCGCCGCGGTTAGAGAGCGGGTGCAAGTGGCCGGTATCGAGGTGGAGGAGGGTGAAGACCACGGCTTCCTCGTCCGAGATCCTTGGGGTATCGCCACAGTCTTCACTCGCAACTCGCGGCGAGGGCAGTCTCCCGACAAGACCCCTTCTAGAAGCTTCGGTCAACAAAGGTAGAGAAGCGAGAAAGGATCGCGACCGTCAGACTCCGTCCCCTGCTGCATTGTCTACGCGCAACCTCAGATACTCTTCCGAGGTGCTTGATTTTCCCACGTTTTGCAGGAAGAAACGAGATGCGCCTGGAAGGATTCGAACCTCCGACTCGCGGTTTAGGAAACCGCTGCTCTATCCCCTGAGCTACAGGCGCAAGGCGTCCCCCCAGTTTAACCTGGCGGGGCCACGCTTACCAACGGCCGCCGGCCGACGTATCGGGGT
>DASQVA010000269.1:0-5927 GCA_035641035.1 Rubrobacter sp. | reverse complement strand
AAGGCCTCGCAGGTCTTCGGGGACTTCTCCCTCTCCCAGCGGGCCAAGAACTCGTAAGGCCCGGCCGTTATGCGCAGATCGCTCAAGTGCTCTCGCTCCTTTCCTCGCCCTAGTTCGGTTGTTCTGGCTGCTGCACGTCCCTGCCCCTCGTACCGGAGGTCTGCGACGGCTGTCCGGCCTGCCCCGCACCCACGCCCAGCGTTGCGGAGATTCGACGGCTGAGTTGGATGAACCGTCCGACCGGCTCCGAAACGATCCGGCCGTCGCGGACCACCGTCGTCCCGCGCACGACCGTCCGCACGACGCTTCCGCGGAACGGCCTGCCGATAAACGGGCTGATCTTCTGACGGTAGAAGAGGTCTTCGCCCCACCTGGAAGCTCCACCCCGACGATGTTACCGCCTCGTACGATCAGATCATAGGCGGCCACGCCTACTCAGCCCTTCGATTCTGCCACCAGCTTGAGAAAGCGGCTGGTGACCTCGATCGCCGCAGAAACGTCCTCTTGTTCCACCGACTCGGCGGGGTTGTGACTGATACCTTTTTCGCAGCGTACGAAGAGCATCGCGGTCGGGGCTATCTCGGCCAACTTCGCCGCGTCATGCCCCGCGCCGCTCGGTAGACGCTCCGCCCTGTAGCCGAGTTCCTCCACCGCCCGCGCCAGCACCGCGGTGAGACCGGGGTCGGTGTGCACAGCGCCGCTCTCCTCGCTTACTTGCCAGCGGTGCTCCAACCCGCGGCCCGCGGCTATCTCTCCGGCCGTCTCGCGCAGGCTCTCGACGGCGTACTCGCGCACCCGGTCATCGCCGTGGCGGAGGTCCAGGCTGAGGCTCACCTCGCCGGGGATCACGTTGCCTGCGCCCGGATGGGCCGTGATGCGGCCCACCGTCGCGACCATCCCGGGCTCGCTCCGGGCCGTCTCCTCCACAGCCAGCACGAACTCGGCGGCCGCGCACAGAGCATCGCGACGGCCCTCCATCGGCACGGTGCCGGCGTGTCCGGCCGCGCCCACGAAACCGACACGGGCGCGGCTCTGTCCCTGTATGCCCGTGACCACGCCAACCGACAGATCCAACCTCTCGAGCACCGGCCCCTGCTCGATGTGGACCTCGCAGTAGCCGAGGAGGTCCTCCTCGTTACGGCCGGCCTTGGCCAGGGCGTCGGGGTCTCCGCCGAAGGCTCGTACCGCCTCGGCCAGGGTCACCCCGTCGGCGTCCTCGAGGTCGAGGAGCCTGGGGTCGAAGGAGCCTGCGAAGACGGCGCTTCCGAGAAAGGTCGTGCCGAAGCGCAGGCCCTCCTCGTCCGCGAAGGAGACGACCTCGACCGCGTACGGCGGGCGTTCGCCGCGGGCGTGCAAGCGCTCGACGCAGGCCAACCCGACCATCACCCCGAGGGGACCGTCGTACTTACCGGCATCGCGTACGGTGTCTAGGTGCGAGCCGAGGAGGAGAGTCTCGTTCCCTGTACCCTCGTAGCGACCGACGAGGTTGCCGAAGACGTCGCTTTGCACAACCATCCCCGCCTCGCGCATCCAGCCCGCCACCGTATCGTTGGCGCGCCGCAGCGCCTCTGAGCCGTAGGGACGGACCAGGAAGTCGGACTCCTCACTAATGCGACCCAGGGCCTCGCACCGCTCCATCACCCTCGCGGCGCACTGTGCATCCGTCATCACGCTAGGCACCCATCTTCCGCTCTCCCGCGGTCTGTGCCCTTCTCGCTACCCCTCCTGCGTTTCGGAGGCGTACTGCCCTACGTTCCCGCGCGCGACCGCCCAGTAAAGCACCGCACCAAGACCGGCCCCCACGAACCAGGAGAACGGAGAGATTCCCTTGAACGCCGGGACCAGGGCTACGATTGCCGCCACGACCGCCGAGATCGCGAAGACCACGACGGCCCGGCGATGGACGCCGCCCTGGTACCAGTATGGAGAGGAAGGCCCCTCCCGGTAGAGGGCGTCGACGTCGACGCGCCCCCTCCTTACGAGGTAGTAGTCGACGAAGATGATGCCGAACAAAGGCCCGAGAAAGGCGCCCAGGCCGCCCAGGAAGTAATTTATCGCCACCGGGCTGTTGTAGATGTTCCACGGCGTGACCAGGAGGGCGAGGACCGCCGTGATCAGGCCCCCGCGCCTAAAGTCTATGTGCTTGGGGAAGGCGTTCGACAGGTCGTAGGCAGGCGAGACGAAGTTGGCCACGATGTTAATCCCTACGGTAGCGATCGCGAACGTTAGGGCCCCTACGATCAGGACCAGGGTGTTAGGAATTCTGGAGACGACCTCCACCGGGTCGGTGATCGCCTCGCCGAACACGGTTTGGGATCCAGAGGTGACGACGACGACCACCAGGGAGAAGGCTAAAAAGTTGACTGGGAGGCCCCAAAAGTTGCCCCAATAAACCATTCGCTCGGAGGGCGCGAAGCGCGAGAAGTCGCAGAAATTGAGCATCAGCGTGGAGAAGTATGCTACCACCAGGGAAGCCGCCGTAATGAATGCCACAATGGCGGCGCCCGTCGAGAGGTCCTTGTTGCTCAGGGTAAGGCCGATGTTTCCGCGGGCCTCGATCAAGATCCAGATCGCGAGCGCGAACATGGCGACGTAGATCGCCGGGCCCGCCCAGTCCACGAATCTGCGGACGGTCTCCATGCCGTGACGCAAGACGGACAGCTGCGCCGCCCAGAGGGCGAGGAAGCAGATCCAACCCAAGGTAGAAAGCCCCACGATCGAGTTTTCAGTGTACGGCTCCAACCCCGGCCATATCCTGATCAGGAGGATGACCACGGCCACAGAGGCCAACCAGGTCTGTATCCCGTACCAGAATATGGCTATGATCGCCCGAATCAAAGCCGGGATGTTGGCCCCGAACAACCCGAAGCTGAGGCGCGACAAAACCGGGTAAGGAACACCGTGCCTCTGTCCCGCGATCCCACTGAGGTTCATAAGGAAGTAGACGACCGTTATGCCGACGATCAGAGCGAGGAACACCTGCCAACCCGTGAGCCCCAGGAAGAATAGCCCCGCCGCGAAGGTGTACCCGCCGATGCTGTGCACGTCGGCCATCCACATGGCGAAGAGGCTGTAACTGGTCCACGTGCGCTCCTTGACTGGCGCCAGGTCTTCGTTGTAGAGACGCTCGCTGTATCTCGTGGTCGGACTTGCCTCGGTCACCTTAACCTCCCCTAGTGCTCCCCTGCCCGAAGAGGGCGCTTGGCCTTGAAGTATGGGCTAATCGTTATAAGGCCGTCAAGGATATGAGAAAGCCGTTGCGTCCGCGTCCAGGCCCCGAGACCTGCATCCGCGCTCCTGCCCGCACGACCCCGGTAGACCCGACGGACCGGAGTGGGACTCTGCGGCGTGCCCTGCCACACATTCCTGAGGCATAGAGGTAGACCCTCTGAGGCCAAAACTGTAGGTAAAAGTGTAAGAGAAAGCCTCGCACCGCTGTCCGGCCGGAACCACGGTGGCTGGCCCTTTCTGGTCGAGTCCAGTCCCCCCATGGGAGGGAACGGTCGCGTTCAGGGCAACAATCGCGCCGACCGCGATGACAGATACGGCAACGGCCATGGACACCAGTTGTGCAGCCGTGAACGACCCTTTGCGGATGTGACTCCCAACATCCGATACCGCCACGACCCACAAGATGACTACCGAGAAGATCACACAGAACCGTAACGAGTACAGAACGAGTACTGTAAGGGGTTCCATAGTTGCGATAGGGTACTCCGGAATCGGTTCACTTACGGCTCCTGGCACCTTCTTCCAGGATACGAACCACATTTGTACCCAGCACGAATTGCCGATCAGACTCTTCCATCTTGATCGAGTGAACGCGGTCAAGCTCGAACCCCTGATCGAACACCGGGGACATGCTGGTAAAGAGGACCCGTTCGCGACCGAACGCTTCGATACACTCTTCGAGAAAATCCTGCCGATACACGCCGTTGGTCCCTATGCAAAGGTTGCCGCACGCCTGCATCGCTAAAAAGGCGTCCGCTTGCGCCAGCCCGCTGATGTTGATCTGACCACCGTGACTCATCACGATGGGGGTTTCTTCTACCTGTTCCGCGACGAAACGGATCTGCTGCGCGTGAGACACCCAAGGGTAGCCGGCCGCCACGACGACCGGCACGCCGAGAGATCCCGCCTCCCTCACCAACTGGACAGCGGGCGTGTCATTGATCGTGTACCCTTCCTCCATCGGATGCAAAAACAGCCCTCTGAGTCCTTGTCGCAGCACGCAACGGCGTAGCTCGGTGACGGCGTCATCCCCTTGCCGGGGGTCGACGCGACAGAAACCAATAAAGCGGTCAGGGTAGCGCATCTGCGCAACGGCCACTGCGTCGTTCTGGGGCTCGAGGCGGTACGTTCTGGGTTGAACGGGCGCGATCACGCACTTATCGATGCCGTTAGAATTTATCGAAACTAGAAGTTCTTCCACCCCGAGCCCGTAGCCGTTGATCGAGTACCCAACCATCGTGAGTCCGTCTACGATCAACGTGATCTGCCTCCGGACGTTTTATGACCGACCCTTTCCAGGATCGAGGCGATGTTGTCGTGTAGAACCAGTCGCTGCTCATCCTCCGAGAGACCTAGGCGCATGATCTTCTGCAGCTCCAGCTTAGGGTTGCACCCAGGACCGTCGCTCCCAAATAGAACGCGATGCGCGCCTAATCTCTCGATCGCCTCCTTGATCTTGTGCGGGTAAGGGCACGCTGAGGTATCCACTAGGAGATTCTCGTACTTCTCACAGACCCGAATGGCGTCGTCCGTGTGATGGTACCCTCCCAAATGCGCCAAAATGATCGTCGCTTCGGGCGCTTCTTCTGCCAAACTCGCGAACTGCTGCGGCAGGCTGAGGGGCTCGTCGCCGGAGTGGAGGAGGATCGGGGCATTGAATTCGGCCGCTTTCTTGACCAGCCTTACAATCGAGCCGTGGTGGGCTGCCGCCGTAACGCTTTCCTGATGGATCTTCAGACCCTTCATCCCCAGATCGAGAATCGCTTCCTCCAGTAGAAGCGCCGCGTTGTCGGCGTGCGGATTGAGGCGAACGTACGGGATCAGGCGGCTAGGATACCTCTTGCAGGCGTCGTGGAGATACCGTAGCGCGTTGGGTTTTAGAACCGGAGCGTCCGCGTAGGTCATTACGACGGCTTGCTCGATGCCCGCTTCATCCATGAGTTCGATAATCGTCTCCGGCGGATCAAACCATCCAAAAGCTTCATACTCGTCAACGTGCGTATGCGAATCAGTGATGTGCATTCGTTTTGCCTCCCCCAGTGATCATACACCTCTTGCATCGTATATTAGCGTAGCGAGCATATGCGTAGTATTGACAGGTTACCTAGGTTCTGGATGGTTATTTGTCTGAGTCACTGTACGGTTGCTGCACAAAGAATCTGGAGGGCATGCAAGCCCTCTACGTCAACTGTGTTCTACCTGCGAAACGTTTTATCTTCAAAGTGGAGCCGAGGGGATTCGAACCCCTGACCTCCGCCGTGCAAAGATGGCGCGATGCTTTTCCAGAGCTTTTCGTAGCTTGCGAAATAGCTGCAAACACGTATTTTCTCGTCGGCGCTTCTCCCGAGCTTTCAGGTCATTCGCCCAGGTTGCTGCTCGGTTGCTGCACATACGCACTGCTCTTGACATCTCGGTTACACAGCTCAGTTATCCTACAACTCCTCTTTGCCCTCGAGACTCGTGGAAGCTAGGAGCGTAGCACTTACGCTCCACCGCAGCGCTTGGGAGACACGGGGATGTATCAGAAGGAGAACCGCTCCAGCTACTGCCTACTCGTACGTAGTCAGCCCGTCACCGTCGCCGCGAA
This sequence comes from Rubrobacter sp., assembly GCA_035641035.1. Classification (GTDB taxonomy): domain Bacteria; phylum Actinomycetota; class Rubrobacteria; order Rubrobacterales; family Rubrobacteraceae; genus Rubrobacter_D. Next base: position 109 of record DASQVA010000269.1, on the reverse strand, counting down.
GAAGTCTTCCCTGTACAGCGCAATGTAAATTCGTCCGGGACGCAAGGGTTGATGTTCCCTAAGCACTTCATGCCGAGCTTCTCGATTACCCGCAGGGAGGTGGTGTTGG
>DASQVA010000268.1:0-19577 GCA_035641035.1 Rubrobacter sp. | reverse complement strand
ATGCCATCCAGTTTCGCCGCGCCCACGGAGGCCTCCATTCCCCGGTCGCCCGGCCCGAGGCCCTGCAGCGTCTCTCGCACCCGTTTGGTGCTCTGCGTGTATGCGTCGGAACCGGTCGCCCTGCGGACGAGACGCTCGATGCCGGCCCTGAAGAACAGCTCGAAGAGCGCGAGTATAAGTATCGCGTTGCCGAAGCCGGCTATAACCTCCGTGATCACCTCCCTGAGGATAGTCTCCGACCCGAGCAGCCGGGAGGCTGCGAGGACCGCCACGCCGAGGACGGCCAGGGCCGCTATGCCGGGGCCGGAGACGAGTTTCGAAAAACCGGGGCCGTCTGTGTCAGTATCGGGCATGCCGCCTCCTTAGGGATCCGTACGAACCCGGATCAGCCTAGCGGAAAACCGGCGACCGAAACAGCCCCGATCTAGCAGGTCCTCTGAGGGAGGAGGGGTAAGTAGGAAGCGTCGTTCCAACGCCCTAGGGGCCGTTGTAAGCCATATGTGGACGTCGTGCTCTACCGTTCCTCTAGGTATTGCGATCGTCGAACAACGGGGTTTACAGTGCTCCGGCACCCAGCATAGAATGCTCGGGAGAGAGGAGGTCGTGTCCAGTGTTCGAGGCGAAGGACGTCCAGCGGCTCGCGCCCTTTGAAGACCGGCGGATGTGGCGGCTGCTACTGGCGCGGCTACATCCGGATGCAGGAGGAGACCACGACGTGTTCGCGTTCGCCTGTGCCGTAAGAGACGAGGTGTCCGGCGGGGTTCGAGTGGCGGGAAACACCGGGACGGACGACGGCGCCCACAGCGCGAGAGGTTCGGCGGCTCCCTTTCTTCAGACGTGGCAAGAGGCGATGGACCATTGGTCTTCTACCAACCGCGACGCCCTGCAGAACCTCTGGACGGGTTAGGACTCCGAAGGAGCGACTTCGCCACCCCGGACGGGCCATGACCCGTACCGCGCGGCACCGAATCCGGGCTACTACTGACCTTGCTGTTGCTGTTGTCGCATCCTTTGTATCTCTCCCCAGATCAGATCCCCCGCTTCGCGCTGCATCTTGATCGCGTCTCCCTGGTCCGGGTAGTTGAGCTCCAGCAAGTGCTGGACCCTACGAAGATCCGCCAAGGCCCGCCCCAGCAACTGCAAGGGGCTCGGCTGCTGTTGTTGCCCTTGACCCTGCTGCTGGCCTTGCTGAGCCTGTTGCTGACCCTGCTGTGGCTGCTGATTGCCCTGCGTCATACGTTCCCCCCGTAGTTATCCCAACTGGGACGGAGCGCATAGTCTCCATTCGGCTTACAACCTGGATTACCTATACCCTATACGTACGGAAGTTAGACACAGCAAAGATCACCAAGGTGGCCGGGCAAGTTTACTTCCGGGGCGGGGGGGGCACGACAGACAAGCGGCTAGACGTCTTGTAGAGGCGGGGTTTATGTCACCTGGAGAGTCAGATTCGCGACGAGGGAAGCATCCTACTCGGGGGGACGAGCGAAGGGGCCGGGAGCAGGAGGGATACGCCAACCATGCTACAGAGGATCGTGGGGAGAGCATGGGCGACCCCGACGTGCTGCTGGACGTGCCGTCGCTCAACGTGGAGGAGATCGACCTGGAGGTCGAAGATCTGCGGGCGAGGGTGTCTTTTCAAGCCGAGCTCGCGGATCTGGTCAAGATCAACGTCGGCCTCGACGTGGAGTTGGGCAAGGTCAAACTGCAGATCAAGGGCGTCGAAGCCTCTGCCCAACTGAAGGCGCGACTCGACAACGTGCGGGCGATCTTCAGCGAGGTATTGGAAACCCTGCAGGACAACCCGCAGTTCTTCCGGGACGTATCGGGGGCGCCATACCAGACGCACGAGCCAGCGGAAGAACCAGCGCAAGAACTAGCGCAAGGAGCCCTGGGTACGGGAGAGCCCACGAAAGTCGATGGCGCGGCCGCCGGCGAGACGGATGACCGAAGGACCGATGACCGAAGGACCGATGACCGGGGGACGGATGACCGACAGGTCCAAGCCACAAACGCTGCCAGGCAGAGGGCCCAGGAACTGGGTGTGGAGCTCTCGACCCTGGAAGGCACGGGCTCCGGCGGACGCATCCTCGTCAGGGACGTGCAGAGGGCCGCAAGGGGTTAGCGTCGACGGTCGGCCGCGTCTTCGCGGGCGGTTACAATTAGGTCGAGCAGAAGGAGGAAATACTGTGGACGATAAGTTTTTCAAGCAGACCTCGGCGCAGATCATCTCGGAGCTACTCTCTGACGAGAGGGTGAAGCGTGTCCGGGAGTACGTGCGGGGCGAGGAGTTCAAGGCCGACCGCGAGCGCGTGCGCCGGGACGCCGCCGGGCGCCTGAGGAACATCCGCGAGCGCTACCGCTCTAAGCGACGCGACCCGGAGACCGCGGCCCGCGAGAAGGAGCTTACCCTGCGCCTCGCCGAGGTGGAGGCCGAGTCCGCCGACCTGCACATCCGCCTCTCGGAGCTACTCGAGGAAGAGGAGAAGCTCCGGCGCGCCCTCGACGAACTCTAGGGGACTAGGGGAGCCCCGGGAGAGGACAGGCTCCCGGAGCAACCTGGAACCCGCCCGGCTCCTACCAAGGGCTCCACCCCAGGAAACCCGGATAGTCCAAACTCCCTCACGGTTTTCCAGAAGCCTTACTTGATGCTTGCATGCAACAACTTGTTTCCTCTTGTGCTTAGCGCGTGGTTCGTGTAAAAATTGGCGTTCCGCACCCTGGACGCCATAGGAGACGACCTGTTGACCCCTAGAGCCGGACTTTACGACCCCACGTACGCGCACGATGCTTGCGGGCTGGGGTTCGTAGCGCGGCTGGACGGGCACCAGAGGCGGGAGACGGTCGAGGAGGGCCTGGAGGTACTGCACAACCTGGAGCACCGGGGGACTACGGGTAGCGACCCGGAGACGGGGGACGGGGCGGGCATCCTCACCCAGCTCCCCGACGTTTTTTTCCGCAGGGAATGCGAGGTGCTAGGCATCGAGCTTCCGCCCGCGGGGTGCTACGGGGTGGGTATGCTCTTTGAGTCCGGCGAGGCCGACGGGCTGGACTGCGAGGGGCGGCTCGCGGAGATCTGCGCCGAGGAGGGCAACGACCTTTTGGGCTTCCGGGACGTGCCCGTGGTGACAGAGGCGGTCGGGAAGATAGCGCGCAGTGTCATGCCACGCATCCGGCAGTTCTTTATCGGGCGGCGGGGCGGGGACGAGGCGGCTTTCGAGCGGAAGCTGTACGTGATCCGTCGCCGGCTTCACAAGGCCGTTGAAGGCTCTCACGGCTGCTACGTGGTCAGCCTCTCCGCGAAGACGGTCATCTACAAGGGGTTGCTCAAGGGCCAGCAGTTGCCCAAGTTCTACCCGGATCTCGGGGACCCGCATTTCGTGAGCGCGATCGCGCTGGTGCACGAGCGGTTCTCGACGAATACGCTTGGGAGCTGGGCGCTCGCGCACCCGTACCGCTACATCGCCCACAACGGCGAGATCAACACCATAAAGGGTAACGTGAACTGGATGCGGGCCCGCGAGAGTCGGCTGCGCTCCGAGCTCTTCGGGGAGGACCTGGAGAAGCTCTCGCCGGTCATCATGCCGGGCCAGAGCGACTCGGCCGCCTTCGACAACGCACTCGAGCTCTTGCACCTCGCCGGACGCAGCCTGCCGCACGCGGTCGCCATGATGATCCCCGAGGCCTGGGAGAACGACGACCTGATGGAGGAGGACAGGCGCGCCTTCTACCGCTACCACAGCGCGCTCATGGAGCCCTGGGACGGACCCGCCGCCGTCGCCTTCACCGACGGTCGCCTCGTCGGAGCGACCCTGGACCGTAACGGGTTGCGCCCGGCGCGCTACTCCGTGACAAAGGACGGCCGGGTCGTGATGGCCTCCGAGGATGGGGCCTTGAGGATACCGGCCGAGGACGTGGTTGAACGCTGGAGGCTGCAGCCGGGGAAGATGCTCGTGGTAGACACCGAGCGCCACGAGCTCCTGCACGACGGGGACGTCAAGCGGCCCCTGTTCCGGAGGCGGCCGTACGGCGAGTGGCTGGAGAGCGGCGAGATCCACTTGAACGAGCTCCCCGTCCCCGCCGCCGACCCACGCCCCGAGTCTACCTCGCTCCTGGAGCGGCAGCGGGCCTTCGGCTACACCATCGAGGACCAGCGCATACTCCTTGCCCCGATGGCCCAGAACGGCAAGGAACCGGACGGCTCGATGGGCACAGACACCCCTCTAGCCGTCCTCTCCGAGAGGCCGCAGCTGTTGTTCTCGTACTTCAAGCAGCACTTCGCGCAGGTCACCAACCCACCCATAGACCCACTGCGCGAGGAGCTCGTGATGTCGCTCAAGATGAGCCTCGGCCCCGAGCAGAACCTCTTTGAGGAGACGCCCAAGCACTGCCGGCGGGTGCTCATAGATCAACCCATACTCACGGCTGCGGAGCTGGACAAGATCCGGCACATCAGCACCGGACCTTCGGCCTCGACCACCTTGAGCACGCTCTTCTCCATCTCGGCGGGGGAGAAGGGGATGGAGGAGGCCCTGGGCAGACTGTGCGAAAGTGCCGAAAGCGCGGTCAAGGGCGGCTCGGCGGTCCTGGTCTTAAGTGACAGGGGCGTGAACGAGACGCAAGCCCCGATCCCGAGCCTGCTTGCCACCTCCTCCGTGCACCACCACCTCGTGCGGGCCGGCATCAGGACGGCGACGACGCTGGTCGTGGAGACAGCCGAGGCGCGCGAGATCCACCACTTTGCCCTCCTCGTCGGCTACGGGGCGACCGCCATCAACCCGTACCTCGCCTTCGAGACCGTCGAGGAGCTCGCGGGATCTCACCTCATGGACGGCGTGAGCCCCGAGGAGGCGGCAAAGAACTACGTCAAGGCCGTCGGGAAGGGCCTCCTCAAGGTCATCTCCAAGATGGGCATCTCGACGCTCTTCTCCTACTGCGGCGCCCAGATCTTCGAGGCCGTCGGGCTGAACCAGGGCCTGGTCGACAAGCACTTCACCGGCACGGCCTCGCGCGTCGGGGGAGTGGGCATGGACGCGCTGGCGCGCGAGGTGCTCGAGCGGCACCGCAGCGCCTTCGCGGCGGTCGAGGACAACGCTGAGGAGCTGGAGATCGGCGGTGAGTACCAGCTCAGGGCGCAGGGTCAGTACCACCAGTGGAACCCGGAGACCATCGTCCCCCTGCAGCGCGCCGTCAAGACCGGGGACTTCGAGACGTTCAAAGAGTTCACGAAACACTTCGACGAGCAGAGCTCGCGCTACTCGACGCTGCGTGGCCTCTTCGACTTCGAGCAAGACCCGATTTCAATCGAGGAGGTCGAGCCGGCCAAGGAGATCGTCAAGCGCTTCGTCACCGGAGCGATGTCGTTCGGCTCGATCTCGAAGGAGGCGCACGAGACCCTCGCCATCGCCATGAACCGCATCGGCGGCAAGTCCAACACCGGTGAGGGCGGGGAGGACCCGATGCGCTTCACCCCCGACCCGAACGGGGACAATCGCCGCAGCGCGGTCAAGCAGGTAGCATCCGGGCGGTTCGGCGTCACGACCGAGTACCTGGTCAACGCCGACGTGTTGCAGATAAAGATGGCGCAGGGCTCCAAACCCGGCGAGGGGGGACAGCTCCCGGGGCACAAGGTCTCAGAGGACATCGCGAAGGTACGCTACTCGACGCCCGGGGTCGGCCTGATCTCCCCGCCGCCGCACCACGACATCTACTCCATCGAGGATCTAGCGCAGCTGATCCACGATCTCAAAAACGCCAACCCGCGGGCCAAGGTGAGCGTGAAGCTCGTCGCGGAGGTGGGGGTCGGGACGGTGGCGACGGGCGTGGCGAAGGCGAAGTCCGATCACATCACTATCTCCGGCCACGACGGCGGCACGGGCGCCTCGCCACTCTCCTCCATAAAGCACGCAGGCCTGCCGTGGGAGCTCGGCCTCGCCGAGACGCAGCAAGTGCTCGTCGAGAACAACCTGAGGGGACGGATCGTCCTCCAGACAGACGGCCAGCTCAAGACGGGCCGCGACGTGGTGGTGGCGGCCCTACTCGGGGGGGAGGAGTTCGCGTTCTCAACGGCGCCGCTCGTGGCCACGGGCTGCATCATGATGCGGGTGTGCCACCTGAACACGTGCCCGGTCGGCATTGCGACCCAGGACCCGGAGCTGAGAAAGCTATTCACCGGGACGCCAGAGCACGTAGTGAACTACTTTTTCTTTCTCGCCGAGGAGGTGCGGGCCCTGATGGCCGGGCTGGGCTTCCGCCGCTTCGACGAGATGATCGGGCGCTCCGACAGGCTCAGGATGCGCGAGGCCATCGAGCACTGGAAGGCGCGGGGCGTCGACCTCGCGGCGATCCTCTACCGCCCTGAGAGGGCCGACGAGGTCGCCACCCGCAACGTCGAGGAGCAGGACCATAGCCTCGAGAAGTCCTTGGACAACGAGTTGATCGAGAGGTGCATGCCAGCCCTCGACAACGTGGGACAGGTCCACTTCTCGCACCCTGTCACGAACACCAAGCGCACGGTCGGGGGGATGCTCTCGGGTGAGGTCGCGCGACGCTACGGCAACGAGGGCCTGCCCGACGGCACGGTCCGCATAGACTTTCACGGCGTTGGTGGTCAGTCCTTCGGGGCGTGGCTGGCACACGGCCTTACCTTTACCCTCGAAGGCACGACCAACGACTACGTCGGTAAGGGCCTCTCCGGCGGCCGCCTCGCCATCTTCCCCTCCCGCCTCGCGGCCTACGAACCGGAGAAGAGCATCGTTGTCGGCAACGTCGCCCTTTACGGCGCTACAGCGGGGGAGGCGTACTTCAGGGGCTTCGCCGGGGAACGCTTCGCGGTGCGCAACTCCGGTGCGCATGCCATTGTCGAGGGCGTCGGGGACCACGGTTGCGAGTACATGACCGGCGGGGTCGTCGTGGTGCTCGGCGAGACCGGGCGGAACTTCGCCGCTGGGATGAGCGGCGGGGTCGCGTTCGTCTTGGACGAGGAGGACCGCTTCGAGAGCCTCTGCAACCGGGATATGGTAGGGCTCGAGGGTGTAGAGAGCGACGAGGATATAGAGTTGTTGCACGGCATGGTCGAGCGGCACCTGGATTGGACCGATAGCGAGCGGGCGCGGCGCGTGCTGAAGGATTGGGACGAGCTCCTGCCGAAGTTCGTCAAGGTGATGCCGGACGACCTCAGGCGGGTGGTGCGGGAGCGCCAGGAGGCGGAGCTGGAGGTGGCGAGCTAGTGGGCGACCCGAAGGGGTTCTTGAAAATCGGACGCAAGCCCACCCCGAAGCGGACCGTCGAGGAGCGCGTCCAGGACTACCGCTACGTCTACGAGCCGATGCCGGACGAGGAGCTCAAAGGCCAGGCGTCGCGGTGCATGGACTGCGGGGTGCCTTTTTGCAACACGGGGTGTCCTCTCGGGAACCTCATACCGGACTGGAACGACCTCGTCTACCGAGATCACTGGAAGCAGGCGATAGACCGCCTGCACCAGACCAACAACTTCCCCGAGTTCACGGGAATGCTCTGCCCGGCCCCGTGCGAGTCGGCGTGCGTGCTCGCTATCAACGACAAGCCCGTTACCATCAAGGAGATAGAGCTCTCCATCATCAACCGGGCTTTTGATGAGGGCTGGGTCGTCGCCCATCCGCCCGCACCGGAGAGACGGACCGGCAGGTGGGTCGCGGTCGTTGGGAGCGGTCCGGCGGGGCTCGCGGCGGCGCAGCAACTTAACTGGGCCGGGCACTCGGTGGTCGTTTTCGAGAAGGACGATAAGATAGGCGGACTTCTTAGATACGGCATCCCTGACTACAAGATCGAGAAGTGGGTCTTGGACCGGCGCATCGCCCTGATGGAGGAGGAAGGCGTCGAGTTCCGCACGAACGCCCACGTTGGTGAGGACCCGACGACAGAGGACCTGAAGGCCGAGTACGATGCGGTCGTGCTGGCCGTCGGCGCCCTGCAGGGCCGCGACCTCGACGTACCGGGCCGCGGGCTCGGTGGCATTCACCTGGCCATGGACTACCTAGTGCAGCAGAACCGGAGGGTGGCCGGGCTCCCGACGAACGCGGAGGTCGAGATCTTCGCGAAGGACAAGCACGTCGTCGTCCTCGGCGGCGGCGACACGAGCGCCGACTGCCTCGGCAACGCCCACCGCGAAGGTTGCGCCTCGGTAAAGGTCCTCACGCACGGCCCGAGGCCCCCGGAGAACCCAGATCGCCTCACGTGGCCCGACTGGCCCCTAATCTTGCACACCTACCCTGCCCACGAAGAGGGTGGCGAGCGCGGCTTCTCCGTCGCCGTCAAGGGGTTTTCCGGGAGCAACGGTCGCGTCGAGAGGATGCACGCCGTCGAGACCGAGCGCGAGAACGGCAAGACCGTCCCCAAGGAGGGCACGGACTTCGAGATTGAGACCGACCTCGTGCTGCTCGCCATCGGCTTCACCGGTCCCGTGCGGGACAGGTTTATGGAGGAGATGGACCTCGGCTTTACTGACCGGGGCGCAATCCACTCCGAGAGCGGCTTCGCTACTAGAGAGCCCGGCGTCTTCGTCGCCGGCGACGCCAAGCGCGGCGCCTCCCTGATCGTCTGGGCCATCGCCGAAGGCCGCAAGGCCGCCAAGGAGGTGGACGGGTACCTCGTCGGCAGAAGTCTGCTACCCGGTTAGGCTACAGGTCCCAGGCGTCAGTTAAAACCTGAGGCCTTTCACTCATTTGGTACTCGTTACGCCGTCGTAGCTGCCGTACAACTACGGCGGTCGGCGATGATCGTGGGGGCGGAATGGATGCGGTGCAGCACGGTATCGGGAGGGTTCGGAAGAGCCGATGATATTCTCTCGCGGCGATGCCCGCGCGCTCCTGCTCGCGGCGCAGGGTTTGAACCCTCGGTTGGAGCGCCCCGCGGGGAAGGCTGACGTGCTAGAGGCCGTCCGGCGGATGGCGGTGTTGCAGATCGACTCGATCTCCGTCGTCGCCCGCAGCCCTTACCTGGTGCTGTGGAGCAGGCTGGGGCCGTACGAGCCGCGCTGGCTGGACGAGCTCCTCGCCGAGGGGAAACTCTTCGAGTACTGGTCGCACGCGGCCTGCTTTCTCCCCATCGAGGACTACAGCCTCTACCGGCGACTCATGCTCGAAGGGCGGGAGAAGACCCGCTCCTGGTTCGAAGCGCATCCGCAGGAGGTCGAGCGGGTGCTGGCGCAGGTGCGCGAGCGGGGGGCGGTACGCTCCGCCGAGTTCGAGCGCGCCGACGGACGGGGCGGTGGTTGGTGGGATTGGAAGCCGGAGAAGCGGGCGCTTGAGCATCTTTTCGCCGCCGGCGAGCTCATGATCTCACGCCGCGACCCCAACTTCCACCGCGTCTACGACCTGCGCGAGCGCGTGCTAGAGCGCGCGCTTCCAGGCTGGAAAGACGCCCTCGCGCCGACACACGAGGAGGTAGGTCGGGTCTTCGCCCTGAAGGCGGTGCGGGCGCTGGGCGTGGTAGTGGCCCGCTGGGTGCCCGACTACTTCCGCACGCCCAAGAAAGGGGTCGCCGGGTTACTCGACGAACTGGTAGAGGAGGGGAAACTGCTTCGCGCCCGGATCGCGGGCTGGGACGAGCCAGCCTACGTGCACCCGGACAACGTGGGGCTGGCCGAGAGGGTTCTCTCCGGCGGGCTGCTGCCCTCGTCCACGACACTGCTCTCCCCGTTCGACCCTGTCGTCTGGGACCGTGCCCGGGCGTCGGAGCTCTTCGGCTTCGAGTACAGGATCGAGGTCTACACGCCGGCGGCCCGCCGCAGGTACGGGTACTACTCGCTCCCGATACTGCACCGCGGCGCGCTTGTCGGCAGGCTCGACGCGAAGGCGCACCGTAAGCGGGGCGTCTTCGAGGTCAAAACGTTGCACTTGGAGCCCGGCGTGCTGGTGACCGAGGATCTCGTCGCCGGGCTAGCCGGCGCGCTGCACGAATGCGCCGGCTGGCACCGTACGCCGGAGATCCTTGTACGCCGGTCCGACCCACCCGAGCTGACCGGGCGTCTCCCTGCCACGGTCGCGGGAGATGTCAGAACACCCTCACCGGGGCAAGGGCGGACACTCTAGATGTTCGCTGATGGGCTCGTTCAAACTTTCCGGTACAGCTTCCCTTGCGCTACCTTCTCATCCCAGTCCACGGTGTAGGAGTAGGCTTTTCTGGCGTTCTCGATGCCCATCTCGAGGAAGAACGGCAGCACCAGGTCGCGGAACCCGCGGGTGAGCGCGTTGGTAGGGCTTCCTGTCGCGGTTTCTCCTGGCCTCCTCGACGAGCTTCTCGACCCGGCCCTTGCGAAGCCGTTCGAAGGCGGCAAAGTCCGCTTCCCGGTCTGGGACGTCGCGCAGGCACCCGGCGAGCCCGACGGCATCCTCCATCGCCAGCGAGGCGCCCTGCCCCGCTCTCGGCAGCGTCGCGTGTGCTACGTCCCCGATCAGGCACACCGGGTCCGTGGGCCAGCTGGGCAACGAGGGCATATCGTAGCTTGGCCAACGTCCTACCGGACCGTCGTGGAAGCGAATGATCTCTGCTATAGGAGCGCGTGGTCGTCGGGGTGCACGTCGAGCAGCTTCCGGCGCCACCGCTCGTCCGGTATGGCCTGAAGCTCCTCCCGTTTCGGCTAGATCGGCTGCTGGGAGTTCTCGAACTAGTAGACCTCCCCCAAGGGCGTGACCTGGTAGCCGACGAAGCACACTCCTTACCGAAGGTCATCCGCATGACGCCTCTGGAGGACAGAACGGACGCGCTGCGATAGGACCGCCCGAGTCGATGATGCCCGTGTAGCGGGCTCTGGGATGTCCGGCATTGCGGAGCGACGGATCCGGAAATGGCAGCCATCGCAGCCGACGAGGAGGTCTCCCTCTGCCTCCGTACCGTCCTCAAAACGGGCGATTGCCGCGTTGGCGGCGGTGGACTCGAGGTGCCTGCCGAGCCACGTCAGCTTCCACTCGACCACCCACCGATGTCGTCCCAACCGCTCGTATCGACGCCGCGCCGGGCGATGCGCGCCTTTATCCTGCGCTTGCGAAGGGCCTTGCGGCAGCGGGAAAGTAGTAGCCCTTGTCAGCGTGGAGCTTCTCGGACCTCTTGCGTGGGCGGCCCCTCCCCAGGCGCCTGATCGGCTCGACGGGGTCTTCGAGTTCCTCGAAGACCTTTGAGTCGTGGACGTTGGCCGACGTGAGGACTACCGCGAACGGTATGCCCCTTCGGTCCGAAACAACGTGGCACTTCGAGCCCGGTTTGCCGCGATCCGTCGGGTTCTTGCCGACCCGCTCGCCCCCTTTTTGCGGGCACGCTCGCCAAGTCTAGGCACGCCCTGGATCAGTCGATCCGGACGGCCTCGCCAAGTCGGTAGAGCAAGACCCGGTGCAGGCGCCACACCCCCACCTCCTGCCAGTCGTGCAGCCTCCGCCAGCCCGTGCTGCCCGAGCCGCAGCCCATCTCCTTTGGAAGCCTCTTCCAAGGGATACCGCTCTTGAGGACGATGCCGGCCAGCGCGGCGCGATCAGACACGCGGGGCCTGCCGCCCTTCGGTTTCGGCGATTCGGCAGGCAAGAGCGGCTCGATGATCCCCCCGCAGCTCGTCCGATACGAATTCTCGTTCCATGCCGGCAAGCGTAGCACCTGCCCACAAGGGTTTTGTAAGGAGTTCTGAGTGGCGGTGGTGGATCGGGTCGAGAACGGCCGCCGAGTCGGTTCGTGCCCAAGGCCAGGGGGGAGGTGGTGACCCGCTGCCACGACTTGCGACGAAGGGCCGGGAGTGCTCCGACAATGGTTCGTGTCGCGCGGACCGGGTAGATTCAGTTGCCAACCGTCTCCGGTACCATGATATTGTTGTAGCAGGAGAACCCGAGAAGGGAGGTACGCATGGAGAGCGTAGGTGGACAGGAGCGGGTGCCTGAGAACTCCATAAGGAAAGTGGCCCTGGCGAGCTTTATCGGTACGGCGATCGAATGGTACGACTACTTCCTCTACGGGACGGCGGCGGCGCTGGTCTTCAACCAGCTCTTCTTCCCGGAGTTTTCGCCGCTAGCCGGGACGCTGGCGTCCTTCGCCACGTTCGCCGTCGGCTTCTTCGCCCGCCCCGTGGGCGGCATAATCTTCGGCCACTTCGGGGATAGGATCGGGCGCAAGACGATGCTGGTCCTCACGCTCCTGATAATGGGAGTCGCGACCTTCCTCATAGGTTTGTTGCCGACCTACGAGACCATCGGCGTGTGGGCCCCGATCCTGCTCGTTGTCTTGCGCGTCTTCCAGGGCTTTGGCGTCGGCGGGGAGTGGGGTGGGGCGGTCCTGATGGCCGTCGAGCACTCCCCGAGGGGCAGGCGCGGTTTCTACGGGAGCTGGCCCCAGATGGGGGTTCCGGCGGGACTCCTGCTCGGTACCCTGGCCGTCTACCTGTTCGCGCTGCTCCCCGAGGAGCAGTTCCTCGCGTGGGGATGGCGCGTCCCGTTCCTGCTCAGCATCGTACTGGTGGGCGTCGGGCTCTACATCCGGCTGGCCATCGCGGAGTCGCCGGCCTTTAGGCAGGTGCAGGAGAGCAACACCACGGCCCCGATGCCCATCATAGACGTGCTGCGCACCTACCCGAAGGCCGTACTCATAGCCATGGGGCTCAGGGTCGCCGAGAACGGCTCGTTCTACGTCTTCAGCGTCTTCGTGCTGGCCTACGTGACGGAGCAACTCGGGCTCCCGAACAGCCTTGTATTGGCTGGCGTCATGATCGCCTCGGCGATAGAGCTCTTCGCGATCCCGTTCTACGGGGCGCTCTCCGACAGGGTAGGCCGGAAGCCGGTGTACCTGGGCGGCGCGGTGTTCTCGTTGCTCTTCGCCTTTCCATTCTTCTGGCTCGTCAACACCGAGGTCACCGTCTTGATCTGGCTTGCCATCGTGCTGGCGCTCGTCGGGGGCCACGCCGCGATGTACGGGCCGCAGGCATCCTTCTTCTCCGAGCTCTTCGGGACCCGCGTCCGCTACAGTGGAGCCTCACTCGGTTACCAACTAGCGTCGGTCTTCGCGGGCGGCCTCTCGCCGTTTATTGCCACGGCGCTGTTGGCGGCCTTCGGGTACGGTGCGGTCGCGCTGTACCTGGCTTTCATGGCCTTGATCACTATAGTGGCTGTCGTCTTGGCAACCGAGACGTTCCAGGACGACATCGCCGCAGATCAGCCCCAGGAACGACGGCTCATCGCGGAGAGTATGGGTGAGGCCAGCGGATAAATCCAGAGTCTATCAGTCGCCCGTCGGCCCCCATACGACGTGGACGGCATCTCGGATGCTCCGACGGGGCCATGCACTAAGAGCGCATTACACAGCCTCAAGCGTAGGTGCCCAGAGCAGGTGAGCACATAACCCAAACACAGAAACCCCTGCCGAAAAACCATCCTCTCGCTGCTCGCAAGGTTATACTCCATTAGGGTTTTGAAATGCGCTCTAAGCTCTTACTGATCGTGTTAGCCACCCTCCACGCCGCCCAGTTCGCCCTCCAGCTATGCCTCAATAGCGCGAGCTGCGCCGCTTCGGGCTCCGCTACAGTCGCACTGCCGACTCGTCCCTCGATTCATCCCCAGGCTCCGCCCAGTGCGGCAGTAGAACTTGGCCTGAGAACCGTCAGGCCTCACGTTTTTTGATGATGGCTGACAGCTGATGGCTGACAGCTGATGGCCGACTGCTATGCACGCGCCAGCACGACTAGATGGTCGATCGCCGGGGTGAACGGCTCACCCTCGAAACCGCCGTAAACCGCCTCCAACTCGAACCCGGACAGCCGCAGCATCAACAGCAACTCGTCGCGCCCGACGATGCGGATGGTCAGGTCGTGGGCTCTCCGGTTCTCCAGAGCGCCCGAAGCGTCATACCATTCGTAGAACAGGCGCATCTGCATGAGTTGAGAGGCGGCGTCGTAACGGGAGACGCTCAAGCGGTCGAGCCTGCCGTCAGGTAGTGCCCGGGTGAAGTCGTGGCGCAACTCCGGACCGCCGGGAGGATCTACTAGTTCCTCCGGTGAGAACGCCGAGACCTCTATGCTGAGCAGACCGCCAGGCGAGAGGTGATCTCGCGCGTTGCGCAAGAACGTTAGCGCGTCGTCTAAGCTGGTCAGGCACAGGAACGAGTTGAAAGCGCAGACGGCTAGGCCATAGCGGCGCTCAAGTTGTGCGCTGCGCATGTCGCCGACAACCCACGCAACGGTGCTCCCCTTCCTCTTGCCTCGCCCGACCATCTCCTCGGAGAGCTCGACGGCGGTTACGTTGTGACCTGCGGCGGCGAGCGGGACGGCGAGGCGGCCGGTGCCGGCGCCCCACTCGACGATGGGTCCGACTTCGCGCTCGGCGAGGGCGAGCCAGAAAGGGAGGTCGTAGTCGTGGGCGTACTCGAGGTCGTAGAGATCAGCTAGGGGATCGTATTCGGGCACTGAGCTCCTCCGTCGTCTGGTAGGGTCAGGCTACAGGAAAACCCTTTGCGGGAGGTGGGAGATAGTAGACGGCCTGGACCACGTGCAGCTCGTGATGCCGCGCGGCGGGGAGGAGCGGGCGCGTCGAGCTTACTTCGCCGGATCGCTCGGCCTCGCGGAACTGGAGAAGCCACTCACGCTTGCCGGCAGGGCGGGGTCTGGCACGTTGCCGGACGGGCGTCGGCTTCACCTCGGGGTCGAGGAGCTGTTCCGGCCGAGCGCGAAGGCACACCCGGCCTCCAAGGGCGGGGCCCTGGACGGGCTGGCGTGGAGGCTCGATGGAGTGACTGCGTGGTGCGGTGGGACAGGGAACTCGAGCCGTAGCGGAGATTCTACGGGGAAGACCCGTTCGGTCACAGGGTCGAGTTCATCGAGCCGTAGGGTCGTGCGCGGGCTATAATCTTTCTGGTGTTCCACCGAGTCGTGGAGGTTTAGATGGGCACGGTTTTGTTAATAGTCCTCATCGTGATCGCGGTGGTTCTGGTGGTCTTCGCTATCGTCACGTACAACGGGTTGGTGCGCCGGCGCAACGAGGTCGAGGAGTCTTACCGGCAGATAGACGTGCAGCTTAAGCGGCGGTACGACCTGATCCCGAACCTCCTGGAAGGCGTGAAGAAGTACTTCCGCCAGGAGCAAGAGGTGCTGACGCAGATAACGCAGGCCCGCTCGCGCGCGATGCAGCCGCAGTCGCCAGGGCAGCAGGCCCAGTCCGAGGCGCGTCTTTCGGGGGCCCTCGGGAACTTGTTCGCGGTGGCGGAGAACTACCCGGAGCTGAGGTCCAACACGGTCTTGCTGGACTTCCAGGAGGAGCTCTCTTCTACGGAGAACAAGATCTCCTTCGCTAGACAGCACTACAACGACTCGGTCGGCTCCTACAACACCAAGATCCAGAGCTTCCCGGCGGTGATTTTCGCGCGCATGATGGGCTTCACCGAAAAGGAATACTTCGAGGCCGTAGGTCCCGAGCGGGAGTCCGTGACGGTCTCCTACGACTAGGATGAGCGAGAGCCCCTACGAGGGAAACTTCAGGGAGCGCATCGCCCGCAACCGGCGCAACAGCCTGTTGCTCATAGCCGGTTTCCTCGCGTTCGTCACAGTTTTCGGCTACATAATCGGGTTCGCCTGGATCGGGGACCCCAAGGGCGCCCTCTTCGGCCTCGTTCTGGCCTTCGCCGTCGGCACGATCTCGGGCCTCGTCACCTACTTCGCCGGCGACAAGATGGTCCTCGCCGCCTCACGGGCGAAGGAGATCACACACGATGAGGCCCCCGTGCTGTTTAACGTCGTCGAGGAGATGGCGATAGCCTCGGGTCTCCCGATGCCAAAGGTCTACGTAGTGAACGACACGGCCCCTAACGCCTTCGCCACCGGCCGCGACCCGGAGCACGCCTCCGTCGCCGTCACCAAGGGCCTACTCGAGAAGCTCGACCGCGACGAACTGCAGGGTGTGATCGCCCACGAGATGGCCCACGTCGGCAACTTCGACATCCGGTACGCGATGCTCGTCGGCATCCTCGTCGGAACCACGGTCCTCATTTCTGACTTCTTCCTGCGCGGTCTGTGGTTCGGCGGCGGTAGGGGAGGAGGTCGTCGGGAGGGCGGCGGGCAGTTGCAGATCATCATGATCGTCGTCGCGATATTCCTCGCCATCCTCGCCCCCCTCTTCGCCCGGCTCCTCCAGCTCTCCATCTCGCGCCAGCGCGAGTACCTCGCCGACGCGACGGCCGTCAGGCTTTCCCGCAACCCCAAGGGCCTCGCAGACGCCTTGCAGAAGATCAGCGGCGACAGAGAGGTTCTGGAGGTAGCCAACCGCGCGACGGCCCACCTGTACATCGCCAACCCGATCAAGAAGTTCGAGAAGCGCTCCAAGGGCATCTTCTCGACCCACCCACCGATAGAGGACAGGATCAGGATCCTGCGCGCCATGGAAAGCGGAGGAGTAGTCGAGACTGCCGGGTTGAACTCGACGGTGTGCCGATAAAGCGTTACAATATCCGCCGTTACCTTGCCGGATGGTGTAACGGCAGCACGAGTGACTCTGAATCACTTAGTCCTGGTTCGAATCCAGGTCCGGCAGCTTTATTTTTTCCCTGCAAAACCAACAAAAATTTGGTTCATCAACCCGCGGGGCTGCACCTCCAAGACCTTTGCCGGCTTGCGGATGGTCGAGAGCGTCGCCGATCGTTGTCCGAGCTGGAGCTTGTTTATGGTGTCGTAGGTCACGCCGTTCCTCTCGCCTAGTGCTCGCAGGGAGAGGGCCCTGTCAACCCTGAGCTCTCTAGGTTTCTGCGCAGCGACTTCGAAGCTCATTCTTATACCCTTACTATGCGAGATAATCCATCAAGGTATGTTCGGCGATTTTAACTATCCGGTCTCCCCTCAATATCCAGCCGTACAAGAGGCGCGGAGCCCCCCGTTCTTCTGGTCTGGCGCGCCTCGAGTTCGTGTAGGGTCTTGTGCAGGAGGCGGGAAAGGTGAGCTTCGTAGCGGGCGACTTTCTCCAGGGTCCTCTCGTCGGGCAAGAGGCGCTCTCGACTCCTCCGTTTGAGATCCGACTCCACGCGCTCCGCGGCCGACTTGGCGCGTATGACGTTCAGGTGAGCCGTCTGCTTGGCGGCTTCGGTCAACACCTCCGGATTCTCCCCGACTACCGAGGCTATACGCACAATGCACTCCCGCACCAGCGAGACGGTCCAGCCGTCCCACTCCGTCATATCACCTTCCAACCCCGCCCACTGAGGAACCTCTTCGGGCATCTGCACCTCTTCGGCTTCTACCTCTTCGCTTATGTTGCCCCAAACGGCCTCCAAAATGCCGGCCGCGTCGGAACCGGGGAGACCCTTGTCGCCATCGAGCTTGGAAAAACCCTTGATCAAGCGCTCGATCCTTCGGGTGTGTTGGAGGTCGTATCGTACGTCCTCCGGGTGGTGAAACCCGAGCACGTGGCTGTCAATCCGCCTCTCCCAAACCAGATCATCCTCGATCTTCTCCTGGGATAGGGCGATGCTCTCAGTTTCGTAGCGGACCACACGGTGCAACCTCCAGCAGAGCAGCGCTACCCGTTCCGCCAGCACTAGCTCCAGATGCCCGAACGGAGAGAGGCTCTCCAGCACGCCGGCCCGGTGCTCCTCCCAGTCCTCTTTCTTCTCCACCCCGGGCACGACCGGAGCGGGAGAGCGAATCCCGTGTCGGGTGGCATTCCAGCGCACCACCTCCTTGCCTTCCCGGGTTACCGGTCCTCCTGTCTTCGTCATTACGTGGCTCCTCCCTTCTTCAGGCTCCTGTTGGCGGCCTCCACCACTCTGGGCAGGCACTCTACGGCCCTAACCTCGTGCCGCTCGGCGGTGGTGGGTCGAGCAACCCTATCCAGGTTGGGTGCTCCGACCAGTGTATGGTCAGCCCGCGCCGATCCGCTCCTTCTATGTTACGTACGGCCGCTGCTCGCTGTCGCGGGTTATCTCCCTACGCATCCTGCGCCCCTTTCTTCGACGAAGATCGACCCTTCCGGCTTCGCCCCCGTGTTGCTGGAGGTTCGCGGATGTGTTACAAAGACAAGCTGAACCTCCGCTTGAACGTTTACGCGCGTACGGTGGCGGTTCGTAAAGTCGAGGTCGGGGCGGCATCCCCGGCCTCGAACCTTTCAACGTCATGGAGGCACCGCGGCCTCCCTGTTGTCTGACAGTATCGAAATTGGGTGCTTCACTACTCTCCCAAACGGCTCTTCATCGCCGCTCGTGGTCCGGTGACGACCACGTTTTCTCCCTTGAGGTCTAGCACCAGTACGCCATCCTGCATCTTCACCGGGTAGCGTCTAGCCGTAGTAGTGTCCAGGCCGTAGTACTTGGTGAATGCTTGGCCCGCAACTGCGCGCCCGACCGAGTTCTTGCTCTGTAACTTGATGGGATAGGCTCGTGGACTGGTGGGAGAGGTAGGACGGAAACCTATCATCTTCTCCTCGCGGTCATAGAGGAGTTCCACGGCATCTGGCGAGTCCATAGCGTCATAGGCGGCCTTGTTAAGAGAAAACTGACCACCCTTCTGGATTGTAACCATCGGGGTTTTGCTGGATGTGGAAGCCCGTTTATCGAAGACTTCGAAAGGCAAAATCGACCTTACTATGGCTTATTTGTTTTCCTATATGTTTCTTGATCACAACTCAAGTTTAAAATACTACATCGTTCCTTGTCAAGAAATGAACATGAAAACACATTAACTGTACGCTTAAAAGTATCTCGCTAACAACAGCTGGTGGCTAAGGGTAGGCCATGGTAAAACCGCTCGGCGGCTTCGGGTCTTCGGTCCCGCCGTTAGCGAGCACGGTCAGGAAGTTCCCCTTTATCTTTGGCGCTCCTCGACGCTCATTGCCTCTTGGCCTAGTGGAACGCGTTGTAGACGGGATTGCCGGACATGTGCTCCGGGGCCCCCGGGCTGGCTCTGGTCGATGGGGTGGGTGAACCACCACCCCATCCCGACGAACAGCACCACCGCCAGGGTGCCGAGGACGGCCCGAGCCTGGAGCCCCGGCCCAGGCCCGCTCCCTCGCGTAGAGGACCGCGGCGGCGACGGCGCCCACCAAGACGACCGCACTCCCGGCGATCTCGAAGAGCGAGCTTATGTCCTGGGGCGGCTCACCGATGGTGAGATCGTGTTTGAGAGTATCTCGCCGAAGGTGTACGACCACTGGCCGCCGATCAGGGCCCAAGCGACGACGCCCCTTCGCGCCCCCGCCGCCGAGGCGCGGCCAGAGGACCACGACCGTCAGGCCGACGAGCACGATCGAGAACAGCGTCAACCCGACGAGCATCGGGTCCTGCCAGGCGGTGATCGGCGCCCTCCCGTCCAGGGTGACCGTCGCCGAGTACACGAGCAAGCCCAAGGCGAAGGGCAAGCCCAGCAGGGTCGAGAGTACCCAAGCGCGTGCGGCGCGTGCTCCCCCGCGTCCGTGCGCTCGTCCACTCTCAGATCTCGCCGGGGATGCTCGTCGCCGCTATAGTTTTCTGAATACCATCCCAACCCAATTATCTTGCGGGCGCTGCTTTTCTAGGCTGAAGCCTGCTGCGCATACAGCGTTGGCGGTCTCCTTAGCGCGTGTGACTACCGAGCCGCTGGTGATAAGAACACCAGCTTG
>DASQVA010000267.1:0-4371 GCA_035641035.1 Rubrobacter sp. | reverse complement strand
GGCTATCCCGAACCTCGGCATCCCGCGCACGTAGATCTCACCCGCCGCAAACGGCAGCAAGAGCACAAGCCCCACCGCGAAGCCGGCCACCGTGGTAACACCGCCGAATACTTCGCCCCGAGCGACCTCCCTGCAACGTATATGCACTGTAGGACAGGACGGAGCGCCATCAGCGCGTTGCCAAGCAGCGCTCCGGACCCGCCGCCAGACGGGGCCGCGTCGCTCGCCAGCACAACCCGCCACCGACAGGCTGATGCCAGCGAGCCGAAGTCGTGGCAACCGTTCCCGAAGGAACAGCATCGCCAGCAGGGACACTGTGGCGGGCGTAACGGATATGATGGCGGCGGCGCTACCGGGACGGGGAGGTGAGGGTGAGCGTTATGTTCCGCAAGCTGTACGCGAGGAAGATCCCGGTAAAGCCGAACAGCAGAACCTCGGGCGCAACGCCAACCTGGCCTCAAAGTTCGCTTCGCGGGTCAGCGGCAGGACCACCGCGAGCCCGATGGCGAATTGTCCCACTGTCACAGTGAAGGGCCCCACCCCTTTGCGGCCACCTGGGTCGCCACGATAACCGATTATCAGAGGGCCTGGGCAATGAGCAGCGCGAGCACAGCTGACCGGCGGCCGCCGAGGCGCTGATGTTCGACGAGACGGTTCGGCAGGCTCTGCACCGCGGAACCCGCGTTTCCCGGCCGTACCTATGACAATACGAGCCCACCTGTCACCGCGGCGGGCTTAGAGTAGTGCCGCCCTCCGGCGGCCCGCGTGAAGATGGGAAGGATCTCTACATCGAGACACCGAGTAGCCCGCGGGTGAACTGGAAATCTGTGTTGCCCGCCTCGAAGAGCCTAGGCGTGTACTCCCGCGAGGCCACCGCCGCGACGGTACGAAGAACCTGCTCGGTCCAGACGGCCGAATCGCCGTCCAGGAGTACGTCGAGGTCCTCGGCGTGGTCTCGCAGCGTCTGCGGGTCCGAGGAGACTTGGATCAGCGGGATCATGCGGTGCGCCTGCAAAGGATGCCTCGCTACGTGCGCAAGCATCACCTCCACGCCCGTCGCCCCGAGCCCAGTCGCGGTCTCTACCCAGTGGTCCGTCGGCGCCTCCATAACGTGCAGCCCCGGCTTCGTCGCGGCCTCGCCGTAGGCCAGCGTGGTCTCTACCGGATGGTCTCCTAGCACCGCTTGCAGGTAGGCCGAAGCAGAGAGCACCGACGACCTCTCCGGGACGACCACCGTGCCGCCGGAGCGGACCACGGCCAGCGTCACCCCCGCCAGGCTCAGGACGGCCTCGTCAGAGACGGGGCCGGAAGCATGGAGCCCTAGCCGCAAGGATTTCGGTCCGGCGGTCTCGTGCTCCAAATCCTCGGCAGCCTCGAGGGTGTCGGCGAACCAGTCCACTACCTTGTCCACGACGCTCTCAATGCCGCCGTCGAGCTGGACGCTCGCCCAGCCGAAGCGATCCGGGTCGAGGCCGGCCTTCTCCAGGCGGTTGCGGAAGTAGTCGTTGTGGGTCTTCTCGCAGCCATGCTCCAGCAGCAGGCCGACCCTCACGGAGGGGTTGACAAGGTGACCGAGCACGGTGCGGGAGTAGATGAACTCGGCCGAGCCCGCGGAGACGCCGCAGCCCTCGGTGTGCGGCAGGGCGACGAAGCGGGTGACTTTATCCCTGGCGAGGCTTGTAGCTTCCTGCTCGTTAAGGCGGTTGGCGATACGGCGCGCTATCTGACCGGAGCACAGGCTCGTTGGCATCACGAGCCCGACCTGGTCTGAGACGAGGCCTCTCTCGGTCTTGAGCGCCTCGAAGGAGAACTCGACGTCCGGGGCGTCCGTCGGCTCTGTCACGGGCAACGGTTCGCCGCTCGGCTCGGGGGAATTTTGTATCGCGTCCAGGTTCTCGGCGCTCGTCTGCTTCCAGTCGCGCCAGATGGAGACCTGGGCGTGGCCTGCGCGCTCGCCGACGGTCCTCTCGCCGGTGGCGGCCGTGATGGTGCGCTCGAACATCTCCTGTCCGAGTTCGTCTAAGGGTTTCCCGTCCAAGTAGGCGCCGGCGTTCACGTCCATGTCCTTGGAGAGGAGGTCGTAGCGTCCCGTGGTGGTGACGACCTTTATGGTCGGGACGAAGGGAAAGTTGGTTATGGAGCCGTTGCCCGTGGTGAAGAAGATCATGTTCGCACCCGAGGCGACCTGCCCGGCGACGCTCTCCAGGTCGTTGCCAGGACTGTCCATAAAGTAGAACCCACCCTCGCGCATCCGCTGGGCGTACTCGATGACGTGGTCCACGCGCACCTCAGGGTCCTTCTTCCTGGCGGCGCCGATAGACTTTATGGAGATGTTGTAGAGCCCGCGGAAGTTGTTGCCGCCCGAGGGATTGTCCTCCGCCGTGTGCCCGTGCCAGCCCACCCGCTCCTTGAACCGCTCGACCGCCCTGAGAAAACGCCCAGCTGTCTCCACGTCCTTCACATTCTTTAAGACGTAGCGCTCGGCCCCGATGAGCTCGTCCGTCTCCGCCAGGTTGGCCGCCCCGCCGTTCCGCACAACCTCCCTTGATACCCACCCGACCAACGGGTTGGCCGAGACGCCGGAGAAGGCGTCAGACCCGCCGCACTGTAGCCCTATCTTCAGCTCCGAAAGCGGCTCTTTCGTGCGTCGGACCACGTTCACCCTTTTTATCCACCCCATAACCTTAGACTTTGCCCGCTCCAGGTCCGCCCGGAAATTCCCCTTCAGGCTCATGAACTCGTGCGGCACGTCGTCTACCGGATAGCCGTGCTCTAAGGCGTAGGATCGGAGCATCTCGTTCGTGACGGCGCCCTCCCCACCGTGGTCAACGACGAGCACGGCCCCAGCGTTGGGGTTGACTATGAAACCGCTCATGGTCCGCAGCAGGAGGTCCAGGTTGTTCGGCGTTCGACCCTCGCCGCCCTCGGTGTGGGCGACGCAGACGATGCCGTCTATGTTCTCGTAGGCGTCCGAGACGCCCTTCATCTCCCACTCCAGCGCCCTCACGAACCCGGTAAGCTGGGAGGTGACGCCAAGCAGAACCACGTAGTTTCGGGTCCCGACGCCCCTACCCCCGTCCCGCCTGTAACCCATGAAAGTGCGGGACTCCTCGTAGGGCGGCACCTGCTCTCCGGGACGGAAGTTCTCTTCGTCCAGGACGTAGGGCTCGAGCTCAGCGTCGCGGAAGTTTGGTTCCTCGGGCAGGTCCAGGCCGGCCTCGCGGTACGCGCCAGGCACCCGGCCCCCACCCTGGTCGGCGGTCCCCTCGAGTTCCACGTCTTCGCCACGTTCGGACGGAACTCCAAAGCGTTCGCGCAGCACGCGCAGAATCTTCTCGTTGCACGCGTAATCCCCAGGGCTGATGTCCCGAAGCGCCCGCCCGAAGGGCAGGCCCCAGGAGAGGAGATCCTCGCCCTTGCTGATCGGCTCGACGGCGAAGCGGTGGCCCTCCAAGACCGTGTTGAGAATCTCGAACTCCACCCCGTCGTAGGAGACGCGGGTCCCCGCCTCAAGCCTGCGGGTAGCTATCGCGACGTTGTCAGCCGGGTCGGGAAGCCTACCGACCTCACCGAAATCCCAAAGCCGTTCGTGTCCGTTTTTCACGGCTCACCTCCTGCCACTGTGCCAGTGCGGTCACCTTCGCAATCAGTGTACCGCGGTATACTTCCGCCGGGTTGGTTAGCGGCCAGAGATGCAGGGGGCGCGGTGTCGGAAACGAAGAGGGGCGGGACGCCCGGGTGGCGATTTGGGGGCGCTCCGCTAGATTGTTCGGGAACCGGCAAGGGAGACGGTGGGCCGTCGACGTGCACAGTAAGGCGGGGATGGTAAGCCGGCTGGGTGCCGGCGAAGGGGTGGCGCTGTGGGCGACGTCCTCGAGCACGGGAACGGCCGTTCGTTGTCGGGGGGCGACTGCACGAATTTGATCGGCGTCCTCGATACCTTGCGAGAGAACGTCGGACGGGCGGGGCTCGCTTTCACGGCAGCTAGGCCCGCCGACTCGTAAAATTATTGTCCGATGTCCTGGAGTCTTAGGCAAGTCTCGAAAGGTGGGTGCCCACGCTTTTACGGTTCCGGATGGTAGCCGTACGGTCGCGTGCCGGGATTCGTAGGTGGACCGCCCGACCGACGTTCCAGACGCCGGTTGTAGACGCGGACCATGTTCTCGGCCCACTGGCGAGCCGGGAAGCCGTCCCCCTTCTCGAAGCGGGCGAGCCAGTCATCGGGGTCTTCGGCCCCCACGACGAGAAAGGCCGCTTCTTCTTCTCGAACGACGAGCCTTCCGTCCGCCTGGTGCCACCGCTCCCCCACGAGATTACAGCCTGACCTTGACCTTGCCACCCTTCACGACCACCTCATGGGAGCGGAGGGTG
>DASQVA010000266.1:0-20965 GCA_035641035.1 Rubrobacter sp. | reverse complement strand
GTGGCGGCGGGGACGAAGGCAGCCTCAAGGGCGCGCCGCTTGGATCCGGAGCTGGAGATCACGGTCTACCAGGAGGAGCCCGAACCCTCCATCAGCGAGTGCGGCCTGCCTTACCTCCTCTCCGGCGTGGTCGGGACGCGCGAAGAGCTCGTTGCCCGTACCCCTGAGCGGTTCGCGAAGCAGGACATAGAGGTCCTGGTCCGTCACCGGGTCGAACAGTTAGACGCCGCCGGCAAAAGACTCTCCGTGCGCGATCTCGCGGCCGGCGAGACGTTCGAGGATTCCTACGACCGGCTCGTCGTCGCCACCGGCGCCAGGGCCGTCCTCCCCCCGATTCCCGGCGCGGACCTCGACGGCGTCTTCAAGCTCCGCTTTCTGACGGACTCCGACGAGGTGCGCAGATACACGCAGGAGCACTCCCCGAAGAGGGCGGTCGTGGTGGGCGGGGGGTACATCGGGCTTGAGGTGGCGGAGAACCTGTGCCGGATCGGGATGGAAGTCTCCCTGATCGAAGGCGCGGACCGCGTCGCCCTCGCCTACGGGCCCGAAGTCTCCGAGAGGGTGGAAGCCGAGCTCGCGAAGCATAACGTCAAAGCCTACACCGGCGAGAAGGTCGAGGAATTCGTCGGGGAAGGGCGCATCCGTGGCGTGAGGTTCGGGGGCACCGAGCTGGAGACGGACCTCGTGATCGTCGGCGTCGGCATAAAACCCTGCGTCGACCTGGCGGAGGAGGCCGGAGCAGAGATCGGCCCGACCGGGGCCATCCGGGTGGACGAACACATGAAGACGAGCCTCCCCGACGTGTGGGCGGCCGGAGACTGCGTGGAGACCACCAACCTGGTAAGCGGCGGGCCGGTCTGGGTACCCTTGGGCGACACCGCGAACCAGATGGGTCGCGTCGCCGGCACCAACGTCGCGAGCTCCGTCGGCGAGGACACCTCGGAGTTCCCCGGCGTCCTCGGGACCGGCATCTTCAAGGTCTTTGATCTGGGGGTGGGCAAGACGGGCCTCTCGGAGCAGGAGGCCAGGGACGCGGGCTTCGAGACCTTCAGCGCCGGGATCGAGGTCTACGACCGCGCGGCCTACTATCCCGGCGCGGAGAAGGTCTTCCTCAAGCTTATAGCAAACGGTTTCACCGGCCGGCTTCTAGGGGCCGAGTCCGCCGGTTCGGGCGCGGCCAAGCTCACGGACATCTGCGCCACGGCCCTCTGGGGCAAGCTTTCTTATCCTGACCTCATCAACATAGATCTCGCCTACTCCCCGCCGTACGGGCCCGCCCTCAGCCCCGTGATCCAGGCTGCCACAATACTCTCAGGCGCGTTCGACCGCGCCAGGCAAGGCGTCAGGGCCTCGGAGTAGCGCCTCTTAAAACCTCTCGACCACCGTCCTTGCGAGCATGTGGAGCGGGAGGTAGTCGGGGCCGCCGGCCTTGGAGTCGGTGCCGCTCATGCCGAAGCCGCCGAAGGGCTGGACGCCGACGAGGGCCCCGGTGATGCCGCGGTTGAAGTAGACGTTGCCGGCCTTGAACTCCCTCCTCGCGCGCTCTAGGTGGTCGCGGTTCTTGGAGTAGACGCCGCCTGTTAGGCCGAAGGGACTATCGTTGGCGATCTCTAGGGCGTTGTCGAAGTCGCGCGCCCTTATGACGGACAGAACCGGGCCGAAGATCTCCTCCTGCGCCACCCTGGCCTCCCGCTCGACCTCGAAGATCGTGGGGCTGACAAAGTAGCCTTTTTCCGGGTCGCCGGGGTCGTCGCCAAGAACGCGCTCGCCCTCCTGCTTTCCGACGTTCACGTAGCTTGCCACCTTCTCGAATTGCGGCTCGCTTATGACCGGGCCGACGTTCACGTCGGGGGTTTGGGGGACACCGATCTTGAGCGTCCTAGCCCGCTCCAGAACCTTGCCCAGCACCTCATCGTAGATGTCCTCGTGCAAAATAGCGCGGCTGGCAGCGCTACACTTCTGGCCCGAGTAACCGTAGGCGCTCTTGACGATGTCTGCTGCGGCGGAGTCGAGGTCGGCTGAGTCGTCTATGACCATCGCGTCCTTGCCGCCCATCTCGGCTATGACCCGCTTGACCCAGCGCTGGCGCTCTATCTGTTTGGCGGCGAGCTCGTTTATGCGCAGGCCCGTCCCCATCGACCCAGTGAACGAGATAAAGCGCGTGCGCGCGTCCTGGACGAGGTAGTCGCCGACCTCGGAGCCGTAGCCTGGGAGGAAGTTCAGGACGCCCTCGGGCAGCCCGGCCTCCTCGAAGATTTCCGCGACGACCGCCCCGACGACGGGCGTGAACTCGGAGGGCTTCATGACGATGGTGTTGCCCGTGACGATGGCAGCACTCGACATGCCGGTGAGGATGGCGGTCGGGAAGTTCCAAGGCGCGATCACGACGCCAACGCCCATCGGCTGGTAGGTGTAGCGGCTCTCCTCGCCGGGAATAGCGTAGATCTCCACCCCGTCCTTGAGCCTGAGCATCTCGCGGGCGTAGTACTCCAGGAAGTCTATCGCCTCCGCGACCTGCGCGTCGGCCTCGTTCCAGGGCTTGCCGCCCTCGTAGACCTCCCACGCAAGGAGCTCGAACTTGCGGCGCTTCATGATCGCCGAGGCCCTAAGTAGGATACGCGCCCGCGCCTCGGGGGAGGTGCGGCTCCACGTCTCGAAGGTGCTCGTCGCGGTCTCCAGCGCCATGTCGGCCTCGCGCTCGGTGGCGCTGGCGGTGCGGCCTACCACCTGGGAAGGGTTCGCCGGGTTGACGGAGACAATCTCGCCGTCGGTCTCGACGCGCTCGCCACCGATGACCGCAGGGTAGCTCCGGTCTAGACGGGTCCCGACCTCCGTAAGGGCGGTTTGCATGGCGAGGATGTTCCTCTCGTCAGACCAGTCCAGGTAGGTCTCGTTCTTGTACGGTATCAGTCCCACGGTCGCTCCTATCTCTTGATGGCGCCTGTGATGCTCCCGATCACGTCTTTCGCGACGTAGCCGGCTATCTTAGGGTTCTCCTTGAGGCGGCGGGTCGAGTACTCGTACCAGTCCTCCCCGAAAGGCACGTAGACCCTGAGCTTGTGCCCGGCCCCGACGAGTATGCTCCTCAGCTCCTCGTCCACGCCGAGGAGCATCTGGAACTCGTAGCGGTCTTTAGGGACCTCTAACTGGTGGATCAGACGCAGCGCGTGCCAGATCAGGAACTCGTCGTGCGTCGCTATGCCGACGTACACGCCGCCCCTCAAGAGCTCATCGAGCAGGAGAATATAGTTCTGCCTAACGGTGTGAAAGTCTTTGTAAGCCACCCTTCGGGGCTCGTCGTAGATACCCTTGCACAGCCGCACGGAGAAACCGGCCTCGACGGCGCGCTGCACGTCCTCGATGCCGCGGCGCATGTACGCCTGGAGCACCGCTCCTGTGTTCCCGTACCGCCGGTGCGTGTCCTCGACGATTCGGAGCGTCGCCTCGGTGTACGGCGAGTCTTCCATGTCCACCCGCACGAAGCGGCCACGGGCGCCGGCGTACTCGACGATCTCTTCAAGGTTGGCCCGGCAGAGCTCCTCGCTCAGGTTGAGACCGAGGCCGGTGAGCTTGACGGAGATGCCGCTTTTTAAGCCGTGCTCGTCGAGGGCGTCCACGACCTTTTCGTAGTCCTTTAGCTTCCCCGCCGCGTCGGCCTTGCTCTCGGTGCTCTCGCCGAGGAGATCGATAGTAGCGACACAGCCCTGCTCGTTTAGGTCTCTAACCGTAGAGACCGCCTCATCCAACGTGTCGCCGGCGATGTAGCGGCTCGATATCTTCTTCACGATGGGCCGCGGGATGACGGGCACCGAGTTGGCTATGGCCTTATCTACTACTCCCATATACTTAAACCCCACGCGACGGCCGTTATTACGCTCTCTCTACCCGGATTCTACTGCAAGGACCGCCCCGAGGCTTTGGTGTAGGATGGTGTAAAGGTAGGGAGACACAAGGAAGGCCGGGAGGTAGAGAATGCGTACCACCGATGCTCGCGGAGAAGCCGCCTCCAGAGCCCGCCCCGTCGCCTCGATAGTGGGTGGACGCACACCGGGCGACGCGCCGGGCGGGCACATGACCTCGACCAATCCGGCACGTACCACCGAGACGGTGGCGGAGGTCTCGCTCGGGGACGCGGGGACCTTCGCCGAGGCGTGTCGGGCGGCGCGGGAGGCGCAGCCGGGATGGGCCGCGGTGCCAGCCCCGATCCGCTCACAGGTCATAAAGAAGATCGGGCGCATCGTCGAGAACAACAAGGAGGCGCTGGCGCGCCTGGTTACCCGCGAGATCGGCAAACCATACGTCGAGGCCCTAGGCGAGGTGCAAGAGATCATAGACACCTGCGACTTCTTCACCGGCGAGGGACGCCGCCTCTACGGCCAGAGCGTCCCCTCCGAGATGCCGGACAAGCAACTCTTCACCTTCCGGATGCCGGTCGGGGTGGCGGCCATCATCACCGCCGGCAACTTCCCTGTAGCCGTGCCTTCGTGGTACCTGATCCCGGCCCTCACCTGCGGCAACGCGGTGGTATGGAAACCTGCTGAGTACTCCCCAGCCATCGGCGACGCCCTGGCGCGACTCTTCTTGGCCGGCGGCCTCCCCGACGGCGTCCTGAACGTCGTGCAGGCCGAAGGACCGGCCGCTTTCGAGGGGCTCGAGCGGGCCCTCGATGAAGGACTCGTGGACAAGGTCGGCTTCACGGGTTCCTCGGAGGTCGGCAAGAGGATCGGGGAGCTCTGCGGGCGGCACATGCAGTCTCCGTGCCTGGAGCTCGGCGGCAAGAACCCTCTAGTCGTCATGCCCGACGCGGACCTCGATCTGGCCGTAGAAGGCGCCCTCTTCTCGGGCTTTGGCACCGCCGGCCAGCGCTGCACCTCGCTCGGTACCGTGGTCGTCCACGAGTCCGTCCACGACGAATTCCTCGCGAAGTTCGCCCGCGCCGTCAAAGAAGCACCGATAGGGGAGCCGACAGAGGATGTCCTCTACGGCCCTATGCTCAGCGAGCGATTCCACGAGCGATTCTTGGGATGGTTGGATCTCGTCCAGGAGCACCACAGCGTCTACGGCTCAACCGGCACGGGGCGCATCACCGCAGATAACCCGCGCGAGGGCTTCGTCGGCGACCCGGAGGCCGGCTTCTACGACCACCCGACGATCGTCGACGGTGTGAGGGTGGAGGATAAGATCTACCGCACCGAGACCTTCGGCCCCATAGTCGGGGTGGCGTCGTTCTCGACTTTTGATGAGGCGGTGACCCTCGCCAACGGCCACGGCTACGGGCTCTCTGCAGCGATCTACACCCGCGCCGCCGAGAACGCCCTGCGCTTCCGGGAGCGGAACACGGCGGGGATGCTCTCGGTCAACAACTCCACCAGCGGCGCCGAGGCGCACCTGCCCTTCGGTGGCAACGGCAAGAGTGGCAACGGCAGCAGGCTCTCCGGAATCTGGGTATTGGACCAGTTCACCCGCTGGCAATCGATGAACTGGGACTTTGCCGGCAAGCTCCAGAAGGCCCAGATGGACATAGCCGACCTGCCCGCCGACCTCGATTACACGCTGCCGGAGGTGGAAAGAGGCGGCATTTGAGCTACGACGCTATAGTTGCCGGCCTCGGCGGAATGGGGAGCGCGGCGGCCTACCACCTCGCCGCACGCGGCAAGCGGGTGCTCGGGCTGGAGCGGCACACCCCGGTCCACGACCGGGGGTCGAGCCACGGCCAGTCCAGGATCATCCGCCAGGCGTACTTCGAAGACCCGGCCTACGTGCCGCTGCTCCTCCGCGCCTACGAGCTGTGGGAGCGACTCGAGATAGAGAGCGGCGAGGAGCTGATGACCCTCAACGGTGGGCTTATGATCGGACCTCCGGACGGCGCCCTGGTCTCGGGAAGCGCGGCGAGCGCCGACGAGCACGGGCTGCCCTACGAGATCCTGGATGCCTCAGAGCTGAAGCGCCGCTACCCCATCTTTGAACCCGACCCGGAGGCGGTGGCCCTCTACGAGGAGCGGGCCGGTTTCGTCAGGCCCGAGGCAGGCGTGAGGGCCCACTTCGACCGAGCCTCGTCGTTGGGCGCGGAGCTGCGCTTCGAGGAGCGGATAACCTCTTGGGAGACGAACTCGTCGGGCGTGAGGGTAGAGACGGAGCGAAATTCGTACGAGGCGGAGCGGCTCGTCGTCTCGACCGGGGCATGGGCCGGGGAGTTGCTCGCGGGACTCGGTCTCCCGCTAGAGGTTACGCGCCAGCTCCTGTTCTGGTTCAGGCCGGAGGGCGGCGTGAAACCCTACGCACCGGAGCGGGTCCCCATCTGGATCTACGAGCCGGACGACGGCAACATGTTCTACAGCGTCCCGGCCGTCGACGGCGAGGATAGCGTCAAGGCGGCGTTCTTTCGCGCCGACGGCAAACCGGCCGATCCGGAGAGCATAGATCGGGAGATCCACGACGAGGAGGTGGAGTTTATCCGGGGCTACCTCGCCCGCCACGTCCCGTCCATGAACGGCGACCTCGTCGACGCGAAGACCTGCATGTACACCAACACCCCAGACGAGCACTTCGTCATCTCCACGCACCCAGATCACCCGCAGATCTCCATC
This sequence comes from Rubrobacter sp., assembly GCA_035641035.1. GTDB lineage: Bacteria > Actinomycetota > Rubrobacteria > Rubrobacterales > Rubrobacteraceae > Rubrobacter_D. Next base: position 14,378 of record DASQVA010000266.1, on the reverse strand, counting down.
GCCGCCGGCTTCTCGGGGCACGGCTACAAGTTCTGCAGCGTGGTTGGAGAGATCCTGGCCGATCTCGCCACCGACGGAAAGACCGAGCACCCCATAGAACTCTTCTCCCCCACCCGCCTCACGAACGCCACGTGCGGCTAGCGGGCGGAGCCGGCGGTGGAGATCCTGAGCGCAGAGAATACGGCCTCCCGCCTGCCCTACCTGGAGCTGGCCGACGCCATCCGCGAGGTCGCGCTAGCCCGGCGCTCCGGCGCGGTACAGGCGCCGCCCCGCCTCGCCCTACCGCTGGCGGAGGACGGCGTTCTGCTCGTCATGCCCGCCTCCGACGCGGAGATCTCCATCACCAAGCTCGTCACCGTCCACCCGGAGAACGTTGGTCGCGGCCTGCCGACGATACAAGGAGAGGTTGTCGTGATGGAGGCCGCGACGGGCTCGCGGCTCGGTCTGCTCGACGGCACCGTCGTCACCGCCCGGCGCACCGCCGCCCTGAGCATGCTCGCCGCCCGCGAGCTCGCCCCGCACCCCGACGGGCCGCTGCTCGTGGTGGGTGCCGGGACGCAGGGACGCTCACACCTCGAAGCCTTCCGGGAGGGCCTCGGTGTCTCAGAGGTCTTCATATATTCCCGCACTACCGAGAGCGCCGCCGCGCTGGCGGAGCACGCGGTGGGCCTGGGAATGGACGCTGTAGTTGTACCGCGGCCGGAGGACGCGCTCGGCGAGGTGACCCTGCTGGTCACCGCGACGACGAGCCGGGAGCCGGTGCTGCCCGAGGGGGTGCGGGGAGACGCCTTCGTCGCAGCGGTGGGTTCTTTCGAGCCTGAGGCGGCGGAGCTGCCGCCAGCCATGATCTCCCGTTCCACGGTAGTCGTGGACACGACGGAGGGCGCGAGGGAGGAGGCGGGAGACTTGCTGCAGGCGGAAAGCGTCGGCGCCTTCCGGTGGGAGAGCGCGGCGGCGCTCGAGGACGCACTGCGTTGGTCGGAACGTCCCGGCGGTCTGGTCGTGTTCGAGAGCGTGGGGCACGCGCTATGGGACCTCGCCGCCGCAAAGCTGGCCTTCTCGCGATAGTAGTCTCGGCGGACGGGTCCGACGACTCTCCGTCTCGACGCTTCGCCGACTATCCGCGCGGGTATACTTCCTTTGAGGTGATCGGCGTGACGACAAGAACGACGGTGTCTCTCCGCGCGCTTGCCGCGGTTCTGATTTTCATGCTCTTTCCCACGTTTGCGGCGGCCCAGGGCGCGGACACGGTGTACGACGAGGCCGAGGTATTGAGCGACTCCGAGGAGCAGCAGGTACAGGAGGCTTTCGACGCGGCGCGGGAGGACACCGGGCAGCCGCTCTACGCTTTCCTGGTTCCGAACGAGGGTGTAGGCGACGAAGCGGCCCAGCAAGACCTCTTGATCAGGGAGGCCAGAGAGGCGAACATCCCGCAGGACGCCGGGGTCGTCGTGGTGGCCCCGAACGATGGCTGGGGTCAGACCTACAACTTTCCCCAAGACGCATACAATACGATGGTCCCGAGCTTCCAGGAGGGGGACTTCGCCGCCGGTCTTATCGCGGGCGCACAAGAGATCCAGGGCGAGCCCGTAGCGTCACGGGGCGACCCAGGCACTGGAGGACTGCCGGGCGGCGGACTACTCCTCCTCCTCGTGGCGGCGGTAGCAGGAGTTGTGCTGTTGTTTGGAAGACGACGCAGTCACAAGCGACGCATTGAGGAAGAACGCCGGTCCGCGGAGGAGGAGTTCGCCGAACTCACCACTCAACTGAACGAGTTCGACGAGAAGGAACGGCTCATCTCCGGCTACCTGGAGGCCCAGCGTCCGCTGCTCGACCAGCGGACGGAAGATTGGGTCGAGACCAAGATCTCGGACGCCAAGACCGCCGGTTTCGCCCAGGACTTCAACGAGGCCGCGTCGCGTCTCACCTCCGATCCCGTCTCCGCGCGGGACAAGATGAAGCGCGGACGCAGCCTCCTCGAAGGGTCCATCAAGAACCTCGACGAAGCTGAGAAGACTATAGACGACTATCGGGCCGCCGATGAGGTCTTGGACGGCAAGCTCCGGGCGGCGGCGGAGGAGATACGGGCGGCCGAAGAGACTGAGGAGCCCGCTCGGGCCGGGGGCGTCGACGTGGAGCATCTGGAACTACGCCCCGAGTACGACCGGCTCGCGCGGGAGGCTGCGGATCGCGCCTCTCGCCGGGATGAGTACGACCCCCGCCAGGCCCTCGATGCGGTGGAGGCGCTGGCGGAGCGGGCCCGCGAGCACCGGACGGCGCTGCGGGCCGAGATTGCCGCCCGTGACGCCCTTCCCGAAGAACGCCACACGGCGGAGGGCGCACTCGACCGAGCGCGCCGGGCTCTGGAGGAGTACCACCGCTCGCACGAGAAGGCACTAGCCGAGTTTGGCCCTGCCGCGCTAGGGGAGATTCCGAACCCCGGAGAGCTGTCAGCGAGCCTGCTCCACGCCGAAGGCTGTACGGAGCTCGCCGTCCGCGTTGCGTCCGCCGGCCGCTTCACGAAAGCTCGCGAACTGTTTCAGGAGGCCGCTGACATCGCGCAGGGGACCATGCAGGCTCCACGCCGGCTTAAGGTGGCCACGGCGGAGGCCGACCGTAAAAAGCGTGAGGGCGAGGAGAAGCTGAGTGAACTCGAGGCCCGTCTGGCACAGGCGAAAGCAAACGAGCACCTGATGGACCCCTACCAGCGGCAAAGGCTCAGGGATTACGAGTACCAGCTGGGGAACGCCCGCTACGGTTTCTTCGGGGGCGACTGGCTTACCGCGCTCCTAATCTTCGAGGCTCTGGACAACGACTACATGTATATGGGCGACCCTTCCTCGTTCTCCGATGGGGGCTTCGGTAACGGTGACGACTGGGGAGGCGGCGATTGGGGCGGGGGTGATTTCGGAGGAGGAGACTTCGGAGGAGGAGACTTCTAGACTTCGACCTCTAAACCAAACCGCCGGCCCATCATCAGCCTGCGCCGCCCAGACGGCTTTCTCGCGCGGTTATGAGCGTGCCGTGAAGCGGGAGATTGTCCCTGATAGCCCTGGGGCTCGGTTTGCTCTCGCGACATCGATCCGGGACGCTTAAGTTGATCCATTCCTGGGCTCTTGCCGGCTTTGGAATCCGCTCGTGGAACATGGCGGGTCGCGTCGGCTCTCTTGACCCCCGCAGGTCACCGAGTGGAGGCCGGCTTGCTCCCCACGACGAACCCTTCGCATCACGGGCGGGAAAGCCTCACCCAGGCCGGAAAATAGGTACAAATAGAGGCGAGGACGAGGGTCCCAGCGAGCGTTCGCCGGTCTCGGCGGTGCAAGAAGAGGTTTCAGGAGAGGAAGATCTAGACGAGCATGTTCGCCGAGGCGACGGCGTAGACCCACCTCGAGAACGTATGCTGTTCAGCGAAGCAGCCTATACCCTGGATATCCGGGTACGAGGTGCTCTCGTCCACACGCGAGCGCAGCGCGACCACCGGCGCCACGTTCGCAAAGATGATGCCGCCGGCCCGAACGGGCAGCAGGGAGTGCTCCGGGAGCCGCCCCGGATCACGTACGTCATCAAGATCGTCATCAGCACGCTGGCGGTGGCGCCCGCGTAGATGGGCAATGGGAAAGAGCCCCATTTCGCGCAGGTCGTCCATCTCATTCAAGCGTTTGGGGAGTAGATCTCGCACGGTCACCGATTATACGCACTGCGGTCCGCGATCTCCCGAGCCCGCTCAGGCCTCACTCAAGTGTAATGGCGTATACACTCTCCGCTAGGGGGTATATAGTGAGGTACGTGGAAGGAGCGTGCTATGCAAGATAATTTGACCAAATCGGAACTGTTGTCTGGTATCGAGGTTGGTCGCGAGAGCGAGGAGATGTGCCTCCTTGCCAGGTTGTTTAACGGGTTCGCCAACTCTACGCGGCTATCCATACTGTTGCTGCTCGTGCAACGGGGCGAGATGAGGGTCGGGGAGCTCGTCGCAGAGCTCGGAGCGCCGCAGCCGAGGGTTTCGGATCATCTGCGCTGCCTGGCCTGGTGCGGCTACGTGCGGGTGCGCCGCGAGGGCCGCAACGCGTACTACTCGGTCGCTGACGAGCGGGTCATGCAGATGCTCGAGCTCGGCGAGGAGCTCTTCCAGGACAACTTTGAGCACGTCGAAGCCTGTGACGTTATAGAGAAGGGCTGCTAACCCGGGTGTGACCCCCCGGCGAAGCGGTCATCCCGACAAACATTGACCGTGCTGCCAGAGTTTGGGTGCTGTACTCGGAGGGTTGGCCCGGAGGCGCGGCATCGGCGAGAGTCCTGCGCGAGGTCTTCTCGGAGACGGCGCCCGGAACCGGGATAGAGATGGTCGAGCTGTCTTCGCGGGCGACTTTCGAACTCGGCACGCCAGGCAGCCCCACCCTCCTCGTAAACGGTTCGGGTCCTCGTACAGAAGTCTAGGCTCCACCGCAACGTCGTCGAGAAACTGCTCGACGACGTTGGACCCGTAGAGTGGGTCACCGTCCACGACGGCCACGGGCACCTTGCCGGTCGGGCTGACCCGGAGAAATTCCTCGCTCTTGTTCTCGAGGTCCACCTCAAAAGTCTCGAAACCGAGGCCTTTCTCGTGCAGAACCATTCTGGTCCGCCGAGCGCAGGGTCACCTCTGCGTGGTGTAGAGCCTGACCTTCACCTTCCACCTCCACGCACTCGACTTTCCGCCAATGGCAACACAACCTTAGTCTTCGTCTGCCCTCAGGCGGGCAGCCTGGAGCTTCTCATGCCACCCACCGCCCCAACGCGCTTCGGCGGCGCGGACGGTCCCTCCTTTGGAGAGTTCCCCGGAGACGAGGACGTTGCCGTAGCCTTCTATGTAGCCGAGCCGAGCGTCGCGCAGGGCGTAGGGCGCTACTCGGGCGGGCAGATCCAAGGTGCCCCACAGCTCCACCATCTCTGCCGCCGAACGGAAGCGGGCCGCGCGCGCGTCCTCCTGCCCGAGCCCCTCTCCCGCGGCCCGGCAGGCGCCGCGCAGCTCATCCGGGACGAACCGCTCTTTCGAGGCGTGCCGGGCCAGTTCGTCGGGGAGCCGATACCCGCCGTGCGCGTCCAACCCCTTCGGTCTCCTCTCCGCGGTAACTCGGGATCGAGCCTAGCACGGCCGGCGGCGTGTTTTTTGGCAGGCCGAGGGCTTTAGCGTGTTTACGCGGCTCGGGGGGTGGGAATTTCTACACGAGATCAGTATCCATAAGTCCGAAGATCAGGGGTGTTTCGAGCATGGCGCAAGCGCAGGACATAAGACGGGCGATAGACGCTATCTCGGGCCACGAGGGGCCGGTGTTCTCGGCGTACGTGAGCGTGAACGCCGCTATCCCTGAGAACCAGGGACGGGCCTACCTCGTCCGGCTAAAGGATGCGATGAACGACCACGGCGTGCCCGAAGGTTTGCAGGACCGGATCAGGGAAGCTGTCGAGGAAGAGCGATTTCCGCGGGCCCGGACGCTGGCGATCTTCGCGGCCGAAGACGGTCTGTTAGAGGTCTACCGGCTGCCGGTGGACCTGCCGGAATCGGCCAGGTGGGGCGATCCCTACGTGGCCGCGCTCCTGCTCGCCCTGGACGAGTACGAGCCCTATGGGGTGGTCGTGGTGGACGCGGAGAGGTTCCGCTACTTCGTTACCTCGCCCGTAGCGCCCCCTCCGGACTCGGCCGAACACGTCGGGGCCGCGGGGTACAGGGAACTCGACGTCCACCCAAGCGAACCGCATCCCAGGGGCGGTGGCTCGACGGATATGGACCCGGCCGGCCGCAAGCAGCAGTCGAACATCCACCGCTTCTATAAGGATCTCGGGGAGATCACGCGTGACCTCACCTTCAGGGAGGGCATCAAGCACATTATCCTCGCCGGCCCCAAGGAGCGCACCTCGGATTTCCGCGAGCAGCTCCCCAATGAGGTAAAGGAGCTCGTGGTCTCCGAGGAGCAGCTCGATCTGAGCGAATCGGACGGCGAGATCCTGGACAGCCTCGAGGAGGCCCGCGAGCGCGACGAGCACGAGCGGGAGACCGAGACCCTCTCAAAGATCCGGGAGAGCGGCGTCAGCGGCCCCGACGAGACCATCGCCGCCCTGCAAGAGGAGAACCGCGTCTATTACCTTATGGTCCTCTGGGACCTTGAGGGCGAGACGCGTTGGTGCGACAACGACGGGCTCGCGATCCGGGACATAACCGCAGAGGAGTGCCCGTTCTGCGGCCAGGAGACCCGCGTACGCTCTCTCACCGACGTCCTCATCGACCTGGCCGCCGCCCGCGGCGCCCGCATAGACTTCGTGCGCGGCGAGAACGAGAACTCCGACACCCTGCGCGACGAGTTCGGTGGCATCGCCGGCCTAACCCGCTTCTAGTGAGGGAGCAGGCATCCCGGCCACCTCGCGGGGCACAGGAGCAACCCGGGACCGCCTGCGCCGGAGCGTTTTTCGGTTGCGGGGGTGCGACAAAACCATTACATAAAAGGCGGCTTTCCCGTTGTGCTCTTCGCTACGCTTGTTTACGCTGATGTACCTTCCGACACGGAAGGGAGTTTTGCGGAGTATCGGGTGAGGGGGACACACGGGGGTATGGGTAAGGCATCAAAGACCTTCCAAAGGGAACGGCGGCTGACGTTGTACCTGCTAGGCGCGATCTGCGCGGCACTCGGCGCCCTCTTCGTCGGGATGAGCGTCTTCGGAGCGGAGAGCGCTCTGATACAGACAGCCGTTAACTCTGTCGGGGCAACGAAGTCCTCGTCAAAACCCAGGCAAGCATAGACGGGCAGCCCGCCAGTCAGGCCGCCCGGGAAGAGGCAACTGAGTGGGCGAAGGCGGAATCGGCCCGTAAAGAGGCCGAGAAGGCCGTCGAGAAACAGGCTGGAAAAGAAGTGTGAGCGGACGGTGAGCGAACAGGCCGCGACAGAGCAACGCGGATGGATCAGTCCGCGCCGGAGACCCCGATTGTCCCGGCGGACACCACGATGTATCTGAGCGTCCCGGAGATGCGCATTCACAACGTGCCCGTCGTCGAATGCGCCAACGAGGCCTCCCTTACCGGAGGCGTAGGCCACCTGCTAGGCTCCGGTTGTCCCTGGGTGGAGGTCTCCAACACCTATATAGCAGGCCACCGCCTCGGATACGCGGGAACCCCCAGCGAACACGTCTTCTACGATTTACCGAACCTCGTCGCGGGAGACGAAATCCTGCTCACCGAATCCAACGGCACCACCTACACTACGCGGTCAGCGAGATCCTGTAGGGCTCCACGACCGACCTGTCGGTTACGGCGCCCGTGGGGAGGGATGTTGTCTCCTTGCAAACGTGCATCGAGAACTACGGCGACTACTGGACCATGGGCCCCAACTGGAACGTCCGCTACATCGTCCGCGCCGAGCGAGTCTAACCAGGGTCTTTCCAGACGCGCTGGCCGGTTCTGATATGATTGGAGAAGTTCCAGCTGGCCTCTCAAAGCGCGGAGCTGGCTTCTCCGGCGCGTAGCCAGCCTTGGCGCTGATGAAGCTGTTTTCCCGCAGGTGGTGGGACGCTCTTCACCTACGTCTCGGTGTCCAGCGGCGCGTCACCGAGGAGACGTCGCACGATGAACATCCCGACGATACCGACGAGGGTGGCGAACCAGAGGGTTGCTAGCCGGATCACAAGGGTCAGCGCCCCCGCGAGCCCGAGCGAGAGCCCACCCACATGAACGAACTGTAGGGCGAGGCCCGCCTCGACCGCCCCGATACCGCCCGGCAGCATGCTCAATACTCCAAGCAGAGAGCTGACCGCGAAGACAAAGACGACCGTGAGGAAGCCCAGGTCAGCGCCCAGGCCCACCGCGCACAGGTACACCCCCAGGCACTCGAAGCCCCAGGCGACGAAGGAGATGATCGTCCCTACGACGAGCGGCCCCGGTCCCAAAAGTTCATTCGATGCGCTGTGAAAGTCCCGCAGGTGCAGGGAGAAAGGGCCCACCAAGGGCAGGCGCGAGAGAAGGCGCTCCGCGAGAAGCGATAGGCGTTTGGAGCGCAGGACCGCTATGCCGAAGACCGCAACTGTCAGAAAGACCAGCATCGTCCGGGGCGAGAGGCCAAGGGCGAAGGCGCCAAGAAAGCCCCAGGCCACCATGCCAGTGCCGTCGGTGGCGCGCTCTGCAACGACCGCAGGGGCGGTGCGGGCTATGGGGACGCCGGAGACCCGGCGGACGAAGACGCTCTTCAGCACCTCCCCGAGCTTGCCGGGGGAGATCGTCATAGAGAGACCCGCCGCGAAGATCGCCGCGTTCACGCCCAAGGGTACGGTGACCTTGAGGACCCTCAGGTAATACAGCCAGCGTAAAAAACGCCCGACGTAAGAGAGAGAGACGAGGCCCAAAATGGCCGGTATCAGGGCGTAGTTGAAGTTGTTTAGGGCTTCGCCCAAGCGGTCCAAGTCGGAGAGGACGGCGAGGATCAGGTACACGCCCGCGCCCAGGGCGAGGGTGAGGCCCAGGTTTCGCTTCAGGCGTTCCACAGAGGAATAATGTAGATGGCTACCATGACCACGACGAGCCACAGGAACAGCGCGACCTGAAGGGGCCTGTCCGAGAGCAAAAGGGTGTCGGGGTTGCCGCCACCGTTGCGGTGGACTAGGAGCATGTAACGGAAGACCCCGTAGACCACGAACGGGATGCTCGCCATCATGAAGATCTCGTTCTGGTCCTCGTAGACGGTGAATGTGTAGAGGGTGTAGGCGATTATGGTCGCCGAGATCATGATGTTCATCATCTCGTCCAGTAGCGGCACGGAATAGTCCTGCAGGTTCTTGCGGTGGATGACCCCACCCTCACCCAGGGTGGCGATCTCGTGTCGGCGTTTGGAAAAGCCCAAAAAGAGCGTCAAGAGGCCGGTACACACGATGAGCCACGGCGAGATCGGGCTTGCCACCGCAGCCACCCCGGCGAGCGCCCGGATTACGAATCCCGCCGAGATGCTCATCACGTCCAGGATCGCGGTATGCTTGAGAATCGTGGTGTAGAAGACCTGCAATACCAGGTACGCGATCCCCGCGATCCCCACCCCGAAGTTCGGGAAAACGCCCGAGAAACCGACCGTCAGGGCCGCTACCGCGAGCACCGCGGCGAACACCAGCGCAGAGCGGGGCGAGACCGCGCCGCTCGCGATGGGTCTGAACCTCTTGAGTGGGTGCTTGCGGTCCTCCTCGACGTCGAGCACGTCGTTGGCAGCGTAGACGGCCCCGGAGAGGGCGCAGAAGACGGCGCAGGCGAGCAGCGCGTACACCACCTGGGTCGTCGAGAAGGCCTTCTCCGCGAAGACGACCCCGGCCAGCACGAACCCGTTCTTGGTCCACTGCTTGGGCCGGACCAGCCGGATATAGGAACTAGCAAGTCCCTTGGAATGGTCCGCTTTCACGATTGCCGTTTGTACCACAACAGGCATCGGGTTTCAGCATTCAGGCTCCAGGCCTTGGTCTCGCCATCCCCGACGACGCGCATCAAACCACGCGCTTTGTAGCCCCGCAGACCTACCCGAAACTTGATGCCTGGCATCAGGAAACCTCGAACGGGCCGATTGCAAACGTGAACGACTCTCTCCACAATTGATCGAACGATGAGCCCGACGATGAGGCAGGTTCTTACAGAATGGTTTAGGCTCGCGCGACCTTTCAGCCTAACGGCAGCGGCCGTGCCGGTGCTCTTGGGGACCGCGCTGGCGTACACCGATGGCGCGTTCGACCCGTACCCGTTTCTGGCGATGCTCTTCGGAAGCCTCCTCATTCAGGCCGCCACCAACATGTTCAACGAGTTCTTCGACGAACGGCGCGGACTCGACGTGGCAGGTACCATCGGGATAGCGGGCTCCATAGTCGGGGGACGCTTGGCGGCCCGCAGCGTGCTCGTCGGTGCACTGCTATGCTACACCGTTGCACTCTTCCTTGGTATCTACCTGATCTCCGTCGGCGGCTGGCCGATACTCGTGCTCGGGTGCCTCTCCGCCCTGGGCGGCTACCTCTACTCAGCCGGACCGCGACCCATCGCCTACACCCCGGCGAGCGAGGCGGCGGTCTTCGTGTTTATGGGCATTCTCATCGTGATCATAGCCTACGCTGTGCAGGCCGACGCCTTCCCCCTGTACGTGCCGCTGGCGGCGCTGCCCATCGGCGGTCCCGTCGCCGCTATCCTGCTGGCGAACAACCTCCGCGACCTGGTCTCAGACCGCAGGGGCGGACGGCGGACGCTTCCTATCGTCTTCGGCCGGGAGGTCGGAGTCTTCGTCTACCGCGCCCTCTTGCTCGAAGCCTACGTCGCGGTCGGAGCGCTCCTGGCCTTCGGCGTCGTCCCACCCGAGTGTGCCCTCGTCTTCCCGAGCGTCTTTGCAGCCTTGCGCCTCTGGCGGGACATCGCGCAGTACTCGACGCCCAGGCGTCTAGACCCCGTCGTCAAGCGCACAGCTGGGCTCCACCTCGTCTTCGGGTTGCTCTACGCGGCGGGGGTTCTGATCGGTGGCTGATCAAAACCGTCCGTTTAGGGCGAGCTACCTGATCTCCGGTGTCAGCCTGGAGGGTACCTTCGCCGAGTTACTCCGGTTGGACCGCTTTCCCGAGTGGGCCGTCGGTCTCCGCCACGCCCGAGTGCTGGACACCCGAGAAACGACGGGGGTACCGGAGATCCGGCCCGGGACCAGCCTGGAGTTCATCCTGAGCGCCGCCGGCTTCACGCACCGGGTGGTCAGCGCCGTCACGGTCATCGAGCCGCCGCGACGTCTGGAGTGGCGCTACGAGAAGGGGGCCACCGGCGCCGGGGGGTGGTTCGTAGAGGAGGAGGGAGCGAATACCGTGCGAATGACGCTCTCCACCGACTACATCGTCAGGCCAGCCTGGCTCAACCGGATCGCCCACAGGCCCTTCTTCCGTGGGCTCACCGAGGACCTGCTGGGGCGCTCGATCCGGCGCTTCGAAGAACACCTGAAAGTGCCCTAGAAAACCTCGTCCTACAAGGGAGGTCGAAGTTGGCAACCATATTCACGCAGATCATCCAGGGGGGGGTGCCCGCCCGGTTCGTCTGGAAGGACGAGCTATGCGTCGCCTTCCTGTCCATAAACCCCATCCGATCCGGGCACGTGCTGGTCGTACCCCGAGAAGAGGTGGACCACTGGCTCGACCTCGACGACGATATGTCGGCACACCTTATGAACGTCTCCCGCTCTATCGGCCGGGCGATTCAGAACGGGTTTCAACCGACGCGGGTTGGCTTCATGATAGCGGGACTGGACGTCCCCCACCTCCACCTCCACCTCTTACCCATTGATGGCATCGAAGATCTCAACTTCGAGAACGCGGCGCAGGACCCGGAGCCGGCGGAGCTCGACCGGGCCGCGGATACCATCCGCCACGAACTAACGGAGCTCGGCTACGAAGAAGTGGCTTCCTAGCGCGGGTCGCTAGCGCTAGCGGTTCTCGCTAGAGGTCCCGCTCGTGTCCGTTCTCTTCGTGATCCTCGCTCCTGTCGCTCTCACCGTCCTGATCGGGCTCCTCGTCGCGGGCGAGCGCGTTGGACGTGATGACCTCGGTGGTCGGGTTTACGTAGCGGGCGATGATGATGGAGAGCTCGTACATCACGATCATAGGTACAGCCATCAGGACCATGCTGAAAGGGTCCTGCCCCGGCGTAAGGGCGGCGGCAAGGACCGTGTTGAGCACTATGGCGTGCTTGCGGTATTTCTTCAGGAGCGGGGCGTCAACGAGCTCCAGCTTGGCCCCGACGTAGGTCGCCGCAGGGAACTCGAAGACTATCCCGAAGGCCAGCAGAAAGCGCGTGACGAAGGGCAGGTAGGTCTCGCCGGTGATGATCTCCTGGTACCGGTCGTTGTCCCAGCCCAGTAGGAAGTCGACACCTATCGGGAGGACGACAAAGTAGCCAAACGCCACCCCCGCCAGAAACAAGCAGGAGGCCAGCGAGATCAGGACGTAGGTGAACGCCCGTCCCATGTCCCCGACCGCCGGGGCTATAAACGCCCATCCCTGGTAGAGGAGCACGGGTATCGTGAAGAGAAAGGCAGCGAAGAGCGAGAGCTTGAGGTCCGTAATGAGCGGCGCGGTCACGCTCGTAAAGTTAAGCGTCCCATCAAGGGACGGCGCGGGGCGCAGCAACGCCTCGAAGATGTCTTTGCGGAAGAACCACGCGACGATCGAAAGGGCGAAGAACACGACGGCGACCTTGATGATCCTGGAGCGAAGCTCGCCCAGGTGCTCTATTAGGGTCATTCGCGCCTCGTCGCGCGGTCCGCGCGGGCGCGAAGGGCTGCTCAGGCGACCAGCCATCTAAAACCTACAGGGCTTACAGTGGTTCGTTGGTAATCTTAGCCGCGCTTCTGCTCGGCCCGTTCTGCCTCGACGGAAGTATCATCTTTTACGCGGGCCTCACCCTTGTCCTCGGCGGAGACGGGCTGCTCCTCTTTGGCCTCCTCCTCGTTCTTTTTGTCCTCGAGCTGGCCCTCACGGGTGCCGGCCTTGAACTCCTTCACGCCGCTGCCGAGGCCACGGGCAAGCTCGGGTATGCGCTTCGCCCCGAAGAGCAACAAAATGATGACGAGGGCGATTATCAGTTCCGTACCACCGAACGAACCGATCCCAGGGATTAAAGCAATGCCCATCTCTCCTCCTAACGAGCTATCTGTCGGGTCCCGCGCAACATTATACGACTTGCGAGCCCGACGTGGATCAAGGCTGCGCGCTCCCGGTGCTCTCGTCGCCTTCGAGAAGGGCCGAGATCCGCGCCTTTACCTCCTCGGAGCTCTCGCCTTTCGGTTCGCGTTCGAGGTAGCCGTTATAGTACTTTATCGCCTCAGCGGGCTCCCCCGCCTGATAGTAGGCGTCGCCCGCCAGCCGGTAGGCCTCCTCGTTTTCGGGCTCGTCCTCCGTGGCCGCCGCAAAAGCATCCCCGGCTTTCTTATAGAACTCTTTCTGTTCCTCGCCCGGCGCACTTTGGGCTTGTAGGGCGTAGATCTGGCCCAGGAGTAACGGTATCTCCTCATCCTTCGGCACCGCCTCGCGCCCGTCTTGCAACACGCGAGCGGCGGCGTCGTAGCGACCATCCCTGTAGTACAGGCTGGCGAGGTCCTTGATGGCCTCGGGGTCTTTGGAGTTCTGTTGCAGGTTCTTTTCGGCGCGATCGATCTGGTCCTGGGGACCCGTAGCCTGACTCTCCTGTTGTTGCTGCCCGGAGCCGCCAAAGAGCTCGAAGAGGTTGTATTGGACGTTGGTGCCAAGCCCCAGAAACACGGAGGACCCGATAAAGACGACGGCTAGCACGACAGCGATCAACTTCACCCAGAAGCCGATCCTCTCGCGGTTCATCATCATGGCGAGCTACCCTCCGACGTCTTCAGCTTCCGCCCCGATTGTATATCAGGTCGCCACCCACGACCGTCGCCGTAACCCCTCCGCCGGCCGCCGCCTCCAAGACCTCCCGCTCCGGGTCCCCGTCCGCCGGCGCGACCTCGACCACCGCCAAGTCGGCCCACTTTCCGGGCTCGAGACTCCCCGTCTCCCCCGCGATACCCAGGGCGCGCGCCCCTCCTAGGGTCGCCAGCTCTAGCCCCGTCGCGCCACTCATGACATGAAGGCCGACGCCGACCATCGTCTCCTCAAACAGGTTCATGCTCGGGCTGCTCCAGAGGCCGTCGGTGCCCATCCCGACCCGAACGCCCCTCTGCATCATCCGCCCCACCGGCGAGACGCCGCATCCGAGAAACTCGTTCGACCGCGGACAGTGCGCCGCCGCGACGCCGGTGCGCGCCAGGATCTCGACGTCCTCCTCCGAAACCCCCGTCGCCAGATGCGCCGCGATGGTCTGGGGGGCGAGCAATTCTATGCTCTGGGCGTAGCGGACCGGAGAGGTGCCCACGCCCCCCCAGTCATTGCGGCCGAAGATGTCCGCGAGGCCGCCGGTCCCGTCCCGGACGAACTCGACTTCCTCGGGGCTCTCGGAGAGATGGATCGCGAGGGTCCAACCCAGCTCCCGAGTCCGCCGCGCCGCGAGGCGCGAGGACTCCGGGTCCACCGTGTACGGGGAGTGCACGCTGACCCGCGCGCTCACCCGCTCGGGCAAATCCTCTTGCAACCCCCGCACCTTCCCGACGATGGACTCCACTATCTCCCCGGGCGCCGCCCCGTCGAAATCCCCCGGGAAGAACTCGGCGTACACAGTACCGGCCAGTCCGCTCCCGGCGAGCTGCGGCAGGCACTCGCCGTAGGGAGAGGACTCGGCCATGAACGTCGTCCCGGCCACTATCGCCTCGCGGGCGGAGTTGCGAGCCGCCTGCGCAGTCCAGGTCTCCTTCTCTGGGAGACGCTCTATGAGCCTCCCGAGCCAGCCAGCGAACTTA
>DASQVA010000265.1:0-3296 GCA_035641035.1 Rubrobacter sp. | reverse complement strand
TTTCTCCCATTCCTCCTTCCTCTAAGAAGGGCGGCACTAGGGGAATCCCCGCCATGTTGGACAACGGGGCCAAGTATGAAGGAATACGAGGACAAGCGCATCCCCCGATGAGTGACTCTTGCTGTTGCTTGTGCGTTGCTTGCGGGTAGCGAACTTCGGAGAAGGCTCCGATATTCTGTTGTACCGAAAACGGTCGTTTTCGGTACAGACGTCACCGAACGTCGTGGAAGTAGGGAATCGTCGTGGAAGTATGGGATTCTCGGAAGTCCATATCCACGATCCTGCGTAGCCCCGTTCCTAACGGACCGGGTTCACCCCGCTAGACCTCTCACAGTTGGACCGGCCCTCCTGCACTATTCCTTGGTAGGGGTCGACAGTACCCATGTAGCCAGGGATGTATTCGATGGGGTCTCCACGACCGCCCCGTAGTAGGTGGAGGAATGGATCACCGTTCCATATCCGGTGGCTATGCCGACGTGGGAGATGCCATAGCCATGCTCATCGAAGAACACCAGGTCTCCCGCCTCCCCGGAGGATGATACGCCGTAAGAGTACTGATAGCGGTTTGCAGAGCGGTTGGCCCACATAGCCTAATTAGTACAGAACGTTGGCTCAGAAAAGCTAGACAAGCGTCCATGAATCCATGGTTTGCATGGGTCAATATCATCGCAAACTGCTATGAGATGCCGGGTCGCCGGGCAGGGAGACGCCAAACTCCCCATAGACCATCGAGGTGAACCCAGAGCAGGTGAGCCCGTAGGCCCCGTAGGGCGTTCCAATCCAGCTTCTTGACTCTTCTACTATTGCTTAGTCGGTCGCCGTCTGAGCCTCGGCTCGGTCGGGTGAGCCCATCAGCAGGGCACAGCACAGCAGAGCAGCAGCTAGACGCCGCATGGTATATCCCTCTCCTCCAGGGATTGCTTACACAACAAGTAAGGAGGGTAGCAAAAATGCAACCCGCTTTCAGGCACTTTATCGGCCCGAGAGCATGCCGCGCCTAACCCCAAGGTCTTCAGCGAGGCTCTGGCCAGCTACGTACGCTTATTCACCGAAGTGCTAGAGAGACTGTCCGAAAAGCCTCATGAGCGGGCCAATCTCTTCACCATTAGGCGGCTCATCGCCGCGTAGATCAATGCTTCGCTCGTCTCGGTGAGCCTCTCGTAATCCTTGCTCAGTAATCCTTGCTCATCCTCCTGTTGTGGTCGATCCAAGAGAATGTCCGCTCCACCTAGGGCGACGAGGTAGAACCTACAAGCCTTTAGGCGGCAACACTTTCTCCCACTCTACCTCCACACCCTCTTGTCTCCACTGCTTTAAGCCCACGACTTCAGAACTTCTTCCGGACAGCCGCCTCGATCTGATCGGAGCGTCATTCGCCGAGGGCTTCGTGCCCTTCGACGTAGACGCTCCACCCTACCCGGCGCGCAACACGCTGCACGCCGGTAAGGACACTTACCAGGAGATCTCCGTTCGACCCTCGTAGCAGCGGTCTCTCGGACAACCTACCGGGTCTTCGGGGGCCAGGCCCGCGCGTCCGTTACCGAACTTCGGAAGAGGGAGGTATGTTGCGGTTGAAGCGGAAGGTGTTGTGGGGATCGTAGCGATCCTTGAGGGAGACCAGGCGCTTCCAGTCCTCCGTAGAGTAGGCGGCCTTGACCCGTTCAGGGGTTGCGCCGTCGAGCTCCAGAAAATTGACGTAGGTGGCACCGGTTTCGTGCGCTCGAGCGGACTCGGCCACGTAGGCCAGGTAGGACTGTACCTTCTTGGCCGCCTCGGGCGTCGGGGTCATCCCTATTCCGTTCATGATGAACTTCGAGCCCGCGTGCCCGAGCGGGCTCAAGTCGGAGGACGTAAGGGCCAAAGCGCCTCCGAGCTCGCGCAGCTCGAGAGAGGTAAGCGGTGTATTGGAGTTGGCGCCCGCAACCTCCACGAGCGTTGCGATGGTATCGGGCGAGAGGTCTCCCAGCAGTTCGACGTGTCCGTAAGCCCCCACAGGATCAGTCGGGTCCATGCTGATAGAGTCCATCTCCCCGCACGGCATCGTCCGGAAGCCGTCCATAACCGGCTCCCCTAACTCCTCGCGCACGGGACGAATCAGCTTCTCGCCTACCTCCGGCGGATCTCCGCAGTAGCAGGCCCGCACCGAGATCACGGAGTTGCCGCGAAGCGCCTCCGGAAGTGCTGGTAGGGGAGGAAAGTTCAAGAACGTGATTGAAGTGGTCATCTCATCCGGCAGTTCGGAGACCCAACGGGCGTAGAGGTCGAGAACCTCCGGAGCTTTCTCGACGGGGTAGTAGATGCCTCCACCGTAGACGGTACTCAGCGGGTAGAGGGAGAATTCGAGAGACGTAACTATACCGAAGTTGCCTCCGCCGCCCTTCAGACCCCAAAACAGGTCCGCGTTTTCGTCGGCGCTCGCCTTGACCCGCTCGCCACTGGCCGTGACGACCTCTGCCTCGCGCACACTCTCCGCGGCGAACCCGTACTTGCGTCCAAGCCAGCCGTAGCCGCCGCCCAACATGAAGCCGACGACGCCCACCCCTGAGGAGGAGCCGGAGAGCCCCACCAGCCCATGCTCCTGGGCCTTGGGTATGACGTCGGACCACACTGCCCCTGGTTCGACCCTTGCACTCTGCGACTCCGGATCCACGCGCACGCCACGCATGCGGGAGGTGTTGATCAGGATGCCCCCGTCGCAGGGAGATGCGACGCCGTGGCCGGTTGCGATAACCCCAATTCCTAAGCCCTGCTGGCGGGCTAAGCGCACGGCCGACACCACGTCGAAAGCGCCTTCGACCATCACCACGAGCGCCGGGTGCTGGTGGGCGTTGAGGTTGAAGCCTTGCCGCCCTTCGTCGTAGCCTTCGTCGCCGGGAGAGTAGGCGGTTCCTCGTAAACCTGCTCGAAGGGCTTCTAGCGTCGCACGGTCTATGTTCGTCTCCACGGTGCCCTTCCCTGTCCGGCGTTAGAGTAGGTACAGGCTAACACTGCAAAGGGAGCCGAGCATCCTCCAAGTGCTCCATTCCATGGACACCGCTTTTAGCCTGGGCGGATAGGTCGACCGTGCGGGTATCAGGCCGCGGTTCCGTAGAGCGCGGCCATGTAGTCACGAAGCCGGCTCGGGTCGTCTATGCGGGTCCTCAGGCCGATGTAGCCGTCGGGACGTACGGCGAAGATTTCGCCTCGCTCGCCAACACCGTAGCGCCGCGCGACTCGGCCGGCGGGATCCGCGATCGCGACGTCGACCGGCAGCTCTGGTGACTTTTCGCCTGCGACGACGACGTGTCGGGTCGATG
>DASQVA010000264.1:0-2774 GCA_035641035.1 Rubrobacter sp. | reverse complement strand
GAGGCCCTCGAAGAGGCCCTGCTCCAGTTCCGCGGCACCATGTTCTTTATCTCTCACGACCGCTACTTCCTCCGCAAGCTCGCCACCAGGATAGTGGAGCTCGAGGACAAGAAGCTCACCAATTTTCTCGGCGGCTACGACTACTACCGCGCCCACCGCCGTCTCGACGAGGGCACCAAGAACGGCAAGCGCCGCCCCCGCCGCCGCGTCCGTCCCGGCCAGAGCAAAGAGGAGAGCATCCTGGCGAGCCGCCTCGTGGCCGTCGAGGGCGAGATCGACGCCACGGAGCGTCGCCTCGTCCGCCTCGAAAAGGAGCTCGCCACCTCCGAGCTCTACGCCGACGGCCGCCGCTCCCGCGAGGTCGTAACCGAGCACCGCCAGCTAAAGGGCGCCCTCGACGGCCTGTACAAGGACTGGGAAGTGTTGCTCGAAGAAGCCGAGGAAGTGGGCCTGTAGCCCTTGGGTATAAGCAATCTGCGGCCAGCCAGAACATCGTAGGCGGGACCGCACGGTATAGGCGTTGCCGCGAATCGGAGGTCGCGTGTTCGCGGGGAAGGTCCTTGAACAGGAGAGAATCTGGAAGCGAAAAGCTGACCACTCCAAAAGTCGGGACGAGAGGATTCGAACCTCCGACCTCCTCGTCCCGAACGAGGCGCGCTACCAGGCTGCGCTACGTCCCGACTGAGTGACGGATTATAGCAGTCAGCCATTAGCTTTCAGCCTTCAGCAAGAAATTGTTGCCGCAACCCGGCAACGAAGGTCATGGAGGAGCTGACGGCCCAAAGCGGAAGCCAAGCTCAAGGGTGCTGGCTAGCTGACCGCTATAAACGCCTTGTCCCGTCCGGCGTACAGCTCGAGGGAGCTGGCTATCGCCTCGGCGACGGCGGCGGGGTAGTAGGGGTCGGTGGCGAGGTCGAGCTCTTTGGGGTTGGTGAGGTGGAGGGGTTCGAGGACCACGGCCGGGATGTTGGTCTCGCGCAGGATCTCGTAGGAGCGGCCGAACTCGCCGATGTCGCAGGTCTCGAGCGTCCGGCTGACGCCGCGCTGGACGTAGGTGGCGGCCATCTGGCCCCGGTGGGAGCGGTAGCCGAGGCGCTCGAAGTAGAAGGAGGCGGTGCCGCAGGCCGACGGGGTGTGGTGGGCGGCGTGGTGGACGGAGACGATCATCTTCGCCCCCGAGGAGTTCGCCAGGAAGGCCCGGTCCGCCGCCGAGACCTCCTCGTCCTCGCTTCTGGTGAGCAGGATCTCCCTGGCCGGCAGGATCTGGGCGAGCTCGTGGGCCACGGCGAGGTTGATGTCGGCCTCCGAGAGGCCCCCCTTCGCGACGTGCCCCCTGTCCCTCCCGCCGTGGGCGGCGTCCACCACGATGGTGCCGGAGAAGAGGTCCTCGGGGAAGTAGCCGCCGCTCTTGTCCGGGAACTGGTGGGTGCCAAGGCTTTGGGCGGCGTAGGTGTTCAGGGTCTTGAAGACGGCGGCGTCGACGACCCCGTCGTCCTGGAGGCCCGCGTTCTTCTGGAAATCGCGCACGGCGCGGGCGGCCCTGGTGTCGAAGAGGCCGTTTACGGAGCCGGGGTCGAAGCCGAGGTCGTTGAGCATCCGCTGGAGCTCGGCGACGTCCGTGCCGCGGAAAGGGGGCTGGCGCAGGTAGAGGAGGCGGCCGCCGGGGCGGTAGCCGGCCTCGACGACCTCGCGCCAGGTGATCGGGCCGACCAGCCCGTCTGCCAGGAGGCCCAAAGAGCGCTGGAAATCCTTTACGGCCAGCTCGGTCGTCTCGCGGAAGACGCCGTCGATGCCGCGGTTGCCCAGAGGGAAGCCCAGGGCCTGGAGACGGGTCTGGAGGTCCACTACCTCCCGTCCCCTATCTCCCCTCCGCAGCGTAAGCGCGTGCTGGACCGTTCTACCTTTCGTCCCGGGAACGCGGCTAAAGCCGGGGCGCCGGGCGTCCTCTCGGAACCCGGCGCCCCATGAGACCTATGGTCCTCTGGCTGGCTAGTTCTCGACGATGCCGAGGATGTCGTCGGCGTCGAGGATCATGTAGTCGTCGCCTTCGAGGCTGATCTCGGTGCCCGAGTACTTGGCGAACACGATGACGTCGCCCTCGCTTACCTGTATCCCGTCCTCGAACTGCCCGACCGCGACGACCTCCGCCGTCTGCGGCTTCTCCTTGGCCGTGTCCGGCAGGACGATGCCAGAAGCCGTCGTCTCCTCGCGCTCGACGATGCGGACCAGCGCCCGCTCACCCAGGGGCTTGAACTTCATACGCGTACCTCCTCACTCTCTGTTACTCACGCCCGAAAGGCGCCCGGCGACGCCGGGACCCACGGGCCTCTCGCGCCAGGATTCTAACCGCGAGGCCCCCTCCTTACAATCGGGGGCCGGGGGCGTCGCCTACAGGCCGAGCCGCGCCGAGAGCTGGGGCTTCGGCAGGGCGCCCACCGCCTGCTCCTTGACCTCGCCGCCCTCGAAGCGGGCGATGGTCGGGATGCTGGAGATGCTGTAGCTCATGGCCGTCTGAGGGTTGTCGTCCACGTTCAGCTTCACGAACTGAACGTCCTCGCGCTCCTCACTCATCTCTTCGAGGATCGGCGAGATCCTCTTGCACGGCCCGCACCACGGCGCCCAGAAATCTACTATGACCGGCCTATCAGACCGCAGAACGTCGCTCTCGAAAGAGGCGTCCGTTACCTCGGCAACCGCCATGAACCCGTACCTCCGTCTCGCGTAATGTGCTTCTCGACCCGGCCATTCTAGCACGAAGAAATGAGCCGTCAGCC
>DASQVA010000263.1:0-2560 GCA_035641035.1 Rubrobacter sp. | reverse complement strand
CTTCGTAGCCGGCGTCTCGGAGATGCTCGTGCTCGAGGCGGCGAAGGATTCTCCCGACCTGATCCTGGTGGAGGGCCAAGGCTCGCTGGCCCACCCAGCTTACTCCGGCGTCACGCTTGGGCTCCTGCACGGCTCCTGCCCGGACTGCCTCATCCTGTGCGTCTCCCCGGACGACACCCCCGGCTACGCCGGCGTCCCCCGCCCGACCCCGGCCCGCGCCGCCCGCCTCTACGAGGAGGTCGCAGCCCTCGTCAAACCCGCCCCCGTCGTCGCCGTCAGCGCCAACACCAGGGACCTCTCCGAAGGGGAGGCGAACGCCTTCGTCGATAGGGTCGCCTTCGAGACCGGGCTCCCGACCGCCGACCCCTTCCGCACGGGCGCGGGGCCCATCCTGGAAGCGGTGCTGGGGAGCTAGACGGCGCGCCGGTGTTGGCCGATGGCTGAAAGCAGCCGTCGGGCCGCGTGCTGAGAGGTGCGGAGTGCCGTGCTGGAGGCGGAGGCGTGGCCGGAGCGGGCCGACAGGCGGAGTCCGGAGGGCGCAGCGTGCCGAAACCTATATATAACGCCGGTTTTACACGCCCAAGCATGACCTTATGTTAGAATGCCGGGCGTGGCACGATGCTTGACGCTCAACGCTAGCTACGAGCCCGTGGCCCTGGTGCCGGTCAAGAGGGCCATCGTCCTCGTCGTCTCCGAGAAGGCCGAGATCGTGGAGGCCAACCTGGAGCAGCGGTTCCGTTCGGAGAGGTCCGAGTACCCTTACCCGCTCGTGATCCGGCTCGTCAAGTACGTCGAGATACCCCGTCGCCTGCGCAAGCACGTCACGAACGCGATCCTCTTCGCCCGCGACAACTACCGCTGCCAGTACTGCTCCAGGCACCGCAACGACCTCGGCCGCCGCGACCGCCTCACCCGCGACCACGTCAAGCCGATCTCCAAGGGCGGCCTGAACACCTGGGACAACGTCGTCACCGCCTGCACCAAGTGCAACGCCCGCAAGGGCAACCGCCTCCCCATGGAGTGCGGCATGTACCCCAAGACCACCCCCAAAGAGCCGCGCTACGTGGTGATGGTCTGGTACTCTCGCGACCTCAACGAGGTCCAGCGCCGCTACGTCGACCAGTTCTACGGGGGCCTGCCGGCCACCTAGCCTTCAGGTTTCGGCGGTCGGCCATCGGCCAGACCTCTAGATAAAATTCTTCGCACGAGGCACACACCTTGCGGGTGACACCAGCTCCCGATCTGCGCGCGACGCTTGGGGAGGACACCGGCGGGGAGCTGACCGACCAGAGCTGAAAGCTGTCCGCCAGAGGCTATGGGATATAATCCCAGTTCGTCGCAAGAATACGGACAGGATCTCTTTGGATTACAACGGTTTCTCGGAGAGGGTCTCACGCATCGTCGATAACGTCGAGCGCGCCGTCTCCGGCAAGCGCGAGGGCGTCTTTACGGCCGTGGTCGCGATGCTGGCCGGGGGGCACGTTCTTATAGAGGACGTGCCTGGGGTGGGGAAGACCCTGCTGGCGAAGTCGCTCGCGCGGTCCATCCGCGCGGACTTCCGCAGGATACAGTTCACCCCCGACCTGCTGCCGGCCGACGTCACCGGGCTCAACGTCTACAACCAGGGAGACGGGGGCTTCGAGTTCTGGGCCGGGCCCGTCTTCGCCAACGTGGTGCTCGCCGACGAGATCAACCGCGCCTCGCCCAAGACCCAGAGCGCCCTGCTCGAGGCGATGGAGGAGGGCTCCGTGACGGTCGACGGGGTGACGCGGCAGCTGCCGCAGCCCTTCGGCGTGGTGGCGACCCAGAACCCCGTCGAGCACGAGGGGACCTACCCCCTGCCGCACGCGGAGCTCGACCGGTTCATGGTCAAGATGAGGATAGGCTACCCCGACGAGGACGCGGAGACGGAGATGCTCCGGCTCTCCCGCGACCCGGTCGCCGAGCTCTCGCCGGTCGTCGAGGCCGAGGAGTTCATGGAGATGCGCCGGCTCGTCGAGGAGGTCTACGCCAGCGAGGCCGTGCTGCGCTACGTCGTCTCGGTGACGTCGGCGACGAGGGAGCACCGCGGGATCGAGCTCGGCGCCTCCCCGCGCGCGAGCCGGATGCTACTCGCCGCGGCGAGGGCGAGGGCTGCGGCCAACGGCCGCTCCTACTGCGCCCCCGACGACGTCAAGGCGATGGCGCCCGGCGTGCTGGGGCACAGGATCATCCCCTCCGCCAGCGCTGGCGGCGAAGACGACCCGTCGGGGGTCGCCGAGGGGATCGTGCGCGACATCCTCTCCTCCGTGCCGGTGACAGAGGCGGTCTAGGAGGATGTTCCGGTGGCGCCGCCAGGGGGAGGGGCGTTCGCGCCTCACCGTTAGGCCCACGTCCGCCGGCTGGCAGGTGCTCGCGGCGGGCGCCGGGGTCTTTTTCGTGGCGCGCCTGATCGGCACCACCCAGTTCCACCAGCTCGCCTACGCCCTGCTGGCCCTGCCCATAGCCTCGCTCGCCCTCGGGATGGCCGGGAGCCGGGGGATCGGCTACGCGCGCTCCGTGCCGTCGGGGACGGGGCTGA
>DASQVA010000262.1:0-40369 GCA_035641035.1 Rubrobacter sp. | reverse complement strand
CAGATCAGCACGACGCGCCCGGCTGCGGCACGCTCGCTCGTCGTGGCTCCCGGAAAGACCTGCCTCTTCATGTGCTCCCCTTGCCTCCTTATAGGTTCCCACCCCCACTACGGCGCGTGTGCTCGCGCGTTGATCCATCCTCGGGCCGGGCGGCCCAGCGCACCCTCGCCTCTAGTCTACCCCGTCCTGGTTGGCGCGTGCCGAGCGTGGACGATCGTTTCCTGGCTACGAGCCCCCTTGATGTGGCAAAAGATATGCAGGCGTCGCTTTCTGGCCGCCGCTAACTCCATTTCTGCCTCGCCATCCGGCCCGACCACCGCACGGACCGCTGGGCTCGACGTTGGTCCTTCGTGCCCTCTTGTTCGCGTGCGGGGAGCCCGCGGAGCTCGATGCTGTCCTCCAGGCGCGACCAGAGGTTAACATTCCCGAGACCCGGGCATGGGCACCCGGTATGCGGACGGGTTCACCGAACTTCCTAGCGAGCCCGTAGGCCGGCTCTCCGCCATGGTGCTACGCCTCCGAGGGTTGGACCACGTTCTTTTTGGGAACGCTGTGTCCGTGAGCCACGTGGTGCTTCTGGGCGATTCCATCTTCGACAACGCCGCTTACGTGGCGGGGGCACCCGACGTCGTCCGGCAGGTGCGCCAACGGTTGCTACCCGGGTCCAAAGCGACGCTGGCGGCAGTCGATGGGAGTACGATAAGGGATGTTCGCCAACAGCTGCGGGCTGTGCCCGAGGATGCGACGCACCTGATCCTCAGCGTCGGCGGCAACGACGCGATGGGCAACAGCGACTTCCTCGCCGCGTCGGCCCGCTCCACTGCCGAAGTACTCTCGGGTCTCTCCGACATCGGCGAAAGGTTCGAGCGCGGCTACCTCGCCATGTTGGCGGAAGTACGCGCGCGCGGACTACCCACGGCGATCTGTACCGTGTACTATCCGCGCTTCCCGGAGGCGTTCTTGCAAAAGGTGGCGGTAGTGGGTCTAACGGTGTTCAACGACTGCATCGTTCGCGCGGCGTTCGCCCACGGTCTCCCCCTGCTCGATCTGCGGCTAATCTGCACCGACGAAGGGGATTACGCCAACCCGATCGAACCGTCGGCGCAGGGCGGCGAAAAGATAGCCCGGGCGATAGCACAGTTCGTGGAACGCGGCTCCACCGGAGGCAGAACCGAAGTTTTTACCTGAGTCGGAGGCCTCTCGCACCTCGAGTGCTCGCGGAGTGGATGGCGCCTCGCTTCTTACTTGGTCGAGCCTACCGCGCTCGCCGTCCGAACACGTGCCGTGTCAAAACAAAGTCTCCTCGCCTGCATGCTCCCTCAGCCGCAAGAGGAGCCATGGTGACTCAGCGGGAGGCGACCTGTCGATCCACTCGTAGGCGCTTCGCGTTCTGCTCGGCGGCACTACGACGTAGCCTCCCTCGCCGCGCACGTCGAGCCCTGCCCCCAGCGCCCCGGCGCTGTTGCGAACCGTCTCCATCGGCGGGTATCTGAAGAAAACGTGTACCCCTCCGCCGCCGGTGCGCGACCTCGCCGCCTCGGGGAGCGGACCGTTCTTGCGCTCGAGCAGGGCTAGGCTCTCGAAGCCGCCGCCCCTCGGGTCTATGTCCAAGACCACAAGGCCACTGCGCCCGCCGGTGGGAACGCCGACGTTGGCGGCAGGCCAGCGGCTCCACCAGGCCCTTATCCGACGCGTCTCCGTGGTGGAGTCCCAGAAGCCGTTGTGGGTGAGCGGCCTCTTGCCACCCGGCTCGCAGGGGAATACGGGCACGCCGCGCCTCGCGTAGGCCAACGCCGCACCGAGCAGTATAGGGACCGATCCGTGCCTCTTCTCTCCCAACGCTCGCCGATTGTACACAGCGGGCGTCGACTCTGGTTGCTGACTATACTCCCGATGCACGATGGAGCCTCCGACTGCGAGGGCCCGGACCTTGACCGCCGTATCGGGCAATGAGGCTTGCGAACATGCCGCCTTGAACCAACCGCGCGAGGAGGCTCGGCATGGAAACCAACAACAAAACCCAGGAGGTGGAGAACACCTTCGTCACCCTGGCAGCCGGGATGCACTTCGCCGGGGATATCGACGGGTTTCCACGTCGATACCGACACCTCTGAAAGCTTCGGCGGTACGGATGCCGGCCCCCAGCCCCTGCGTTTCCTGCTGCTCGGGGTGGCAGGGTGCACAGCGATGGACGTGATCTCCATCCTGCGCAAGAAACGCCAGTGGGTGAGTGGCTTCTAGGTGGAGGCGCGGGGCAGCCGGGTGGACGAGCACCCGAAAGTCTACGACGCAATCGAGGTGGTCTACAAGGTCAGAGGTAGAGGGGTCGATCCCGAGGCGGTCGAGAGGGCCATAGAGCTTTCGCAGTCCCGTTACTGTCCGGCAATCGCCATGGTCGGCAAGGCGGCCGACATCAGTAGCCGGTCGAGATCGAGGAAGAAGACTGACCATGCGGGGCGGTCCCTTCAATAACTAACCGCTCTCCGTACTACCGGCGCACCCCGTAGGGCTCTCGATCGCCTTGCAGGTCAGAGACAGTACGCGGGGGAGATGCCTACCCCGCGCACCAAAGATCAGTCCAGGAGACGCGACAGAAGCCCCCGAGGCTTGGGGTGGGCTGCCTCGATTAACCCCGAGACTACAACCGTGGCGGCCAACAGTGCCAGCGAACCGTTGCTGAAGAACCGTAGCAGCCGCAGGGCGCGCGCCGCCCCGGGCGGTGTCTCTGGCGCGGGCCTGGTGCCGGAGCGGACTGGAGTGAAACCCTTCGGGCCCCGGCTCGCCACCGTCGCCCCGAGCACGGCTGAGGCGACCGTGTTGAAGGCCGCGCCGCCCAGCAGCAGGTCCTTGGCGCGCGTCAGCCCCGGCGCCCTCAGATCCGCATCCTCCCTCGCGCCCCCTAGCCTCCAGCCGAGCAGCGTCGAGAGCACCGCCGGCAGGTTCACCGCCTGGAAGCGCGCCCAGGACTCGTTCAAGACCCGTCCGCGCTCGCTCCTGTCGCTGATGCTGCTCACCGTCGGATTGAGGGAAACCTGTCCGAATAGCGTCCCACCGAACCAGGCCGAAATGCCGAGGTTGTGGGCTACTCTGCCGAATCTCGAAGTTCTGTTCATCAACTGTCCCTCCGCTAAAACGTATATCACTGACCGCCCGCTTTCCGAGAGGCATCATTACGTTCTTATCCGCCCTGGCATCCGCGTAAACCTGCGAACGGACCAAATACCTCCTCAGCGCCTCCGCCCTTCTGTTCGTCGGTCGCGGTCTACCGGGGTAGGAAAACAAAGAGATCACCGCGCGTCCGCGGGTGTTGGCGCGCTGCACCTTGGGTAAGGATGGCCCGTACCATCGTCGAGGGAGAACCGGAGTGGCGTGGCGCAACACGAGCAGATCCGAGCGTTGGATTCCCCGCCGGAGGACGCCTTCGCGTGTCCCTCGGATGTGGGCAACCCCTGAGCATCAGTTACCTGTGTGCCAAGCCGCCCGTGGCGCGCCTCTTGCCGGATTGCGCTCTCCGGAACGGTCGGGCCGGCTAGCCTCATACAGCGTTAGGCCCGAACGCATCGGTGGATCGAGGTTCCCAGATGCGGCGTAGCATAGAGGGAGCGGTCGTGGTGATCACCGGTGCATCGCGTGGCATCGGCCGCGCGACGGCGAGGCTCTTCGCCGAGCGGGGGGCTTCGGTGGTCCTCGCCGCCCGCTCGGAGGAGGCACTGCTGGAGGCTGCCGCCGAATGCGAGGTCCGGGGCGGGAGGGCGCTCGCGGTGCCGACGGATGTCGCAGAGTGGGGGAGCGTCGAGGGCCTGGTGCGGCGGGCCGTCGAGCACTTCGGCAGGATCGACGTGTGGGTCAACAGCGCGGTGCTGGCGGCGGTGGGACGCCTCGAGGAGGTTCCGCCGGAGGCGAACCGGCGTATAGTCGAGACGAACCTGCTCGGCTACATCCACGGGGCACAGGCCGCGCTGCCGCACTTCCGGCAGCAGGGATCCGGCGTCCTCATCAACATGTCCTCGGGCTTCGGGCTCGTGGGCGTGCCGTACGCGGGCGCTTACACGGCCACGAAGTTCGCACAGCGTGGCCTCGCCCAGGCTCTCAGGGGCGAGCTTCGCGGCACCGGCGTCCACGTCTGCACCATCATGCCGGGCGGGGTGGACACCCCTGCCTACCGCCTCGCCGCGAACTACTCCGGTCGGGCGGCCGGACCCGATAGCTTTCTGGCTAGCCCGGAGCGAATCGCGCGCGTCGTGGTGCGGTGCACCGAAAGCCCGCGCCCGGAGGTGGTCGTTGGCAACTCCGTCAGGACGCTGAGACTTACGCACGCCCTCTTCCCCGGGCTCGTGGAGCGTGCGGTGGGGCGGACGATCGAGCAGGGTTTCTTGCGTGAGGAGCCAGAGGAGCCCACCCCAGGTAACCTCTTCGAGCCTCTGCCCGAGTGGGCCGCCACGGACGGCGGGTTCAACGAGGAGGCCAGGCACCGCGCCGTCCTCAGGGCGCGACGCGCGGCCGCCGTCGGGGCTTCCGTGATCGGCCCGAGCATCCTGACCTGGTTCTTGCTCCGCACCAAGAGACGTGGACGGAGGTAAGGCGGGCCTGACCGAGATGCCGGTGACCCGAGCATCGGACCCTTACTCTTTTGCGCGCCAAACCCGAAAAGCGATCTCATTCACCGGGGATCTCGGGCCACTTGGCCGGGCCGCGGCTCCTCGCGTAGCGAGGCACGGTGGGATGGAGGGGCCTGGGGCCGACACCGCGAGGAGGATGTATGGCCGACGACAACCGGAACCGTAGGCGCGGGATCATTGTGCCCCCGCCCCTGATGTACCTCGGGCCGCTCTTGCTCGGCCTTCTGCTGGGAAGGGTGCTACGGGTCCCCTTCCTGCCTCGCGGGCTGTCCCGGGCTCTCGGGTGGCCTGTCTTCGGGGGTGGGATACTGCTCGCGTGGTGGTTCGGGCTCACGATGCGCCGCGCCGAGACGACCTTTCGTATAGACAAACCGGTCTCCAGGTTGATCACGAGCGGCCCCTTCTGCTACAGTCGCAACCCCGGCTACCTCTCCTTCGCCATGATCTACGCGGGCATAGGCACCCTCAAGAACTCGTTCTGGGCGATCTTGTTCCTGCCAGCGGCGTTGGTGATGGTGCAGCGCAGGATCATCGAGAAAGAGGAGCGCTACCTGGAGCGTCGCTTCGGGGAAGAGTACGTAGATTATAAGGCGCGGGTACGCCGCTGGGTCTAAACTCGCGCACCAGCACGCTTCCGGAGCCGTTGAGGCTGCCTGAGTAGACCTGGTGCCCCTGCGCCTCTTTCCGACCGGGTTCTCTCGCCCGTCACTGGCGATTGAACGGGCCTCTCGATTTCTCGCCCCCCGACCACCGGTAGCCGGTGTCCTCGACGGCCCGTTCGATCTCCGGGAGGGCGAGGTCGGGATCGTGCTCGGCGTCGAGCCTGCCGCGACGAAGTTCACCACGGCCCGCCTCTCCACGGTCGCGGCGCAGTTCTCGCAGTCCATCCTCTCGACCCGAACGACGGTCCTCTCCAGGGCGCCGTCAGGGACCTCTGGGTTCGCCTCCCGCTTCTCCGGAGTTACACCGATGTCTTCTGAGGCGTCGTCCGAGCAGCAAGCGTCCGAACAGGTGTCGGCCTCCTCGGGCGGCGCCGAAACTTCCAGGGGTGCCTACCCGAAAACGGGGAGGAGCCTCTTCTCCTTCGCACCGGCTTTCTTACCGGACCGTTCAGTACGGCGCCCAGTAGTGAGCACCCCGCCGGAGCCAGGGAGTACATGACGAGCTTGTCGTCGCGTCTGGAGCGGAAGCGGACGAGTCCGCAGTCCCTGAGCGCCCGCGGGTGGTGGGGGACGTGGTTCTGAGAGCGGCCTGCGATCCAGGAGAGGTCGCATACGCACGACTCCTCGCCTGCGCGCAAGGCGGTGGTCAGCATGAGCTGGGTAGGGTCCGAGAGAGCCCGCGCTCGGTTCGCCGCTTTCCGGCGCTCTCCTCCACGATCAGCGATTCGCGGATCGACTCTGCCCTGGGCGCGTCGATGCAGATGAGGTCGCAGCGTTCGTCGGTCATGCTAACATTACAATATCTATCGATATTTTGATATGAATGTAGCACAGCGGCCGGGGTGCAATCCAGTGTCTGGGCTTATGCAGGGTATGCAGGGGTGAACTTCTACAGGCTTCGACGAAGAGACCGGGAGTGGCCTGTTCGGTCCACGATGCGGCTACTCCTTAGGGGTATATTCTCGTTGCTCGGCGTGTAGAGTCGCTCTAGGATTGTCGACTTCGTGGAGTCGTGAGGTACAGTTTGCTAACGAGTATGGGGACAAACCATCAGGGCCATCCTTCGGGCGGTAGGAGGGCGGGAAGGGGACCTTGACGAGAACCTTCAGCATGGAGACGACGCTGGACTCGTCGTCGTTGCTGGCCAGGGTCAGAAAGGTGGTGAGGGAAAACGGCGCGACCCTCGTGGGCGACGGACAGTCCGGGCGTTTCTCTCACGACCTCATCAAAGGCGAGTACCGTATGGTAGGAAGAACGGTCCTCGTCACCATAACCGACAAGCCCCTGATAGCCCCCTGGTCCATCATCGGGGCCAGGCTGCGACAGTTAGTCGGTTAGACACTCTGAGGCGCCTGGAGCTCGGCGGGCCTTCGACGATGGCTCTTGGATCAAGCCTCCCAGCGCTTGCTGAGGACGTTGCGGATTATCCAGGAGGCCACGAGGGTGAAGACGACCGAGAACGTGCCCTGCAACAAGGCTTCCTTCACGTCGTCCTGTACGCCGCGCTCCTCTGGTTCGTTCAGGAACGAACCGGCAATCCTCGTCGCTGTCCACGCCGCCAAAGCCGTGGACAGCACCACGATGATCCGCTTCTGCGCGTTCTTGCTCAACTCTCCGCCTCCTACCCGCTCTGTGTCTCGACGGTGGCGTCCCTGTTCGTCTTGGCCCATGATCACGCCGGCCGTCGGGCTACTCCGGTCGGGCTGCCGAACGTTAGCCCAAGATCCGTATTCTATCGCTGAGCAAGCTCGTGCGCCGGGAGTAACCTACAGCCGACCGTCGCGCTGCCTTCCTTTCGAGTACCTCGGGCGGTCGTTTGCCGACGCCTACAGGCACGCTCCAGCGAGGGAGCCGCTCCACCGCCCGCCGGAACCCCGCCAACACCTCCTCGGGGCCCGCGGGGTAGGTCAGGACGCGCGGGCCGAGTTCGGAGTGATGCGTTTACGATGCTCACGGTTCGTGAATTCCAGGGTGCTGCCCTCCTTTTCGCGGCAGGGGATATTCTGGGAGCTGAAAGTTGACGTTCGGCGGCTATACCATAGGTAGATGGAGCTGACACCGGAGGTTCTCGAAGCCTGCTACCGGGCGGGCGCTTTCCCGATGGCCGACCGTTACGGGCGCATCGAGTTCTACCGCTCCGATCCCCGCAGCGTGCTGGAGTTCGAGGACCTGCACGTCTCCAGGTCGCTCGGGCGGGTGATCCGAAAGGGAATCTACGAGGTGCGCGTGGACGAGGACTTCGAAGGCGTGGTGCGGGCCTGTGCCGACAGGGAGGAGACCTGGATCAACGCTGAGATCGTCCGGGCCTACGTGCGGCTGCACCAGGTGGGCAAGGCCCACAGCGTCGAAGCTTACCACGGGGGCGAGTTGGCAGGCGGACTCTACGGCGTCTCCATGGGTGGCGCGTTCATGGGCGAGTCGATGTTCGCGCGCATGCCGGACGCCTCGAAGGTCTGCTTCTTCTACCTCGTCGAGCGGTTGCAGGAGCGCGGTTTCGAACTCCTCGACTGCCAGATACAGAACGACCACCTGGCTCGGCTCGGGGCGAAGCAGATCCCCGAGTCTGAATATCTCTGGCGCCTCGAGCGCGCCCTGAAGCTCGACCGGAGTTTCGTCTGAGTACACCCT
The DNA here is from genome assembly GCA_035641035.1 of Rubrobacter sp. Lineage (GTDB taxonomy): Bacteria > Actinomycetota > Rubrobacteria > Rubrobacterales > Rubrobacteraceae > Rubrobacter_D. The sequence goes on along the minus strand of DASQVA010000262.1, from coordinate 32,460 downwards.
TGGCGTCGGCGGGGTTTTTTTGTTAGAGCACGTTGGGCCGTGTCGTTACCCCTGGCGCATGAGCCAACGAGAAGCACCACAATCTATCTGCAGGAGAGAAGTGAATACGATCAGCGGACGGGTCGGTACCGTAGGATCAGAGTACGGGTTTGGTAACCATGAGGCACGCGTTTTGCTTCTGGTTATCGGCGTCGTCTTGGCAGTGGCCCTCGGCGCACTACTACTGGTCGTCGGACCCGCAGCGGACACGGTCACACTGCTGCCGGGGTTCACGCAGGCGCAGGTCGCGACCAGTCTCCAAGGACCTACGCACATGGCGTTCGCGCCCGAGGGTAGGATCTTCGTGACCGAGCAGAACGGCGCGCTGAGGGTGGTCGAGGAGAACCCCCAGGGGACTACGGGCTTCTCCCCGAGCCCTTCCTAAGGGTGAGGGAGCGACTTGACCGGCGAGCGTGGCCTGCTAGGGATCGCGTTCGACCCGCGTTTCGCCGCGAACCGGTACCTCTACGTGTACTACACGATGCCGGCCATGCCGTCGAGGGCGCCCTACAACCGCATCGTAAGCTTTACGGCCGATCCTCAGAACTCTAACCAGCTGAAGATGGGCAGCACAAAGGTCCTCCTCAACTTCGACCCTCTCGACGCCACGACTACCAACCACAACGGCGGGGCCTTACACTACGGGGAGGCCGGCATGCTCTACGCCGCCCTTGGGGACAACGTTTCCCGCAGGGGACCCCAAGCGGAACTCGCAGACCTTGAACACCCTTCTCGGCAGAATAATACGCATAAACAAGCATAGGATCACCCCAAAGACAATCCTTTCTATGCCCGAATCACGGGTAGAAACAAGGCTGTCTGGGCGCGAGAGTTCCGCAACCTTTTCACCTTCGCCGTCTATCCCGACTCGGGCAGGATCTTCATAAATGAAGAGGGAGAGAATGCCTGGGAGAAGAACAACCGCGGCGAAGCTGGTGCCAACTCCGGCTGGCCGTACTGCGAGGGACCCAATCGCTTCGGCCGGGGCCCAGCCGCCGAACTTCTAGCAGGACGCCCCAATCTCCTACTCCAACCACGAGGGCCATTCAGAGGCCACGGATGCGCGATCACCGCCGGCGCGTTCTACACCCCGCAGCAGGGACAGCTCCCGAGCGGCTACCCTGAGTGTTACTTCTTCGCGGACGTCTGTAATGGCTGGATCAGAGGGTACGACATTGCGGACGACTCGGCTAGCGAGCTCGCGACGGGGGTAAAGTTTTCGGTGGACCTCGACGTCTCCGAAGACGGGTACCTCTTCTACCTGAGCAGGCGCACCGGTGGCACGACGACTGCTTCGGGGGCGATAACCCGGGTGAGCTACCCGGCTCCGTAATGGGCATTCGGGGGAGCGACCGCGCACGCCCCGTCCCGGCCGTCGCGGACCCGGGCCTGCCGGTTCGTGGCGCCCGAGGGCGTGATAAGCTAGCTCCATGGACAACAAGTACGTAAACTTGGAGTGGCGACCGGAGCTAGAGCGGCCGATCCTGGTCGCCGGGTTCACGGGGTGGAACGACGCGGCCGACGCGGCGAGTGTCGCGGTCGACGCCCTGCTGAACTCCTGGCAGGCAAGGCGTTTCGGGGCCTTCGACGGCGAGGAATTTTTCGACTTCCAAACTACGCGGCCTCAGATCAAGCTCGTCGACGGCGTGACCCGCAAGATCGAGTGGCCCGAGAACCTCCTATGGGCGACCGAGCCCAACCTGGAGGCCGCCGGCAGTCGCGGGGGTATCCTGCTGACGGGACCCGAGCCGAACTTCCGGTGGCGCTCTTTCTCGGCGGCCGTAGTCGAGCTGGCGAAGGAACTGAACGTGGAGATGGTGGTAACGATGGGGGCCCTGCTCGCCGACGTACCCCACTCGCGTCCGGTATCGGTGGCCGCCAACTCCCAGGTTTCGGCCCTGGTCGAATCCCTCGGGCTCTCGGCCTCGCGCTACGAGGGCCCTACGGGCATCACTGGGGTCCTGCACCGCATCTGCGCCGAAGGCGGCCTGCCCTCGGTGAGCTTCTGGGCCTCGGTGCCGCATTACCTGCCTGCTGTCCCCTCCGCCCCCGCCGCCCTTGCGCTGCTGGACAAACTCTCGGGCCTGCTCGGGACGAGCGTGGACACCTCGGATCTCGAACACACCGCCAAGACTTATCAGGAACAGGTCTCTATCGCGGTCTCACAGGATTCCGACCTCTCCTCCTACGTCCAGATGCTGGAGGAGCGTTTCGACTCCCAGGCCAACCAAGGGGCGCGCGACCTGCCCACAGGCGACGACCTCGCCCAGGAACTCGAAGGCTTCCTCCGCGAGCAGCAACGCGAGGAAGAGTAGGCTACAAGTATCAGCATCAGCAGTTTGTTAACTTAAGGGTAGAAGGCCCCTCTTGGGTAGCTACACCCTCGGATCAAAGCGGTAGCAACTCCGCTAACGGCACCGCCCCGGGTGGCGAGAAGCGTATCGCCGGCGCCTGATACCCTACCGCTCTAATAAACCAGCGCCAGGGCGAAAATCACGACGCTGAGCAGACCGAGTAGTCCCTGCGCGATGGCGGAGGCGACGAACCCGACGAAGACGCCGCCAGCAGCCCTCGACGTGCGGCGCCAGTCGCCTCCGATGGGGCTCCGTTGACCGGGGCTCTGCCTGCGGCGTCTTAGGTACTCGCCGAGAAATACGCCGCCGATGGTGCCGAGGATGAGGCCGAAGAGGGAGCCTATGCCCACGAAGAGCAGCCCTATCAGGGCGCCGACGAGGCCGCCGACGGCCCCGCCCACGGTACCCCAGTTGCTCGCCCCGAAGCGCCGGGCGCCGTAGGAGGTGGCGAAGAGGTCAGCCACGAAGGCGACCGTGGCGAAGACAAACAGGATCAGCAGAACGGGGACACCGACGACGTCCAAGCCCGTCAGGAACGCGTAGATGAGGGCCGACAGGAAGATGAGCGTGACGCCCGGCAGGCCGGGGAGAACGCTCCCCACGAGCCCGACGAGCATGGCGAGGAGGGTGACCACGAGGAGCGGGCCGACCTCGGGTCCCACCGCTACGACGAGAGGATGGGTAGGGTCTTCTTCGCCTTCTTGCCTGGCTGTCTTAGGGCTGCGTTGAGGCTACCGGGGCGGTAACCGGAGAGGTCGAGGGTGACGTAGAGGAAGCCCGCGTCCAGGAGCTCGGCGGAGATCTCCTCGCGCATCGCGAAGGCCCGCTCTAACTCCTCAGGCCCGACCTCCAGGCGGGCTATCTCCCCGTGATGCCTAAGCCGGACCTGTCGGAAACCCTCCCTGCGCAGAAACTCCTCGGCCCGGGTGACCTGGAGAAGCTTCTCCGGCGTGATCTGTTGCCCGTAAGGGAACCGGCTGGAGAGACACGCGAGCGCCGGCTTGTCCCACGTCGGCAGATCGAGGTGCTTCGCCAGCTCCCGCACCTCGGCCTTGGTCACCCCGGCCTCGGAGAGCACGGAGACGACCCCGAGCTCCTTCGCCGCCTTCCTGCCGGGCCGGTAGTCGCCCTCGTCGTCCTTGTTGGCCCCGTCCACCACACACGCGTAGCCCCGCTCCTCGGCCAGCCTCGCGAGGTCCGAGTAGAGCGTGCTCTTGCAGAAGTAGCACCGGTTGGTGGGGTTGCTGGCGTAGTTCGGATTATCCAACTCCCGCGTGTTCACGACGAGGTGCTCCACCCCGAGCGACTCGACGAATCCCCGCGCCAGGTCGAGCTCCGAGGGCAGGTAGGTCTCGTTGTTGGAGGTAACGGCGAGCACCCTGTCCTTGGGTAACGCCCGGGCGGCCACCGCGAGCGCCAGCGACGAGTCTACGCCGCCGGAGAACGCCACGAGCGCACTGCCGCGGGGGGAGATGATGTCTTCAAGCTCCTTGAGTCTCCTCTGCAAGGTGTCTGGCTCTGCGTGATTCATCTCTACGTCCTCTCTAACTCGCGATGCGTTCGGAGAGCCATTCGAGTATCTCCCCGGCGTTCTTGCCGGGCGGGTAGACGGGGTAGAAGTCTCCCTCCATGCTGCCATCCTCGATCAACAGGGGTCAGGCATCTTATGAAGATCCTGCCCTCAGCCTCGAAGGTCGGCAGGTTCACAGCCCCGGCGCATTCCAACTTCTGGTCGTTCAACGGCGCGAACGGAAGCTGCAGCCGCCCGGCGGCCTCCCGCTGATAGCCAGTGTCCTGGGTGCTGAGCCCGAAGACCCGCACCCCCGGCGCCTGCAGCTCCGCCTGGTGGTAGTCCCTGAAGGCACACGACTGAGTACTGCACCCGTGGGTGCCCGGGGTCTCGTCCCACCCTTCGGGGAGACCCCGATACGGCCTCCCGGTAAGTGGGTAGCAGTAAAGCACAGTAGTGGTCCCTGCTAGCGTCGAGAGGTCCATGAGCTCGCCCGAGGTGGACCGCTGGGAGACGAAAGGTGAAAGGTAGCGGCATCCCCGGCGGGTGGTCGCACGCCCGGTCGTCGACCGGTGCCGGTATGCCCTCGGGCCCTCATAAAGGTTATCCGAGGGTGACATCTAGCTCCTCAGGCCCTCTCCAGGACGACGGCCGCGTTGTGGCCCCCAACCCCAAGGTTAGCGCAGAGGGCGGCCTCGAGGTCCGGCGCCTCGCGCGGCTCGTTCACGACGTAGTCGAGGTCGGCGCAACCGTCGGCGACCTTGGTGAGGTTCCTCATCGGGGGGATGGTCCTCTCCTTTATGGCCAGGGCGCAGACGGCTGTCTCTATGGCGCCGCTCGCACCCAAAGAGTGGCCCAGGGTGGACTTCGTGGCGGAGACCCTGGCTTCCGGGTTGATCCCGGCCATCGCCTGCGACTCCGGGCCGTCGCCGGCGACGGTGCCCGTGCCGTGGGGGTTTATGTAGCCGATCTGCTCTCCCGCGAGCCCGGAGCCCTCGACCGCGAGCTGCATGGCCCGCATGATGCCGCGCCCCTTCGGGTCGGGGTCGGTGAGGTTATACGCGTCGGTGGTGCGCCCGATGCCGGTGAGTTTCGCGTAGGGTTCGGCCTCGCGGCGCTCCATGGACTCGGCGCTCTCCAAGATTATCACCGCGCACCCTTCGCCGATGAGGAAGCCGTTGTGGTCCTCGTCGTAAGGTCGGCAGGCTCCTTCGGGGTTGTCGTTGCGTCGGCTCATGGCGCGCATCGCGATAAAGCCGGCGACGATGACCGGGGTGATGCTCGCCTCGGAGGCGCCGCAGATCACCACCTCGGCGTCGCCGCGTCGGATGAGGTCAAAGCCCAGGCCCACCATGTCCGTGCCGCAGGTGCAGGCGAGGGCGCCGGTGATGGAGGGCCCTTGCATGCCGAGCTGGATGCCGACGTGGGCTGCGGCGGAGTTTGGCATAATCTTGGTGACCGAAAACGGGTTGACCCGGGCCGGGCCTTTACTATCTATCGTCGCTTGGGTCGTCTCCATGCTCGTGACGCCCCCAATGCCGCTGCCGAGGATAAGACCGACCCGCTCGGGCCTCTCGTTGAGCGTGTCCCACGCGTCCGCGTCCTCGAGGGCGAGCTTGGCCGAGGCCAGACCCATCTGGGCGAAGCGGTCCGTGCGCGCAGCCAGCTTGCGGTCCATGAAGCTCACCGGGTCAAAGCTTGCGCACTCGGCCGCGATTCTGACCTCGAAACCGCTCGCGTCAAAGAGCGTTATGGGACCGGCCCCGCTCTCGTTCGCCAGGAGTGAATTCCAGAACTCTTTGCGCCCAACCCCCACGGGACTGACCACACCGATCCCCGTTATAAAAGCCTCCGGGCGTCCGTTCTCCATCTCGCCCCCTAGCAAGAGCATCTCTTGACACCAAGGTCCATCGAACTACGAATCTTAGCATCGCCGCCCAGATCCGACTCCGCGAGCGCTCCGCGGTCGCGAATGGGCGTACATTTGCGGTGCGGCGCCTGTGCTATAACCCTTCTGAATGAGCCAGAGAGGCAATCATTGATCTTCTACGCCGCGACGGTCCTTTTTCTTGCGAACTTCGCACTCGGCGTCCTGGTGCAGTTCGGGGTGGTGGATACGAAACCCTTTCGCTGGCTGCACCACGCCCTGTTCTTCGCCGTCTTCGCCTCGGCCGCCTTCGCCGTCGGCGTTGGTTTTTTGCAGGGTGCGGCGTATCGCTGGGCGCTGTTGCCGGTCCTTGGGCTGTTCGCGGTACTGCCGCGGGTGCGGGCCGGCACGTACGGCCACGCGGCGCTCGCCGGTACGGCCCTGATCTTCTACGCCACCGGTTTCGTGTGGACGCTTTAGGAGGCTGACTTGGATTTCCTGGAGGTCCTGAGGAGACGCAGGACGACGAACGGACCCTTCTTGCCCGACCCTGTGAGCGAGGAGCACCAGCGCCTCCTGGTCGAGGTCGCCGCGATGGCCCCCTCGCACTTCAACAGCCAGCCCTGGCGCTTCGTGCTGGTAGACAACCGCGAGACCATCGAGGACGTTGCCAGGATAAGCGGCGAGAGCATGACGCGCCTGCTCGAAGAGGGTACGTTCTGGAAGCGCTACCGACCCTACTTCCGCTTCTCGGAGGCCGAGATGGAGGAGCGCCGCGACGGCATCTTTTTCGACCAGATGCCGAGTGTCCTCAAGCCCTTCTCGCGCCAGGTGTTCTCCAACACCGGCCAGGCCGTGATGAACCGCTTCGGTGTTCCGAAAACCCTCGGGGAAGACAACCGCAAGCTCGTAGCCGGCTCCCCGCTTCTCCTGGCGGTGCTCCTGGACAAGACCGAGTACCGGCCCGACCAGCTCTCCGGCTTCTACTCCGTCTTCGGGATGGGGGCCGCGGTCGAGAACATCTGGCTTACGACCACGGAGCTCGGTATGGGCATCCAGTTCGTCTCGACGCCGATGGAGATACCGGAGAACTGGGAAAGGCTCAAGAGGCTGTTCAAGGTGCCCGACTCGCTGGAGCTGATGGCCGTCTACCGGCTGGGGTACGTCCCCAAGGAGCAGCACAGGCCCACCATCGACTGGTCCAGCCGCCAGCGCAAGCGCGTCTCACAGTACGTCTTTCGTGACACTTGCGAGACGCCCGAGCCCGACCTCGAGCCCGCATCCGACCCGGGTTTCGCGACGGACAGCCGGCCGGTAGAGCGGTGAGCGAGAAGAACCCGAAGATACTCTCGATGGCGACGGCCCTGCCCCCCCACCGCATCGGCCAGGAGGAGGCGAAGAGGTTCGCCCGCGGCATGTTCTCGAGGAGGGACGGCGACTTCGAGCGGCTGCTCCCCATCTTCGACAATGTGCACGTGGACAACCGCCACTTCTGCGTGCCGGTCGAGTGGTTCGAGCAGGACCACACTTTCCCCGAGAAGAACGCCCTCTACGTCGAGCACGCCCTCGAACTCTCCGAGAAGGCCGCCCGCAGGGCGTTGGACAAGTCGGGGGTGGAGCCGACCGAAATCGGCGCTATCTTCTTCGTCTCGACTACCGGGATCTCGACGCCCTCGCTGGACTCGAAGCTGATCTTTCGCCTTGGCCTCTCGGAGCACACGCGGCGCGTCCCGATCTGGGGCCTAGGTTGCTCCGCCGGCGCCGCGGGTCTCGCCCGCGCCTCCGAGTATGCCCGGCTGTACCCGGACCAGACCGTTCTCCTCGTCGGGGTCGAGCTCTCGGGCCTCACCTTCCAGCGCGGCGACCGCTCCAAGAGCAACCTGGTCTCGACCAGCCTCTTCGCCGACGGTGCAACCGCCGTGCTGCTGGGCGGTACCCGCGCCATCGGTCCACAGGTACTCGGGAGCTACAGCACCACCTGGCCCGACACCGAGGGCATCATGGGCTGGGACCTCGTCGAGACCGGCCTGAAGGTACAACTCTCCAAGAGCGTGCCCGTGATCGTGCGGGAGAGGTTCCGCCCCAACCTGGAGCAGGCGTGCGATTCTCTGGGCGTGAACTTTGAGGACATACAGCACTTCGTCCTACATCCCGGGGGGGCGAAGGTGCTCGACGCGTTTGAGGAGGTCTTGGGGCTCGAACCGGGCGGCCTCACGCTGAGCCGGGACGTGCTACGCGAGTGCGGCAACATGTCTAGCGTGACGGTGCTCTTTATTCTGGAGCGCTTCCTCGAGGGCGGCGACTTCGCACCCGGGGACCTCGGTGTGCTCTCGGCGATGGGCCCGGGCTTCTCCGCGGAGCACGTGTTGTTTAGATGCTGACCGGCAAGCCGTCAGCATCTAAGGTTTCAGGCTTCAGCCGTCGGCTCCTGACGGCCGGCGGGAGGGTTCGCTAAACATCATGTTGCTCGTAGCGGGCGTGATGATGGTAGCGGTCCAACGCCTGCTGGAGCTTCGATACTCGCAACGCAACGAGCGTCGCCTTCGCTCGCTCGGCGCGGTCGAGCGCGGCGCGGGGCACTATCCGGCCATGGTCGCCCTCCACGCGCTCTGGCTGGTCTCAACGCTCGTAGAGGGGTTACTGCGTGGGCCGGAGAATCCAGTGTGGTACCCTGTGCCGCTCGCGGCGTTTCTGCTCGTCCAACCATTGCGCTACTGGGCGATACTCTCGCTGGGGGAGAACTGGAACGTACGGATACTCGTCGTGCCCGAACGGAAGCTCGTCTGGAGCGGTCCGTACCGCTACTTTCCGCACCCCAATTACGTAGTCGTGACCGTAGAAGTTCTGACTTTTCCGCTGATCTTCGGCGCATGGGTGACGGCGCTGGTCTTCTCGATCCTGAACGCCGCATTCCTCTACGTGCGAATAAGAGCAGAGGAGCGGGCGCTGAAGGAGTTTTCGGGATAATATATCCTAGGCATCGGCAAGGGCCTGCACCTGAAATCTGTAGCCTGGGCTTAATACCTGCCGAATAAAGGGAGGCCTAGTGCTCGATCTCAAATTTATCCGTGAGAACGCGAGAGCCGTGGAGGAAAACTGCAAGAACCGCGGTGTCGCCGCCGACGTGGGCCTCGTCGTGGAGCTCGCCGACCGTCGCTCTGAGCTTATACAAGAGTTGAACGACCTAAAACAGCGCCAGAACCAAATGGCGAAGAGCATCGGGAAAGAGCGCGACGAAGGGTCGCGGGGACGGCTCATCGAAGAGTCGCGGACAATGAAAGAGCGTATCCCCGCCAGGGAGACGGAGCTTCACGAGGTCGAGGAGCGGCTGCGAGACGAGCAGCTAAAGATCCCCAATATGACCCACCCCAGCTCTCCCATCGGCAAGGACGACACGGAGAACGTCGAGATCCGGCGCTGGGGCGAGATCCCCGAGTTCGCTTTCGAGCCGCGAGACCACGTGGAGCTCGGTGATCTCCTAGGCATCATAGACTTCGATGCGGGGGCGAAGACGACCGGGAGCAAGTTCTACTTCCTTCGCAGCGACGCCGTGCTCCTGGAGCTCGGCCTGATTCGCTACGCGCTAGACATCCTCATGGAGCGCGGCTACGAGCCGACCGTTACGCCCGACCTGGCGCGAGACGAGGCGCTGGTCGGAACGGGCTTCATCCCGCGCGGACCCGAGACCCAGATCTACTCTGTAGAGGACTCCGACATCTCCATGATCGCCACCGCCGAGATCACGCTGGCTGGACAACACGCAGACGAGATCCTCGGTGAGGAGCAACTCCCCCTGCGCTACGCCGGCCTCTCCCATTGCTTCCGAACCGAGGCCGGCTCCCACGGTCGCGCGAGCCGCGGTCTGTACCGCGTTCACCAGTTCACGAAGGTCGAGATGTTCGCCTTCACCACCCCGGAACAAAGCGAGAGCATCCACGACGAGATGGTCGAGATCGAGGAGCGTATCTTCCAGGGCCTCGGCCTTTCTTATCGCGTCGTGGACATCTGCACCGGCGACCTCGGCGGCGCCGCCTATCGCAAGTACGATCTCGAAGCCTGGATGCCGGGCCGTAACGACTTCGGCGAAGTAACCAGCACATCCAACACCACCGACTACCAGGCCCGCCGGCTCAAGATCCGCTACCGGCAGGACGGAGGTCGTCCCCAACTTGTCCACACCCTCAACGGCACCGCTCTCGCCATAAGCCGCGCCCTCATCGCCCTCTTGGAGATCTACCAGCAACAAGACGGCTCGGTACGCCTGCCCGAGGCCCTCGTCCCCTACGTCGGCAAGGAGGCGCTGGAGCCCGCGAAGTAGCCGTTGGGGTACGTCTTCGTCGAGAACTTCGCGTACCGTAATTAGTCTGCGGATCTCGGACGTTATACTCTCCTCGGTCCGGATTTTGCATGGAGAGAGGAGCGTCTGTATGACCGAGGCGGTCGAGAAGTTGACAAAGAAGAGTGAGGACCCGAGCAAGTGGTATCTTGATCTTATCCGAATGGCGAAGCTCGCCGACTACGGTCCGGTACGTGGCACGTTCGCCATCCGGCCCTACGGGTACGCAATCTGGGAGCGCATCCAGCGCGACCTCGACGACCGTTTCAAAGCGACGGGCCACGTCAACGCGTACTTTCCCCTGTTCATTCCGGAGAGCTACCTCAAGAAAGAGGCCCAGCACGTTGAGGGCTTCGACCCCGAGGTGGCGTGGGTGACCCGGGCGGGACACGAAGACCTTGAAGAGCGGATCGCCGTTAGGCCGACCTCAGAGACCATCATCTGCGACTTCTACGGCCGTTGGATCCACAGCTACCGCGACTTGCCGGTGCTCATAAATCAGTGGTCCAACTTCGTTCGCTGGGAGAAGGTGACCCGCCCCTTCCTGCGGACCATCGAGGTCCTCTGGCAGGAGGGCCACACCGTCCATGCGACCGCCGAGGAGGCCCGCGAGGAGACGTTGCGAATGCTCGACGTCTACCAGGACTGCTTCCACGAGACGCTCGCCATCCCGGTGCTCACCGGCATGAAGAGCCCCTCCGAGCGGTTTGCCGGGGCCGTCGAGACGTTCACTTGCGAGGCGCTCATGGGCGACGGACGTGCCCTGCAGGCCGCCACCAGCCACGACCTCGGCCAGAACTTCGCCAAAGCCTTCGACATCACCTTCCTCGACGAGGATCAGGAGCGGGTCTATCCGTATCAGACCTCGTGGGGGTTCTCCACCCGCTCGGTCGGAGCCTTGATTCTGGTCCACGGCGACGACCGGGGCCTGAGGCTCCCCCCGAAGCTGGCGCCGACCCAGGCGGTCGTAGTCCCGATCTGGCGTGGCAACAATAAGGGCGAGGTACGCCGTGAGGCCGAGGCGCTTTACACCGAGCTCAAAGACGCCGGGCTCCGGATGGAGGTGGACCTCGACGAGGAGCACTCGCCCGGGTGGAAGTTCAACGAGCACGAGCTGAGGGGCGTGCCCGTGCGCGTGGAGCTTGGGCCGCGAGACATCGAGAAGGGACAGGCCGTCCTGGTGCGCCGCGACGGGGGGGAGAAAGAGTTCGTGGACCGCAAGGGTTTGTCCGTGCGCCTGTGGGCTCTGATGGACGAGATCCAGGAGAACATGCTTCGCCAGGCCGCGAGCTTCCGCCACGAGAACACCCGCCAAGCCGAGAGTTACGAAGAGTTTAAAGAGATCATCGCTGAGATGCGCGGTTTCGTCGTCGCCCCCTGGGATGGCGCCGAGGAGACCGAGCAGAAGATAAAAGATGAGACGAAGGCCACGATCCGCCTCCTGCCCTTCGAGCGCCAGGAGGGTGAGGACCTCGTCTCGGGCAGGCCCGGCAAGACTGCTGTCTTCGCCCGGGCCTACTGACAAGCAGGGTGCCGCGCGAGACGCAAGTCCCGCACTAAGAGAACGAGCTGCTCTCCAAAGAGTACGCCGAGAGCGAGCGGATAGTCGAGCCGAGCAAAGAGCTTTCCGAAGACGAGGCAAAGAGCAAGGTCGCCGCCTCGGACTACGACGAGGAGATTACGGCGGCCGTCGCGCAGGCGAAGAGGAACGTCGCCGCGCACCTGCCCGAGAACCGGCGCAGCGATCTCAGGAGCTGGGTGGACGAGCAGTGATAACAGGAGGTCCAGGACGCCTTGACGGAGAGCTCCTGAGGCGGTGAAGACCTCGTCCAGGAGCCGTGCGCTCAAGTGCAAGGTCTCTTCGCCACGCAGTACATTACATGCATCAGATACGGGGCCGCCTTACCGTACCGCAGGCTCAAGTTCGGTAACCAGCTCAAGGTACTTACCCGGCGCGCCGGCGGCGGGGACGTGATGCGGCCACGCTTTAAGTAGATCGGGCTGTAGAACACCTACGACAACAACTGGTTGTCCTACCGGGTGTCGAGGAAGCGCCGCACGGTGTGGAAAACCTCCCCCGATGTAAGCACGAGGCCTAGGCCGCCTATTATTGCACCTACAATACCGGTAAGGACTAGTACGGCAAAGGTCCTCAACCCCGTTGGGGTTGACTTCAAGCCGGCCGTCGCCCGCGGGATGGGCCTGAGAAAGTACCAGAACGCCTGGGTTTACATAAGCTTCTCCTGGGTTCGCCGGTAGGGCGGGATCTCCGAGTCGGGCGGGAGTTGGCATTACGCCTTGACGGAGGGCCGTCGGGTGTTTTAGCATCTGGCCCTAGCGCGAACTCGCATCGAGAGCGGTGGAGGGAACTGGCCCCGTGAAACCGCGGCAACCGGCGGCAGGCACTACCGGCCGCGAGGTGCCAAGTCCAGCAGGACGGTCATCACCGTGCTGGAAGATGTGGGGAGAGGCGGGCAGCCTCTTCTACGAGCGGGTTGCGCGACCGGTGAAGAGCCAGGCGTAGAACCCGACGATAGAAGGAGGCTGCATTACTATCGAGTATGACACTAGACCCAGGGGCCGGCGCTAGCCACGCTCCGGCCCATCCGGAAAGATCTCGCTACCCCATAGGCTCCTTCGAGCCGGAACTGGGTGGTGCGCTGCGGGAGGTGACCCTCGCCTACGAGACCTGGGGCGAGTTGAGCGAGACCGCCGACAACGCTGTGCTCCTGACCCATGCCCTCACGGGTGACTCGCGCGCCGCCGGCGGATCTTCCGAGGATTACAGGCGCAGCGGCTGGTGGGATCCGATGGTCGGGCCGGGGCGGACCATAGACACCGAGAAGTACTTTGTCGTGTGCTCGAATGTCCTAGGCGGCTGCTCCGGCAGCACGGGGCCCGCCTCCGTCGAACCCGGCACGGACCGCCCCTATGGGATGCGCTTCCCCGTGGTCACCATCCGGGACATGGTTAGGGCGCAAAGACGGCTGCTGGAGGAGCTCGGAGTGAGGCGGCTCGCGCTCGTCATCGGGGGCTCCATCGGGGGACAGCAAGCGCTCCAGTGGGCGGTCGAGCACCCGGACTTCGTGGAGAGGACCGTCCCGATAGCCGCCACAGGAGCCCTCGGGCCGCAGGGAGTAGGCATGAGCGAGATCGGGCGCCGCGCCATCATGGCCGATCCGGACTGGCAGGAGGGAGACTACTACGGCACCGACAGGAGACCCGATAGGGGTCTCGCCATCGCCCGGATGGCTGGGATGATGACTTACCAGAGCGCGGCCGGGCAGTGGGAGAGGTTCGGACGGAGGCCCGCCGGTCGCCCCGCCCTCTACCCTGAGTTTGGCGGGAGGTTCGAGTTAGAGAGTTACCTACACTACCAGGGGCGCGAGCTGACGGGGCGCTTCGACGCCAACTCCTACCTTTACCTCTCCCGCGCGATGGACCTCTACGACGTGGCCGGCGGCTACGAATCCGCCGAAGAGGCGTACTCGCGCATCGAAGCGCAGGTTCTCTTCGTCGGTATCACTAGCGATTGGCTCTTCCCGCCTGACGAGGTGCGCGCCGCGGCAGAGAGGGTAAGACAGGCGGGGGTAAATGCACGCTACGTTGAGATAGATACACTAAGCGGCCACGACGCATTTCTGAAGGATTGGACACAGTTAACGGAGGCGATAGAACCGTTTATAACCAGAAGCTGAAGCCTGATAGCCGATGGCTGAAGCCTCTCGACCGGAGGGAGAGAAACGATGACAGATACCGCCGACCAGAAGATACGCGAGCGCGAGTACGGGTTTGACACCCTGGCGCTGCATGCGGGCCAGGAGGTCGACTCGGCGACCACGGCGCGGGCCGTCCCGATCTACCAGTCGACGTCCTACGTCTTCCAGGATACCGACCACGCGGCGAACCTGTTCTCGCTCGCCGAGCAGGGCAACATCTACACCCGCATCATGAACCCGACGACCGACGTCTTCGAGAAGCGCGTCGCCGCCCTCGAAGGCGGCGTGGGCGCTCTAGCGACCGCGTCGGGGCAGGCGGCCGAAACGCTGGCGATCCTGAACATTGCGGGGGCGGGGGATGAGATCGTATCCTCCGCCGGCCTCTACGGCGGCACCTACAACCTCTTCCACTACACCCTGCCCAAGATCGGCATCAACGTAAAGTTCGTCGAGGGCAACGACCCGGAGGCCTTCCGCGGCGCCATCACGGATAAGACCAAGGCTGTCTACTCCGAGACCGTCGGCAACCCGCAGTTGAACACCCTCGACATCGAGGGCATCGGGGCGGTGGCCCACGAGGCGGGCGTCCCGCTCATCGTGGACAATACCCTTCCCTCACCCTACCTGGTGAACCCGCTCGCCCATGGGGCCGACGTCGTGGTCCACTCTGCGACGAAGTTTATTGGAGGGCACGGGACCACCATCGGCGGCGTCATCGTGGACGGCGGGCGCTTTCCCTGGGACAACGGCCGGTTCCCCGGCTTCACAGAGCCGGACCCGTCGTACCACGGGCTGGAGATCTACCCGACCCTCGGCGAGCTCTCTTTTATCCTCAAGGCCCGAGTCCAGATGCTCCGTGACTACGGTCCGGCCATCTCGCCGTTTAACAGCTTCCTTTTGCTGCAGGGCCTGGAGACGCTACCGCTGCGCATGGAGCGCCACTCGCAGAACGCGCAGACGGTCGCTGAGTTCCTCTCCGGACATCCGAGGGTGAACTGGGTCAACTACCCAGGACTTGAGGATCACCCGACCCACGACCTCGCGACGAAGTACCATAGGGAGGGGCTCTGCGGCGCGATCCTTGGCTTCGGCATAGACGGTGGCCTGGAGGCCGGCAAGAGGTTTATCGACCGGCTGGAGCTGCATAGCTTGCTCGCGAACGTGGGCGACGCGAAGAGCCTGGTCATCCACCCGGCCTCGACGACCCACTCGCAGCTCTCGGCGGACGAGCAGCAGTCCACCGGTGTCACCGACGACTACATCCGGCTCTCGGTTGGGCTAGAGTCCATCGACGACATCCTGTACGACCTCGATCAGGCGCTGAACGGGGCGTGAGCTCCTTGAAGAGATCCCACTCGGAGAGACCGCTCGTCGTAAAGTTCGGGGGCACCTCGGTCGGCGACGGCGAGTGCTTTGCGCGCGCCGCCCGGATAGCCGCCGAGGCCGCCCGTGACCGCCCCGTGGCCGTCGTCGTCTCGGCGATGAGCGGCACCACCGACACCCTGCTCCGTCACGCCAAGTTGGCCGCCGGCGAGACGGAGAACTCCGTCGTCGAGCTCCACCGCGCACTGGCCGAGCGGCACCTAGGGGCGGCCCGCGAAGCTGTGGCCGCCGAACACCTGCCGCTCGTCGAGGAGCGCGTGCTCCGGCTGCTCGGCGAGCTCGGTGAGGCTATACGGGCTCCTTTCAAGAACGCCAAGGCGCGCCGGGACGAGATCGCGGTCTACGGTGAGCGGCTCTCCGCCGAGATTCTGGCCGGCGCCATAAGCAGCCAGGGCACGCTCGCCGCCGTCACCGAAGACTCGGTAGCCACCGACGCGAACTTCGGCGAAGCGGAGGTGTACGCGGCCGCGACGCGCGAGCGATGTACGGAGCGCATCGTCCCGCTGTTAAGCGAGGGACTCGTGCCCGTCGTGCCCGGGTACGTTGGGCGCTCGCCACAGGAGGCTCCGACGACGCTCGGCAGGGGAGGGTCCGACCTGTCGGCGACGGTGCTCGGGCGGGCACTCGGCTCTGAGGAGGTCTGGATCATGACCGACGTGGACGGCGTCCTCGACGCCGACCCACGCCTGGTGCCAGACGCCGCCCTGATGCCGCAGCTCTCCTACCGGGAGGCCGGAACCTTCGCGGGCCTTGGGGCGAAGGTTCTCCACCCGCGAACAATGGAGCCGGCCTCGGCGGCCGGCATCGAGGTCTTCGTGCGCAACAGTTTCGCGCCGGAGGGTGCCGGCACCCGGGTTACTGGCTTCGATCCTGGGGCTGGCGTGCGCTGCGTCGCGCTCCGGCCGCACGTGCCGGTCGAGATCCCGTGCACCGATGGCCGCCAGAGCCACGCGGCGATGGTGGTCTGCATCGGGTCGCCCGACGACGGGGACCTCGCCCGCGGCCTGCGCCGTCTGCGCGAGGCGGGCATCTCCCCGCTCCACTTCGGGATCGCCGCCGCGGGGCTGGTCTTCATGGTGTCAGCGAGGTCGGGCGTGCACGCCCTGCGCGCCCTGCACGCCGGCCTGATACCGCCCGCCGCAGGCTTCGCCGACGAAGAAGTGGCGTGAAGCGGCTGGAGATAGTTCAGCTCGGCCTGGGCCACGTCGGCCGGGCCGTTGCCCAGATCGTGCTGGAGGAGCGCAAGCGGTGGCTGGAGCGGCGCGGCATCGACGTGAGGTACCGCGCCGTCTCCGACACCTCCGGGGCCCTGGTTGGCGAAGATCTCCTACCACAGGCGATACGCCTCAAGGAGGATGGCGGCAGGCTCTCCGCGCTCGGCGTCGAGTCCCTGGAGGGCGTGCTCCGCTCGGAGCCCACGCCGGGGTTCACGCGGGTGGTGGTGGACGTGGCGGTCCACGGCGGCACGTTCGACCTTGACCTGCTCGGCATCCAGAACGGCTCGTACCTGGTGCTCTCCAATAAAGGACCTCTCTCCGGAGACACGGCCGAGTACAGGCAACTGATGCGGATGATTCCGGGCCGGCTCTGGCACGAGGCGACCGTCGGGGCGGGCATGCCGATCATCTCGACCATCGGCAGCCTGCTGGAGACGGGCGACGAGGTGCTAGAGATCCAGGCGAGCCCGAGCGGCACTTTGGGCTTTATCATGAGCGCGGTCGAGGGTGGCCGGTCGTTCTCCGAGGCGGTGGGGGAGGCGGTCGAGCTCCACTACGCCGAGCCTGACCCCCGCGACGACCTCTCGGGATTGGACGTGGCGCGCAAGGCCATTATCCTCGCACGCATGATGGGGCGCGAGATCGAGCCGGAGGAGATTACCTACGAGTCCCTGGTCCCCGAAGGCCTCGAAAGTGTGCCGCTGGAAGGGTTCATGGAAGAGTTGTCGCAGCACGATGAGGCCTTCGCCGCGCGTCTTTCGGCCGTCGAGCCCCACCACATGCTCCGCTACCTGGTGCGCATCCCGAGGGAGGGTTCGGTCACGGTGGGGCTCCAGAATACCCCGGTTGAGAGCCCGTTCGGCCCGATCAGCGGCCCGGAGAACGTCTTCGACTTCAGGACACGCCGCTACTCGGATGTTACCCTCACCGTGCGCGGGCCCGGTGCGGGCCCCGAGCGCACAGCGAGCGGCGTAGTCTGGGATCTGCTCGACATCGCGCACAAGGCCATACAGGATGACGGGGAGGATCACTGACATGCGAGGGGGATACTCGGTAGCCGTCGTCGGGGCGGGCCTCGTCGGAGATCGCCTGGTGGCGGAGCTCCGGCGCCGGGACTTCCCCATGAACGAGTTGCGCGTCCTCGCTAGGAGCGCCCGGCGGTCTGTGCTGGCGGGCGAGGAGTTCGAGGTCGGGGTGGCGGAACCCGAAGCCTTCGAAGGCGTGGACATCGCCTTCTTCGCCGGGACCGAGGGCGAGAAGGGGGCTGCCGTTCAGCTCTCCGGGGAGGCCATCGCGCGCGGCGCCGTCGTCATAGACAACGGCAGCGACTTCCGGCTCGACCCCGGGGTGCCGCTTGTCGTCCCGGAGGTAAACGCGGAGGCGCTCGAGAACCACGAAGGCCTCATCGCCAACGCCAACTGCTCCACGATCCAGATGGTCGTTACCCTGGCGCCGCTGGCGCGCGAGTTCGGGCTGGAGAAGGTCGTGGTCTCTACTTATCAGGCGGTTTCGGGTTCGGGGCGTAGTGGAGTGGACGCGCTGGAGAACGGGCGGGAGGACGTGTACCCTAAACCCATCGCGGGAAATGCGATACCCCTGATCGGCTCGCTCGGCGGCGACGGCTACTCTACGGAGGAGACGAAGATGCGGGAAGAGTCGCGCAAGATACTGAGCCTGTCCGACCTCAAGGTGTTCGCCACGACCGTGCGTGTACCCGTTCACACCGGCCACTCCGAGAGCGTGTATGTAGAGACGCAACGCGAAGCCACACTCGCACGGGTGCTGAACGTCCTACGTGAGGCTCCGGGTGTGGAGTTTTCGGGAGACGCAGCCGCCTATCCGACGCCGCTCGAGGTCGCGGGCGAGCCCGGCACCCACGTCGGACGGGTACGGGTCGAAGGGAACATAATTCAGTACTGGTCCGTCGCGGACAACCTGCTCAAGGGGGCGGCAACGAACGCCGTCCAGATCGCAGAGTCGCTGGTCGGCGTCGCCCACGCCCGAGCGTAGGGGCACCCCGCCGGCATGGGGGAGGTACGCGTCCGGGCCGCCTCTGAGGCTGACGTAC
The DNA here is from genome assembly GCA_035641035.1 of Rubrobacter sp. GTDB lineage: Bacteria > Actinomycetota > Rubrobacteria > Rubrobacterales > Rubrobacteraceae > Rubrobacter_D. Next base: position 13,967 of record DASQVA010000262.1, on the reverse strand, counting down.
CCTTGATCCTCTCCTTCATAAAGGAGCTCGCCGAGTACGAGCGCCTCTCTCACGAGATCGTCGCGACCGAGGAAGCTCTGCAGAAGTGGCTCTTCGGGGAGCGGCCGGTGGCCGAGGTGGCGATCGGGGATGATGAAGATGAACCTGCGGGCTTCGCTCTTTTCTTCCACAGCTTCTCGACCTTTCTCGGGAGACCCGGCATCTATCTCGAGGACCTATACGTGAGACCTGAGTTCCGCGGCAGAGGGGTAGGGCGCGTCTTGCTAACCCACCTCGCAAAGTTGGCGAAGGAGCGCGGGTGTGGGCGGCTGGAGTGGTCGGTCCTGGACTGGAACGGGCCGGCCATCGGCTTCTATGAGAGCCTCGGCGCCTCCCCGGTGGACGGGTGGACGGTCTACCGCGTGACCGGGGAGGAGCTCGAAGAGCTGACCAGACGCCAACCCGATACCGGGTGAACTACTATGCGAGCCCTCGAAAATGCGGACGTGTCCCGACCCCCGTGGCCGTCACGCGCCAGCTCACAGGGACCGACCGGGCCGGGACGAACTCGAAAGCGGCATTACTCGTTGGGTTGGCGGTAACGCTCGTCTGGCCGATGAAAATTATGCCCTCATCGAAGCCCGAAGGGTCGGCCTGCACCCTGGGGCTGCTGAACAATCGGATGGTGGAGGCCCTGTTGGGGTGCTGCGGAGAGCTCCTCTGATAATTGACGAACCATCTCGCGGGTAACGCCTGAAGAGACCCAGCGAAGTTCTGTGAAGGGTGCTGAGACCAGTTTCTGTGTCGCCGCGGTCGTTGGCGAGGATGTCGTCGTCCCCGAGGTCTATGCTGAGTCCGTCGTTGTTATAAGTGTAGTTTCGGAGGATGCTGATACGGGTGCAGAATATTCACACTCTGTCGCCCCGTTGAAGGCGATGGTGTTCCTCGCCGCGCCATCGCCCCCTATGGTATTGCCGAACCGTCGATCTTCATATCATAGTTACTGTTTAGGCTACTTTCCGGGCTGTTCTTGTCGGTGCCGATGAGGTTGCCTTCAATCGTGTTGGCCGACGAGGAGTTCTGTAACCACACGCCGTAAGAGGAGGCGCCGAATCGGTCGTTGCCGGAGAGGAGGGTGCAGGCGTCGGGCGCGGGGCACCCGATTATAGAATCGTGCGCATCGCCGAACTGCGCGCCGCATCCATTGCCTTCGGAACTCACTATACTGAAAGCGTTCGATGGCGTCTTCGGACCAGAGATAAGGAGTACCCGGGTGCCGGAAGAGAACGAGAAGAGATCCTTCTGGGATAGGCTGTTCAGCACCACCCACTCCTCCGAAAGGGAGAAGAGGATCGTCGAATACATCGTCCACCGCATCGGCGAGGGCGCACACCTGGGCGATGTGGTGGGGGAGGAGTACGTGAGGCGCAACGCCTCGCCTGTCGAGGTAGAGGAGATCCTCTCGAACCCCAGGCTGGTCACTGCGGCCCGCGAGCACATGGAGCGGGACTTCGGCTCGGGGGAGCTCGACCCAGGCGGGCGCACGGGCTAGGCTGCCCCAAAGCGGCATCCGAAAGCTACTCAGGCTGTATAATTCAGGGGTTGCGAGCAGTTAACTGGAGGCCGAATGCCGATCTATGAGTACAAGTGCGAGAACGGTCATATCTTCGACGTGATGCAAAAGTTAGCCGAAGATCCCCTTACCTCCTGCGTCGAGTGTGGCGCGTCGGTCAGGAAGATCCTCCACCCGGTCGGCATCTCGTTCAAGGGCTCGGGCTTCTACTCCACCGACTACAGCAAGAAGAGCTCCAAAGAGCCAACCTCGAAGGACACCTCCTCGACGAGCACCAACGGGGATTCGAAGTCCGGCTCTGAGAAGAGCACCGAGAAGTCCGCCGACGCCTCTAAGAGTACGGAAAAAAAGGGCTGAACCGGTGGCCCGGGGAGCGGAGTTACCTCAGGTTTCGGACTACCGCGCCGGCCTCGTTCGGCGCGCTCTGCGGGCAGGAATACTCGGGATCGCGCTCCTCTTCGTCGTCGCCGCCCTCGTCATCTCCTGTGCCCTCGTCGTCTACACCGCCTGGCGCCACGACCTCCGCCACGGCCTCTTCGCCCTCCTCTTCGCCGTCCTGAGCGCCCAGATAGCCATGAACTGGTTTCTCTGGAAAGACGATGAGTAGGTTGCAGGTTTCAGCCGCCGGGTATAATCGCCAAAACACGTAACACAGATCCGCCCGCCAACTCATCCCCAGAACAACCCCGCAAGCCCCTAAAGCTACGCCTACCGGCAACCCTCACGCCACCTAGTCTCCTTACCTAACCCCTGCTACCCGAATGAAAAGTGCTGCAAAATAGGGTTCAACTTGTGGTCGAGGTGATCTGGACAATCGGTGGTCCCTTCTCGTATAGTAGCCCGCGTCGAGTATCGACGGGGAGAACAGGCGGTTGGCGACGTTCCTTCGGGGGCGTCGCCGCCAACCGGAACGGAGGGAGGAGACTTGGCGGCGACGCCGTTCGCGCACCTGCACTGCCATTCGGAGTACTCGATGCTCGACGGGGCGAGCCGGATCCGAGACCTCATCTCCCTTGCCAAAGACCAGAACATGCCGGGGCTTGCGCTCACCGACCACGGCGTAATGTACGGTGCGGTCAAGTTCTACAAAGAGGCCAGGGACGCCGGCGTGAAACCGCTAGTGGGTTGCGAGGTCTACGTCACCGCCGACCGGAAGGGCAGGAGCCGGGCACCTTACTACCATCTCACCCTTCTCGCGCGGACCAGCGAGGGCTACAAGAACCTCATGAAGCTCTCGACCTGCGGGTTTCTCGAGGGCTTCTACTACAAGCCGCGGGTGGACATGGAGATGCTCAGGAAGCACGGACAGGGCATCATCTGCCTCTCCGGGTGCCTCTCGGCGGAGATACCCACCCGGATTCTGGAGGGTCGCCTGGACGAGGCGCGGCGGCTGTTGCTGGAGTACGCGGAAATCTTCGACGACGTCTACCTGGAGATGCAAGACCACGGCATCGAGCAGCAGCGGCGCGTGAACGAGGGCCTGATACGGCTCCACAAAGAGACCGGAATAGACCTCGTCGCGACCAACGACTCCCACTACACCGCCCGCTCCGACGCCAGGATGCACGACGTGCTGCTTTGCATCGGTACCGGCAAATTTCACAGCGACCCGAACCGCATGAAGTTCACCGGCGAGGAGTTCTACGTCAAGCCGGTCGAGGAGATGGCCCGCATCTTCCCCGACCACCCCGAGGCGCTTGAGAACACGATAAAGGTGGTAGAGAGCGTCGAGGACATGGGTATAGAGCTCGGCAAGACCCGCCTCCCGAACTTCCCAAAGCCCGAAGGCTTCACGGCCGACCAGTACCTGCGGGAGCAGTGCGAGCGGGGGCTGGCGTGGCGTTACGGGGAGCGGGCGAAGAGCGAGGAGGTGCTCGCAAGGTTGGAATTCGAGCTCTCGACCATCGGGAAGATGGGTTTCGCCGACTACTTCTTGATCGTGTGGGACTTTGTGAAGTACGCGAAGGACAAAAAGATCGCGGTCGGGCCGGGGCGCGGCTCGGCGGCCGGCTCCATCGTCGCCTACGCCCTCGGGATAACCGACCTCGACCCCCTGCAGTACTCCCTGCTCTTCGAGCGTTTTTTGAACCCCGACCGCATCAACATGCCGGATGTGGACATAGACTTCTCGGTCTCGGGGCGCACCGAGGTGATGCACTACGTCACGGACAAGTACGGCGGCCATGAGCACGTGGCCCAGATCATCACGTTCGGGACTATCGGCGCGAAGGCCGCCATAAGGGACTCTGGGCGCATCTACCAGTACCCCTACTCGGACACAGACAAGCTCGCCAAGTTCATCCCAGAGAAGCCCGTGGGGACCACGTTGCGCGACGTGCTGCGCCAGGAGAACGGTTTCTACGTCGCGGGTGAGAAGCACCCTGGGGCTGCGCGCGAGATCATCCAATTCGTCGAGCAGAACGAGTCGGCCAGGAAGGTGCTCGACACGGCCTTCGAGATCGAGGGCTTCGCCCGCCACGCGGGGACCCACGCCGCCGGCGTCGTCATCTCCGAGGAACCGCTGACGAACATCGTCCCCCTACAGGCTGTAAAGAAAGCCAACGCGAAGAGCGATCCGTCGGGTGAAGCGGAGGAGCAACTTTCCGTCATGGTCCAGCACCCCATGTCCGACGTGGAGGCGCTGGGCCTGCTCAAGGTAGACTTCCTTGGCCTGAGGAACCTCGACGTGATCGAGGAGACGTTGGAGACCATCCGCCTCGGCACCGGCAAGGAGGTGAATATCCAGACCGTCCCCCTCGACGACGAGGAGACGCTCAAGATGTTCGCGAGGGGCGACACGTTCGGGGTCTTCCAGTTCGAGTCGAGCGGGATGCAGCGGATGCTCCAGGAGGTCAGGCCCGACCGCTTCGACGACCTCGTAGCGCTCAACGCCCTCTACCGCCCCGGGCCCATGGACTACATCCCCACCTTCAAGCGCGGTAAGCACGACCCCGAGAGCGTCAAGTACCTCGACGAGCGCCTCAAGCCCATCCTGGAACCGACCTACGGTGTTGCAGCATACCAGGAGCAGCTCATGGAGATCTCCAAGACCCTAGGCGGCTTAACCCCCGGCGAGGCCGACACCTTGCGAAAAGCCATCGGCAAGAAGAACGCGGCGATGCTCGCCACCCTCAAGGACAAGTTTATGGAGGGTTGCGCGGAAAGCGGCGTCTTCACCGAGGGCGCCGAGGAGCTGTGGAACTGGATGGAGAAGGCCGGCGGCTACTCCTTCAACAAGAGCCACTCCGCCTGCTACTCGTTCCTCGCCTTCCAGACGGCCTACCTCAAGGCGCACTACCCCGAGGCGTATATGGCCGCCCTCATGAGCAGCGTCATGAACACCAAGGACCGGGTGCCCCAGTACGTCGCCGAGGCGCGGGCAATGAAGATACAGGTCTTGCCCCCGGACGTAAACGAGAGCGGCCGGCGCTTCACGATGGTGGGAAAGACCATCCGGTTCGGGCTCTCGGCCGTCAAGAACGTCGGGGACTCGTGCGTGGATTCGATCATCGCCGCCCGCGAGGAGGGCGGCTCGTTCGCGGACATCTTCGACTTCTGCGAGCGCGTGGACTTCAAGACCTACAACAAGCGCACGCTCGAGTCCCTCATAAAGTGCGGCGCCTTCGACAACGTGGGTCCCTCGCGGGCCGCCATGCTCGCCGTCCACGCCAAGGCCGTCGAGCGGTCCACTAAGGGGCTAAAAGGGGCGTGCGAGGAGCAGGTCTCGATGTTCGAGGCGTCCGAGATCACGCCGCCGAAACCCGAGTTCCCTGAAGTCGAGGAGGCCAAGCGGGAGAGCCTGGAGTGGGAGAAGGAGACCCTCGGCCTCTACGTCTCAGACCATCCCTTGCGCCCCGTCCTGCACAAGCTCAAAAAGCACACAGACACCACGGTCTCGGAGCTAGAAGGGCACCGCGACGGGGCGATCGTGTGGGTCGGGGGGCTCGCGACCAGCGTGAGGCTTAACACCACGCGCAAGGGCGACATGATGGCGATGCTTCAGCTCGATGACACACGGGGGCTCGCCGAGGTGATGGTCTTCCCGCGGGTCTACGCCAAGTGCTCGGGGTGCGTGCGCGAGGACGCAGTCCTCAAGGTTAAGGGCAAGGTGGAATTGAAGGAGGGCATCCCGCGTCTCGTCGCTCTGGAGATGGAGGAGCTGCACCTGGAGCCCGGTCCCGACCCCGTGTACCTGCGCGCCGACGCCTTCGAGGGTCTCAAGCGTACCGACGCGCGGGCGGCGTTCGAGTTGCTGGGACGCCATCCCGGGGAGAGCCCGGTCTTTCTCGTCTCTAGCGATGGGCTCATGGAAGTGAGGATAGGGGGCATCCGGGATTCCTCCGACCTGCACGCAGAGCTGAAGCAGCTCCTCGGCTCCAAGTGCCTCACCTACGCTCCTCTCGTCCCCGAGGGCGTGCCAGAGCCGGAGATGGAGCAGGTCTCCTGAGCCGAGTGTAGCGCGTAGGGCGTGCGCGACCCACGCGCGGATACAAAGACCACCGTTGGTAGAAGTTCGTACTGGCCTGTGGGGCGACGTATCGAACACTTCCGGGGTGGGCGAGAGGAGCGGCACAGCGGCGGTTGGGACGGCGAGGCGAGAGGAGGTCCGGGAGGCATTGCTCTACTGGTTTGGGAGAACGCGCGGGATCTCCCGTGGCGCCGCACGCGGGACCCCTGGCGGGTCCTCATTTCGGAGGTGATGCTCCAGCAGATCCAGGTGAAGAGAGCAGTTCCTTTCTACGAGCGCTTTCTGGAGCGCTTCCCAACCGCGAATGCGCTCACCGAAGCACCGCTGGCCGTGGCCATCCGGGTCTGGGAGGACCTTGAACGCTACCGGCGGGTCGTGTACCTCTACAAGACGGCCCGCCGGTTGGTGCGAGAGCATGGGGGCGGGCTCCCCTCCGACCCCGAGGAGTTGGTGAAGTTGCCGGGCACCGGACCGTATACCGCGGGCGCGATGGCTGCTTCGCGAACATGCGGCGGGTCTTGCACGGCTCTTCTTCGGGGTGAAGGATTCGAAGCTGGCAACGGACGAGGCGCTCCTGGAGATAGCGGCGGAGCTGGTGCCGTTGGGTCGGTGCTGGCAGTGGAACCAGGTCCTGGTTGAGTAGGCACCTTGCTTTGCACCGCGCACAAGCTCTGCTGCGAGGATTGTTCGCTGCGGGGACGGTTTTACGCTCCGCGAGCTCGGCCGGCTTGTCAGGCAGGACTTTGACGAAGGGGACGCGCGCTGGCTCCACATGGCGGTAGAGAGCCTGTGCGAAGACGGTCTGACAAAGGTCTCGCATGCTCCCGTTGCTCCGGAAGTTCTGGGGATGGTGTCCGAGGGGAGGGCACCATACGATGCCGGGCCGCAGGAGCCGTCACGCGAGGAGTGGGTGAGGAGTTTGCATTGAGACTTTGGGTGAAACGTGGGGAGACGAGGTCGTCCGTTTACGAGAGGAACGGGTGGAGACCGAACATTTGATCTCGCGCTATCCGGTCCTCTACCACATGGCCGAGAACGGAAGTCTGGAGAGTATCCGGCGGCTGGGGCTCTTGAGCACGAGTGCGCTCCTAGACGTGTTCGAGGTCAGGGGGGAGCGGCGGTTCGAGATAGAGTCGCGCCGTCGGCCGGAGAGCGTGGAGATCCGGCATCCGGAGCACGGTCGGGCGCTGGTGCGCGACAACAAGCCGATGCAGGAGAAGGCGCTGGGGCGGTGCCTGATCGGGATGGAGCCCACGGAGTGGTACGAGACGCTCAACCGGAGGGTCTTCTTCTGGGTGGATCGGAGGCGCCTGATCCGCCTGCTCGGCGCGCGGGCCTATAGGGACCGGCCGCACCTAGTCTTGGAGCTAGATACGGAACAACTGATGCGGCGCCACTGGTGGCGGGTCTCACTCTCGGGGATCAACTCGGGCGCTACCTTCTCCATGAACCCTGCGTCGCGTGGTCACGGAACGTTCCGCCGCATCGCCGACCATCCCCAGAACGACCCAGTGGTTGAGCTGACGGTGGACTACGCGGTGCTCGACACCGCCGAACTCGTCTTCGCCGTGAGCCGGTGGCGTGGCGCCGCGCGGCTGGAGACGATCTGGGAGAGGAGCGCGTAACCCGGTTGCACCCGCGACGGGGTAAGGGATAGGATTGAGCTTTCCCTGAGATAGAGAGCGAGGGGTTGATTACGTGACGACGACGATGGGCGAGCAAATAGTCTTCACCCGCGGGGTGCCGCCGCCTGAGGCGTTCCCGACGGCGGAGCTCGGCGAGTGCCTCGAGGCCGCGCTCCGGGAAGACCCGAGTGTGGTCTTACAGTACGGCCAGCAGCCCGGATACGCGCCGCTGCGCGAGCAGCTAGCTAAGGAGTACGGGGTTTTACTGGGAGAGATACTCGTCGGCAACGGCTCCCTGCAGCTACAGGACCTCGTCACCGCTCATCTCGTCAGCCCCGGTGCGGTGGTCTACACGGAGCAGCCGAGCTACGATCGTGCGATCCTGACGTTCCGGCGTCGCGGCGCTCGCACGGTGGGCATCCCGCTGGAGGATGACGGTATCAGCATCGAGCGCCTCGAGGCGGCGCTGCGGCGCGAGGTCCCCGCGTTCGTGTACCTCGTGCCAGACTTCCAGAACCCGGCCGGAGCGACGCTCTCCGGGGAGAAGCGGCGGCGGGTGGTCGAGCTCGCGGACGAGTACGGGTTCCGGGTCATAGAGGATGTTCCGTACCGCAAGCTGCGCTACGAGGGGGAGGATCTGCCGCTATTGAGGGAGCTTGATCCCTCGCACGTTATCACCATGAGCTCGTTCAGCAAGCTGCTCTCCCCCGGCATCAGGGTTGGGTTCATGGTCGCACCAGAGGATCTGGTCAAGTCCGTTACCCGCCTCGGGGAGGATACGTACCTCTCGCCAGTCCTACCAACCCAGGCCGCCGTCGCCGAGTACATGCGCCGCGGTCTCCTCGAGCCAAACATCGAGCGCCTCAAGAAGCTGTACGCGCCCCGCTGGGAGGCGATGGCGGGTGCGGTGCGCACCGAGCTGCCTGACGCGCAGGCTTTCATTCCCGCGGGCGGGTTCTTCGTGAGCGTGATGCTCCCTGAGGGCGCAAACACTGAGGGTCTGATCGGGCGCGCGAAAGAGGTCGGCCTCGTACTGACCCCCGGCGCAGCCTTCTTCGCCGATCCCGACGACGGCGAGGTCGTGCCGGGAGACCGATTCGTGCGGCTGCCGTTCTGCGCGGTGAGTCCCGAGCAGATCGAGGAGGGCGTTCGAAGGCTGGCCGGCCTGCTCTAATTGAATGAAATCTCACCGCGCCGGCGAATAGCCGATGGATCCTTCTAGGAACAACCGGGCGTCGCGGCCCGAGCCGGACACCGGTGGGAGTAGGAAGGCTTCGGCGTCGGTCCTAGGGCGGAGCGAAGAGGTCGACGGGGTTCCCGTCTGGGTTCTTGACGACGGCGTAGCCCTGGCCCCAGAAAGCGTTCCACGGTTCCTTGTGCCCGTGGCCCAGCGCGGCCAACTCGGTGTATTTGGCGTCTACCTTGGCAGAGGACGGGCACTCAAAGGCCAGCGTGATGCGGCGCCCGCCGGCGGGCGCGGTCCAGGAGGGGTCTATCTGCTCCGTCAGCGCGACGGTGTCCCAGGCTACACGCAGGCCGCTGGCGGTACCCGCCTCGGCGTGCGGCTCGTCCGCGACGCCCTCAGCGGTGTCCAGGCCGAGCCGGTGGTAGAAACCTAGCGCGTGGTGCAGATCTTCCACGACGATGCCGACCAGGTCCGGTCAGAGATCCATGCCCTTTCTTCTATTCGCCCCCCGGGACGTACAGGAGCGGGCACATTTCCCAAGGGCGAGTTGCCGCCCCGCTCCTGTACTGTATGAAGACTACACGTGATTCGGGTAACATGGGGGCTGGAATGGTAAAGGGACGCGGGCCGTTTCGGGGCCGGCGGCAGGGGAGGTGGGGAAGATGGAAGCGACTGAGCGTCGGAGCGAAGGCGGCGGGCCTCCGGAGCAACTCAAGCGGGGAATAGGGCCGGTGCTGTTGGTGTTCTTTATCCTCGGCGACATCGTTGGAGCGGGCATCTACGCGCTGGTTGGGGAGGTCGGGGCGGCGGTCGGCGGCGCTATCTGGACGGCGTTTCTGGCGGCCTTCGTGCTCGCGATCTTCACGGCCGCCTCTTACGCCGAGCTGGTCACCAAGTATCCCCGGGCGGGGGGGTCCGCCACCTACGTGAACAACGCCTTCAGGAAACCGCTGGTCAGTTTCATGGTTGCCTTCGCCGTGATGACCTCCGGGATCACCTCGGCGTGCACCCTGACGATCGCGTTCAGCGGCGACTACCTCAACCAGTTCATCAGCGTGCCGATCGTCGCCGCCGCATTGGTCTTCATGGTAGTAGTCGGCCTCGTCAACTTCTACGGTATCTCCGAGTCGGTCAGGATCAACGTGGTCTTAACCTCGGTCGAGATCTTCGGGCTGCTCCTGATCGTCCTGATCGGGCTGCTGGTGCTCTTTGGCGGGACGGGAGACCCGGGCCGCGCCTTCGAGTTCAAGGAGGGCTCCAGCTTGCTGCCGGCGCTCCTGGCCGGCACGGTGCTCGCCTTCTACGCCCTCATCGGGTTCGACGACTCGGTGAACGTAGCCGAGGAGACTCAGAACCCGAGCCGTAACTACCCCCGCGCCATATTCCTGGCCCTGTTCATCGCCGGTATCGTCTACCTGCTCGTCACCTTCACCGCCTCAATGGTCGTGCCCACGGGGCAGCTCGCCGGGTCGAGCGGGCCGTTGTTGGAGGTGGTGGAGAGAAGCCCAATCGGGATCCCGACGAAGCTGTTCGCGGCCATCGCGCTCCTCGCGGTCTCCAACGGGGCGCTCATCAACATGATCATGGCCTCCCGCATCGTCTACGGCATGAGCGACCAGGGAGTGGTGCCTTCAGTCTTCTCCCGAGTCCACAGGAGTCGCCGGACGCCGTGGGTCGCCATACTCTTCACCGTTGCCTTAGCCCTCGCGTTGCTCGTCGTGTTCGGCGGCAACCCCGACGCCCTCGATACCCTCGGCAGCACCACGGTCGTGCTCCTTCTCCTCGCGTTCATCATGGTGAACATCTCCGTCATGGTGTTGCGCAGCGACCGCGTCGATCACGAGCACTTCCGCACCCCCACGGTGTTCCCGATCCTCGGCATCCTGGTCTCGGCGGCGCTCCTGATCTACACGGCCATAAGCGACATCTCCGTCTTCTACCTAGCGGCCCTTCTGTTGGGTATCGGGCTCGTTCTCTACGTCGTGAACTATCTCGTCAAACGCAGCGTGGACCGCGAGGACCCGCAGGCCCGCCGCCTGGAGTAAGCCGGGCAGTCCCTAGAGGCCGTACAAGTCGCCGAACTTGGCCTTGAGGTAGCTGAGGTAGGGGGTCGCGTCGGGCGGCCTTCCGGTGGCGCGTTCGATGAGCTCGTCGGGGTCGTAGCGGCTGCCGTGGCGGTGGACGTTCTCCCGCAGCCACCCGTGCAGCGCCCCGAACTCGCCGCGTCCTATCTCCTCGGGGATGTCCGGGTGGGCCTCAACCGCCGCCTCGTAGAGCTGGGCGGCGAGGGCATTGCCGATGGTGTAGGTCGGGAAGTAGCCGAAGAGACCGGCGGCCCAGTGGACATCCTGCAGCACACCCTTCGCGTCGTTCTCCGGCGTCACGCCCAGATACTCCTCCATCCTGGCGTTCCAGGCGGCGGGCAACTCGGAGACGGAGAGGTTGCCTTCGAGAAGATCCAGCTCAAGCTCGAAGCGCAGAAGGATGTGGAGGTTGTAGGTGAGCTCGTCGGCCTCGACCCGAATCTCCGAGGGCCTGACCTCGTTTATCGCGCGGTAGAAAGCCTCTGGGTTCACCGCGCCCAAGGTTTCGGGGAAGGTCTTTTGCAAACCTGGGTAGTAGAAGGACCAGAACGCCCGGGAGCGGCCGACGAGATTCTCCCACAGGCGCGACTGGGACTCGTGGACGCCCATCGAGACGCCGCCCGCGAGGGGCGTGCGGGCGTATGAGGGGTCCACGTTCTGCTCGTACGTGGCGTGCCCAGCCTCGTGGAAGGTAGCGAAGAGGGCGGGGGAGAGCCAGCCGGGATCGAAGCGGGTCGTGATGCGCACGTCCCCCGGTCCACCGAAGACTGTGCAGAAGGGATGGACGGCCCGATCCTGGCGCCCGCGGGTCCAGTCGTAGCCGAAGGCGGAGATGACCTCCCTGCCGAAGCGCTCCTGCTCCGCCTCATCGTAGCTCCCGTAGAGCGGGCGCGAGCGGTCCTCGTCGGGGAGCGCGGAGATCTCGCGGATCATGGGCACGAGCGCGGCTCTGAGCTCCTCGAACACCCCATGCAGCCAGGCCGTCTTCGCCTGCGGCTCGTAGAGGTCGAGCAGGGCGTCGTAGGGGTGATCCTCGTATCCGAGATGCCCGGCGGTCTCCCGCTGGAGCTCCAGTATCTTCTCGAGATGGGGCGCGAAGAGGCTCCAGTCGGACGCGGCCCGGGACTCCTCCCACGCCGGTTGGGCCAACGAGCTGGCCCGGGAGGTCTCTGCCACCAGGCGGGCCGGCAGCTTTGTCGCCCGTTCGTAGTCGCGACGGGCGAGCCTGACTATGGCAGCGTCTTCGGAGCCTGGATCGGGGTCTCCGGCGGCGTCCAAGAACACGCCGGTCTCATCGGAAACGAGCATCTCGTGAACGAGGCTTCCTAGCGTGGCTAGTTGCTCGGCGCGGGCTGCGACGCCACCAGGCGGCATGTATGTCTGCTGGTCCCAGCCCAGGACGGCGCTCGCGGCCCTCACGTCGCTTAGGATCGCCAGACGGTCTTTGAGTGGTCGCAGGGCCTGGTTCTGTGCTTCGCTGGTCACCACGCCATACTCTAGCAGCGAGGGTTGGGACCGTTGCGGGTTCCGTCCGAGTCTTCGGCGAATAGCTTTGGGGGAATGGGTATTGCAAAATGGAGAGACGGCGGATCCAGGAGAGCGGGGAAGGTGCGATGAAGGGTTTACTCAAGGGCGCGCTCGCGGTCGGCGGTGGGTTGGTCGGGGCCGAGGTGGCGCGCCGGACGTTCTTCTGGGGGGCGCGGCCGAGGTACGAGCCGTGGGAGCGTGCGCCCTATCAGGACTTCCCAAACAAGGTTCTGATCCTTGGCGGGGGGTTCGCGGGCTACACGGCGGCCAAGACCCTCTGCCGGAAGACCCGGCACCGCGACGACGTGGGGGTCATGGTCATCTCGCGGGAGAACTTCTTTGTCTTCTGGCCGATGCTGGCCGGCGTCATAAGCAGCGACATAGATACCAAGAACGTCGCCCAACCCTTGAGGCGGGCCTTGATCCGGGACGGTGCCAGCTTCCGCCGCGCCGAGCTCGAGGACGTGGACCTCGAGAAACAGTGCGTGACCGCCGACGGTCGGGAGTTTCCGTACGAGCACCTGATCCTGGCCCTCGGCGCGGAGCCCGCGTACTTCGGGATACCGGGCGTCGAGGAGCACGCCATAAGCATCAGGGGCATCGGGGCGGCCGAGGAGATCCGCAACCGCGTCATCGAGCGCTACGAGCAGGCCACGCTCGCCCAGGGCGAGGTCCCCGACGCGTGCTTGACGTTCGTCGTGATCGGTGGCGGCGCGACCGGGGTCGAGGTCGCCTCCGAGCTGCACGGCCTTGTCCACGACATACTCGTCCCCGACTACCCGAACATAAACCCCCACCGGATCAAGATAACCCTGGTGGACAGCAACGAGCAGATCCTCAAGGAGCTCGACCCTGCTTTGCGTCGCACAGCCCGCAGAAAGCTCGCCGACCTGCAGGTAGAGGTCATCAATAACGTAAGGGCGAAGGAGATAACGGCCGAGAAGGTGATCCTCTCCGACGAACGGGAGCTCTTTACCGAGAACGCGATCTGGACCGCCGGCGCCCGCGCGAGCGAGAAGCTGGACGACCTGGACCTCCCCGCCGACGAGAGGAAGGGCCTTAAGGTAGATGCCTTCATGCGTGTCGAGGCCCGCGAAAACGTGTGGGGGGTAGGAGACTGCGCGGCCAACGTCGAGGAGGACGGCACGCCGGTCCCGCCCAATGCTCAGGCTGCGGTCCAGGAGGGGAAGGCCGTGGCACAAAACGTCCTCGCCGTCATAGACGGTCGGGAGCCCGAGCCATTCGACTACAAACCCGTTGGTCAGCTCGTGGAGATCGGCAGCGACTTCGCCGTCAACCAGGTCATGAACGTGAAGTTCAGCGGCTTTATGGCCTCGCTCTTCTGGCGGGCGACCTACCTGTACAAGTTGGAGAGCCCGCAGAGTCGGGCCCGGATCGCCGCCGACTGGTTCCTCGACCTCTTCTTCGACCCCGCCGTAACCCAGATCCGCGACCGTCAGTAATCCCAGGCGCCCGTGGGCTACAACCTTCGACTACTGATCTCCTGCCCGGACAAGAAGGGACT
>DASQVA010000261.1:0-5705 GCA_035641035.1 Rubrobacter sp. | reverse complement strand
CCTGATCTCGCGCCTCGGCCCCGACCCGTTCTCAGACGAGTTCACCTTGGAGTATCTGGGAAACGCTTTCCGCCGCAAAGCGAGCATCAAGGGCCTGCTCCTCGACCAGTCTGTCGTGGCCGGCCTCGGCAATATCTACGTTGACGAGGTCCTCTTCGCCGCTGGCGTTCATCCTACCCGCAAGGCCGACACCCTGACACCGGAGGAGACCCGCAAGGTCCACGCTGCCACCCGCGACATCCTGCGCCGCGCCATCGAACTGCGCGGCACGACCTTTGACTCGTACCATGACGCCTTCGGTGAGACTGGCAAGTTCCAGCACGAGCTTAAGGTGTTTACCCGCGCCGGAGAGCCTTGCCCCACGTGCGGCGCGCAGATCGTCAAGTCGCGCGTCGCGGGCCGCGGGACCCACGTCTGTACGTCTTGTCAGACGTAAGGCATCAGGTTTCAGTCCTCGGGTTTCAACCAGCGCCCGCGCTCGGCGTAACACGTGCGGCAGAGTTCGGATATTCCCTTCTTCGAAGAAGGCAACCGTCCCCCCAGACGGATCGCCTACCGTAGTCCTTGCTGACTGCTGAAACCGTCTCTATTCCGTCCCGATGAGGTCGGGGTTGGAGTCGGCCAAGTCCTGGGCTTGCGCGTAGGATTCTTCGGCGTCCCTGTAGCCGGCGCCGACGTCGGAGAGCAGGTCAAGAGCCCTCTCGCGGTTGTTTTCGAGGGTGGGGTCCTCTTGGAGGATGCTGTAGAACTGTACCTCTTTGGCCTCGGCGGCTAGCTGGGCGTCCATCGCGTCGGAGAGCAGCCGCGCGTACTCCTTCACGGCCGGGTCCACGTCGAGGTCATCTACGGTGCTTAAGTGTTCTCTGGCATCTTTCAGCTTCTGGCGCGCCACTTCGAGAGAGTTCTTGGCCTTGGTTATGCGGTCTTTCTCCTGCGAGGGGTCGTCGCCGGATTCGATCTGCTGCTTGGCGTCGGTGTAGGTCGTGCGGGCCTCGTCGAAGAGCCTGTTGTGCTCGGAGATGGAGGCGTTAGCGTTCTTGATGGCCTGATTTGCCTGCTCGCCGGGATCTTCGCCTAGGAGGCCCGAGCACCCGGAGAGGAGTACCAAGGAGAGCAAGATCACAACGAAAAGCGCGCGGTAGTTTATCATGTATGGCATGAGCGAAGGAAGTTTACATCCTATCGGGGCCCTAAGGCTACGCTCCTTCCCGAGTGCCTTCAAGCGTACCCTCGGCCGCCTTGCTGGTCGTCGGCGACGTCAGGAGAAGGAGGCTGCGCCAGGCCCTGGGTCAAGCTCTCTGGCCGCGACCGCCATCCGGGAGTATGCCGAGGCCCAAGCCACCCTCTTCGAGCGGGCCGAGCGGCTGGCGGAGAAGGCCGAGCGGCTGGCGCGTTTGGGCATGCCGAGCGAGAGTGCTAGCAACCGCGCCGAGCGTGCCAGGAGGGAGGTCGAGGCGGGCCTCGCCGCCCTCCGCACCTCTTTGGTCGAGTCCTTAGGAACGAGCGAGGGCGGCCGCGCCTTCGACCGGGAGGTCGAGCGTCGGTATCCCTCGTTCGCGCTTCCCGGCTCAGACCTCTAAAGGCCCCAACGGGCTGTCGTTCAGCGGGTTGGCCCCGCCTCTACTCTCCGGTCAACGAACCGTAGGCCTGCTTGGCGAAGTCGCGGGCTTGGGGGCCGGTCCTCGGGTTTAGGAACAAAAAGGCGGCGGCCGCGACGAGGATCAGGAACAAGAGACGTCCGCCCCCGCCGCCCCCGCGGACCTTCTGCCCGCGCACCCGCTTGGAGCCCTGCTGGGCGGCGCCCGCCGCGGCCTCGACCTGCTTGCGGAGCTTGTCGTCGGCCCAGAGCCTGGTGATGATCTCGGTGGGCTCCTCGTCGGAGATCTCGTCGAGTATTGAGCGGGCGGACTCGATAAAGACGCGGATGTTATCCCTAAGGTCGTCGTCATAGAGCAGCCGCTCGGCCAGCGGTTTCGCCCCCGCGTAAGCGGCGGACAGCGTGGCCAGTGGGACCAGCGAGTTGGACCCGGTTTGCTCTTTTAGCCTCTTCGCCCGGCTCTTTCTGCCAAACACGCGAAACCTCCCTGTGCTGGTTCTTCTTGTACCTGCAGCCCACATCATACCCGTTTCGCCGATCCTCTACCCTGCCTCCCCGAGCGGCTCCACCCTGACCCCGAGCGTCTCCCCACCGAACTTCAAGGTCTCGAAGCTGCCTTCGGGGTCTTCGTCGGGGGCCGCCGCGTCGAGGTCGAGGTCGCGGGCCAGCACCTCGGCCCTGAAGTAGTCCCCCCAGTGCTCCCCGAGCAGGGCTTGGAACCTGGGGCTCCCCGAGAGGCGGACCGCGACGCTCTCCTCTATCTCAAAGCCTTTCTCGCGCCGGAGATTCTGGACCCTGTGGACCAGCTCCCGCACGAGTCCCTCGTCCATGAGTTCGGGGTCGAGCTCCGTGCGCAGCGCGACGGAGAGGCCACCCTCGCGCTCCAGCACGTAGCCTGGCCTCTCGGTAGGCTCCACGAGCAACTCCTCGGGGGAAAGCTCGATCTCCTCGCCGTCCACGCTTACCGCGACGCTCTCCCCGGCGGCGGCGCGGGCCCCTACCTCGGGCAACGCCTCGGCGAGGGCGACCCGTAGTCCCGGAACCAGCCTGCCGTACTTCGGCCCGACGACCCCGAGGTTCGGCTTGAGGTCGTAGGAGACTATGTCCTTGGCCTCCCCGAAGTTGAGTTCCTTGACGTTCAGCTCATCCAGGATGATCTCGCGCAGAGCCTTTACGCTGTCCTCGAAGCTCGCCCCCTCACCCGTGACCTCGTTGACGACCACGACCTCCCGCAAGGGCTGGCGAGTCTTTATAGCGGCCGCGTTGCGGGCAGCCCGTCCGAGACCAACCACGCGCCTTGCCGCGGCCATCCGCTCCGAGAGCTCTCTGTGCACCAGTGCCTCGTCGTACTCGGGCCAGGGTGCTAGGTGAACGCTCTCGGGGGCCTCCGGGTCCGCGTTCGCGACCAAGTTCTGGTAGAGGGCCTCAGCGACGAAAGGGGTAAAGGGAGCA
Organism: Rubrobacter sp.; assembly: GCA_035641035.1. GTDB lineage: Bacteria > Actinomycetota > Rubrobacteria > Rubrobacterales > Rubrobacteraceae > Rubrobacter_D. The sequence goes on along the minus strand of DASQVA010000261.1, from coordinate 2,656 downwards.
GTGAGCTTGGTGACGGTGGTCAGGCACTCGTAGAGGGTGGAGTGGGCAGCCTTTTTGTCTGCGTCTTCTTCGCCCTTCCAAAACCGCCTTCGGCTGCGCCTCACGTACCAGTTGGAGAGCTCGTCCACGAACTCCCCGATGATCCTCCCCGCCGCCGTGACGTCGTAGGCGTCGAGCCTCTCGGTCACGGTCCGGACGGTGAGCTGGAGTTCGCTGAGCGCCCAGCGGTCCATGAGGCTCCGGCTTTCGGGCTCGACAAAGTCTTCCCTCGGGTCGAAGCCGTCAATGCGGGCGTAGGTGACGAAGAATGAGTAAGTGTTCCAGAGGGTGAGCAGGTACTTGCGGACGGCATCGTCGACCTGATCCCTCGAGAAGCGACGCGTGTTGCCCGGGCTCGTGGCTGTGTAGAGCGCCCAGCGCAGCGCGTCGGCCCCCTGCTTCTCGAAGACGTCCCACGGGTCTATGACGTTGCCCAAAGACTTGCTCATCTTCTTGCCCTCGGAGTCCAGGATGTGCCCGAGGACCAGACAGGTCTTGTAGGAGCTCTTACCGAAGAGCATCGTCGAGACCGCGAGCAGGGAGTAGAACCACCCCCGCGTCTGGTCCACGGCCTCGCAGATGTAGTCCGCCGGGAACTGCCGCCCGAAGTGCTCCGTGCTCTCATCATCGCCGTGCGGGTAAGCCCACTGGGCGAACGGCATGCTCCCCGAGTCGAACCACACATCAAGAACCTCTGGAACGCGGGTGGCCTCCTCACCGGTGTGGGGGTGCCTGATGCGAACGGCGTCTATGTATGGTCGGTGCAGGTCCTCGGGGACGGGGTCTATGGCGAGCTCTCTCAGTTCTTTCACGCTGCCGACCACCACGGTCTCGCCCGATGCGGTGCGCCAGATCGGGAGCGGCGTGCCCCAGTAGCGCTCACGGCTCAGGGCCCAATCTATGTTGTTCCTGAGCCAGTCCCCGAAGCGGCCCCACTTTATGTGTTCGGGGACCCAGTTGATCCCCTCGTTCTCTTCGAGGAGGTCGTCGAGCATGGCGGTCGTCCGCGCGTACCAGGCCCTCTTGGCGTAGTAGAGAAGCGGTGTCCCGCACCGCCAGCAGTGCGGGTAGGCGTGCTCCAGCTCCTCCGCTTTGAAGAGCAGTCCCTTTTCGCGCAACTCCTCGACGAGACCGGGGTCAGCATCCTTGACGAACAGCCCGGCGAACGGGCCGACCCGCCCGTCGAACGTCCCGTCTGGCTTTACCGGGTGGATCGTGGGCAGGCCGTAGTGGCGCCCGACTCGGGCATCTTCTTCGCCGTAGGCCGGCGCGGTGTGCACGAGCCCGGTGCCGTCCGTCGTCGTAACGTACTCTCCGAGCACGACGGTCCAGAGGTTCTCCGTCTCCTCGACGGACACGTAGTCGAATGGGCGGCGGTATTTTTTGCCTTCGAGGTCTATACCCTTAGTCGTGGAGAGCACCTCGTGGTCGCCTTCGCCGAGCACCTTCTCCAAGAGATCCTTGGCCAGGATCAACCGTTCGTCGTCCAGCTGGACCATCGCGTACTCGACCTCCGGGTGGACGGCGACGGCGGCGTTGGAGACGAGGGTCCAGGGCGTAGTGGTCCAGACGAGTAGGCTGGTGTTCTCCTCGTCCGGCGATGTGAGCGGGAGCTTTACGTAGACGCTCGGGTCAACGATGGGCTCGGGGTACTGCTGGTAGCCGAGCGCGACCTCCGCTGAGGAGAGAGAGGTCTGGTCGCGGGGGCAGTGGGCGCTGACCTTGTAGCCCTCGTAGAGAAGGTCCTTCTCGTAGAGGGTCTTGAGCGCCCACCACACGCTCTGGACGTACTCGTTATCAAGGGTGCGGTAGGGGTGATCCATATCCACCCAGAAGCCGAGACGCTCGCTCATCTTCTGCCAGTCCTCGACGTAGCGGAAGACGGACTCGCGGCAGAGGCGGTTAAACTCCTCGACGCCGTAGCGTTCGATGTCCGACTTGCCCTGAAGGCCAAGCTCTTTCTCAACCTGGATCTCGACGGGCAGCCCATGGGTATCCCAGCCGCCCTTGCGCTCGACGCGGTAGCCCTGCATAGTCTTGTAGCGCGGGATCAGATCCTTGAAAGCCCGCGCGAGCGCGTGGTGGAATCCGGGCCGCCCGTTCGCCGTGGGCGGCCCCTCGTAGAAAACAAAGGGTCTGTCCTTGGGCCTGCTCTCCACGGACTTCCCGAAGGCGTCGGTCCTCTCCCAGAGCCCGAGCACCTCCTCCTCGAGCCTCGGGAAATCTACCTGCGACGTCACCTTTTCGAACTTCATGTAGGGCCTCCTAATAACGATAAACACAAAAGATCCCGCCCCTCGTGCGGAGCGACGCTCCACCGCAGGGACGGGAGCCCAAAAGGCCCTCGCGGTACCACCCTACTTGCCCGAAGCCTCGCGGCCCGGACCTCTCCTCGGCGTCACGGTCTCCCGGAACGCGTGCGCTGTAACGGGCTTACCCGGCCGGTTCTACTAACGTCTAGGTCGAGGCTCTGTCCGGGCGTTCGCCTCGCGCCTTCCGCTTTCGGCCGGCGGCTCGGGGAGGATGTTCAGGCCACGTACCGTGCCGGGCTCACACCATCCCCGGCTCGCTCTGACGGGGTCTGCGACCTTACTCGTTCCCGTCGTCGCCTCTAGAA
>DASQVA010000260.1:0-5092 GCA_035641035.1 Rubrobacter sp. | reverse complement strand
GGGAGGAGGGGACGTCGTGTGCTTTGATGCCGCCACGGAGAGGATAACGCAAGGACCGCTGCCGGCGCATGACGGTCCTCCCGTTGTTGACCTGCTCAAGGACCAAACACTACTCCTTGGCCCTAGCGCCTTATAGGCTTGGTGGGTGGGGAGCCATGGGTGGGAAGCCGTGATACGGGCCAGAGGTCTTATCCTGCGTACCCAATCTTGCCAACAAATCCCGGGTTGTCCCTGCTCAGGTAGTACAGTTGTCCCTGCTCACTGACCTCCAGGTCCACGAGTCTCTCTAGCCCGGTGGCGAACCCCCTAGCCTTATCGGTTGTGGGATCGTAGTTCCTTATCCAGTCGTTGCAAAAGTCCGCGAAGAAGTAGTAACCCTCATACTCTGTCGGGAGATGCAGCGGCTGCGGCGTGGCGGGGTTGTAGAAAGTGCCCCCCGCGATCGAGCAACCCCTTGTGGGCGTATCACCGTGCTTGTAGGCGTAAACCGGCCCTCGGTAATCAGGATCGCCCTCCCGACCTTCATGGACGGGCCAGCCGTAGTTGTCCCCTTTCTCAAGCTCGTTTATCTCCTCCCAGACTTTCTCTCCCTCGTCGTTTACGAAGATGGTGCCCGTGGCCGGCTGGACGGCGAACGTGGAGGGGTTGCGCAACCCCAGAGCCCAGATCGCCCGGTTGTTGCCCGAGGCCCTAGAGTAGAAGGGATTCTTTATGGGGATGGTGCCATCCTTGTTTATGCGCAGCATCTTGCCAAAGAGGTTGGTGAGCTTCTGCGAGTTAGTCGGGGTTTCGTTGTCACCGGTGGAGATGTAGAGCTTGCCGTCTTCGCCGAAGTCTATCGCCCCGCCCATGTGGTTGGTGGCGTCCTGGGTATCTAGCTGGAAGATGAGCTTCTCGCTGCCCGCCACGACCCCGTTGTCGCCCGTACGCTCGTGTCGTGCGGTGACGCGCACGACGCGGTTGTGGGCGGGGGTGGTGGACGTCCCCTTGCTGGTAAAGAGTAGGTAGACAAAGCGGTTGCCGGCGGAGAAGTTGGGGTCGAAGGCGAGCGCCTGCAAGCCACGCTCGCCGCTCGAGTCAACCTTCGCCGAGAAGTCGAGGAACGTTTCAAGCGTCCCATCGGGCTGCACTACGCGCAGTTTGCCCGCCTGTTCGGCCACAAACAGCTTGCCGTCGGGGGCAAACTCCATGTCTGTGGGGGACTTAAGGCCGCCGACTACCTGCGAGTGGGTGAAGCCCGACGGCAAGGTTATGCCTCCTGTGTGCCCGACTTGCGGCGGCGTGGTGGTCGTCCTGGACAGGTAGCCGAAGTAAAAAAAGATGGTTACGGCCGCAACGACGACCACAACGGCGAGCAGCACGATCGGCTTGCTAAGCGTCTCCGATAACCTCTTCGTTGGGGCACCGCCTTTCTTTCGTCCACTTTCGCCCTCAAAGTTTACGGGCGCAACCGCATACGGTTGCAGGGCTTACTGATAGATAGTACCTTGAGTAACCTTGAGGAAGGCTATGCTCTTACCGTTGGGCGAGTAGGTAGGGTCGGTGTCGTGTCTCGAGGGGCTGGTAAGGCGTTGCCGGTCGGCGCCGTTAGGACTCATGCGCCAGATATCGTAGTTGCTACCCATGGCGCTCGCGGTGACGCTCGCGAAGGTTATTCTTCAGCCCCCATCCCAAGATCGACCCGCAGACTGACCTCCCTGCGCAGCGCCCGCTGCTCACAGGACACCAGCAGCTGCTGCTTCGCGCCTTCCCCGACGTGTTCGTCCTTCATTCGGTCGACGCCCGGACCCCCACGCCACTCGGTTAGCCCTTCGACACGTCCATTCTGAGCTCCGAGCCCTCCTGATCACTTCCCGAAGCAACCGGAGCTCTCCGCGGCCTTCCAACTCCTCTCCGGCCGCCTAGGGCGTTTCTGGCTCCCTGGGAGGTGTCCTCTCGATCCATAGCAGGCCCAGGGGGCTTGATGGAGTATGTACTCCTTGTGAGGCCGATATTTGTGGGCGAGAGGTGCCATGCTCCTCCAGGTATTCCTCGGACGACAGCAAATCATGGTCAGTGGGGATCGCGCCTCACTCTCGACCCAATTCGTCGACCATCTCCGAGTCGCGCAGGACGACGATGCGGGCGGTACTGCCCTTGGCCTGCGTTCGGTCAACCGTCCGCAAGACCAACCAGGCGAGTAATTCCGGTTTGGGACTCATCCTACACCCTAGGCGTCTCGGGTCCTACTCACCGCACAACGTAAGGTCACCCATAGGATAGACGCCATGGGAGGCGAAAGGAGGACACGCGCATCCGCTGCGTGGGCCACGGCACCCCGACCGCGCTCCGACCTTCCCTACCAGCAGCTCTGTACTCGTCCTCCGTGGCAACCCAGATCACCACCTCTCCTGTGTCGGCCGTCCAGGGTCCCGACAGCGCCCTGAAGCCCTTCCGCCACGAGCCGGCCTCCGTACGAAGGTCCACGGGCTGTCCCGGGTCGGGGATACGGGGTGGCCTCTTCAAGAAGGTCAGCCTCTGGCGCACCGCGGAGCCACCTAGCCGAACCACTTGCGCCCCCTTGAGGCCTGCGCCTCGCTGGTGGAGGATATACTGGTGGAGGGTGGCATCCTGGTAGAGGGCATCCTCCTTGCGGGATCGAGCCAAGCGTATCCCGACAGAGCGGCGAAGCCTATCCCCAACAGCACGAGTGGCTCGTTCCATCCGGCGGGTGCCAACGCGGCCAAGAATCCGTACAGCGCAAGCATCGCGAAGATGGCGGGCCATGCCCCCCACTTCGGCGGCCTCGGGCGACGCCGGTACGCCAGGTAGGAGAAGATTACCGTGACCATGATCGCGACAACGTAAGGCAGGCGAGTCCCAGTGATAACAACGACGTCGTACACAGCCCTTACCCCCCGAAGACGCGCCACCACCCGGAGCACGCAGAGCCGTTAATACGTCCTCGCCGTCTAGCCAGGGACCGGGCCAAGCCCGCGGTCGCCTCTATGACCGTGTACTGACGATTCAATGTCGTACCCCTCTCGCCACCCGTTGCCCCGTGCGTGGTACCTCTCGTATTTCTTTTGGGGAAGTATGATACTCGTCCCACGGTAGACCCGCGATGACCCACGAGATGGGGTACGGACCGTCTGTCCCGGACACGAGATATCGCGATCTCTGACCATCAACTAGAAGTAGAGGTCAAGCTTAGACACTTTCCCGGGGGACGGGCGTAAAGTACCAAGAGGAGCGTCTCTATCGAGACACGCCCCACCATTGCCCAGTGCTCTCGTTCCCCGTCCTGAGGGCACTGGTTTCGCTTGGTTGCACGTTTGCTGGGCGATGGTTAGGTTTGGGTAGGGCAGTAGCCGCGGATGCGCCGTGAGTGTTCCGGGTAGCGTACGTCCCCGCGAGAAAGAAGGGTGCCCCGCTCCCTACGGTACTTCTGGCGTTCTTATCTCTGGTTGAAGATCGTGAAACCCACCCACGCCAGCACGATCAACGCTACCACCAAGACCACAGCGAACGGTATCAGCACCACAAGCGCCGCCTTGCCGGTTGTAGTCCCGTGCACCTCCCGGATGCCCAAGATCGATAGGTACAAGCCGTACAGCGCCACCAGGGGACCGACGATCGGTACCCAGTTGACGAGTCCGGTGACCTGGGTGTAGGAGGCCACCCTGAAGGTAGATACGAATCCCGAGTTGTTCTCACCTACAATGAGCCTAACCAAGAGCTGCTGAATCGCCGCCGCGACGAAGAGGCCGATGGTGCCGCCTATGGGCGCGAAGAATATCGATGCCAGGGCCGAGGTCGGGGCGAAGGTCGAAGGTATGGCGTTCTGAGGGTTAGGGTTGAAGCCCGGGTTCTGCTGCACCCCCACAAGCACGAGCAGCCCGCTGAGGATCGCCGAGACTAAAATGCACACCAGCGCGAAGACGAGTGGGTTGAGCAGGGTCCCGCTACGGGGGAGCCCCGCGAAGAACCGCACCGGCTGGAGCACTACCCTTCGTACCACGTCGACGAAGCTGTTCACGGGATTTGAGAGGTCGAACTCTCCCCCCGAAGCAGACCTACCCATACCCATCCGCTCGTCTCCTTCCGCGCGTTCGGTTCCTCTTGAACCGTGGTCTCTATATACTACCGGACAGGGAAACGCCGGACACCACAGCGAAGGCGGGGCCGTACGCGACGCAACGGTCGGAGGCGCAAACGCCAACTGGAACAAGCGCAGCCTTTTGTAGCGCGGGGGAGGCCCAGCGAGAGCAGTATCACTACCGCTTTCTAATGGACGCAAGCCAGTCGAAACAACGCCGAACGTGTAGCTCCGCGCGGTGCTCGGGCCCGGCGGTGTGGAGATGAGCGTAGCACTCATGCCACGCGGGAGAGGTGAACATATGGGGATGCGCAGGAGGGGTTGCCAAGGGGTAGCCTAATCGTTCATCAATCATTAGATCGTCCGTCGGCCTAAGGGCAGGTCGAGGCGCGAACGCCCACACGCCGTAGTGGAGTGGGAACCTATAAGGAGGCAAGGGGAGCACATGGAGAGGCAGGTCTTTCCGGGAGCCACGACGAGCGAGCGTGCCGCAGCCGGGCGCGTCGTGCTGATCTGTGCGACCTGGGCGCTCATCCACAGCCTGCTGGCCTCCAAACCGGCCAAGGACCTGGTCACACGAACCGCGGGTCAGCGCTCCCGCGATGGCCTGTACCGCCTCGCCTACAACGCCCAGTCGGTGTTGACAGTGGCCTGGGCAGCAAGGCGGTTTGTGCGCCTCCCCGACCGCGAGCTGTACAGGGCGAGGCCGCCCTGGTCTTGGCTCTTTCGGGCCGGCCAGGTCCTCTCTTTGGGCGTGCTCTTCTCGGGGGTACGGGTCGTCGGTGTGCTCGAGTTCGCCGGCATCGTCCCGTTGTGGAGGCTCCTCACCGGATGCGAGTCGCGCCCCGAGCCGGAGGCGCAAGGACCTCCGATCGGCGCCGATGGGGAGATGAAGAGGGCTGGGGCGTTCCGCTCTACGCGGCATCCGGGCAACTTGGGGGCGATGGGTTTGTTCCTTCTGTGGCCCCGCATGACGGTCAATCGTGCCACCCTGGCGGCGCTGGTGGCCCTCTA
>DASQVA010000259.1:0-22500 GCA_035641035.1 Rubrobacter sp. | reverse complement strand
GTCCCCCCCGATGTGGGAGTCCGAGACGAAAACGACCAGGGTGTTCTCACACAGCTCTAGCATCCGCGTACGATTACTATAAACGTCCTGCGCCCCCCGATCACCGACCGCGCCGTGGGTTCGTAGTCGATGAAACGAAACACGCGGCGGTGCGTAACCAGATCTGGGAAAAGACACCGACTGGAGCATCCCCGACCGGAGATCTCCTGCGAGGAGGTTCGGAAGTGGCGTCCAACACCGTAGGTAACCAGGGCCACACGCGCCTCGCGCTTATCCTCGGGGTCGCAGCGATCCTCGCCGTGGTGGGGGTGATGGTGGGCCTGAGGGCCATGGCGGCCTCGGCCTCTCCCGAGGAGCTCTCGGACGAGGAGTTGCTCTCGAGGGCGGCAAGGGCGTCCGAGAAGGCCCCTGACTTCAGCGCCACCTTGAGCGTTGAGCAGAGCCTGATTCCCGCGCAGCTCCTCGAAGCCGCGGGGCAGGAGGATGGCTTCGCCGCCTCGGGTCCTCAGACCGTCCGCGTCTGGTATGGCGGCCCGGAGAGGTTAAGGGCCGAGCTACAGGGCGAGAACGGCGACAGGGTCTTCGTGCAGAACGCCGAGAGGGCCTGGGCGTACGACGGCACTACCAACACCCTCAAGACCAGAGAACGGCCCTCGGAACCTAAGGCATCGGAGCCCCCGCACGCGAAGAATCCGCTGAGTCCCGTGGAGATAGATGAGATGCTGGCCGAGCTCGCCCCGACTAGCGAGCTGGCTCAGGGGTCACCGGTCAGCTACGCGGGCCGCGAGGCGTACGTACTCACCCTCAGCCCGAAAGACAAAGGATCGACCCTGGTTGACCGGGGACGGGCGCTCATAGACTCCGAGACCTACCTGCCGCTGCAGCTCTCCCTGTACGCCGAAGGCAGCCCGGATCCCGTCTTCTTCTGGCGCGTCTCCGACATCGACGTAGGCCCCGTCCCGGCCGAACGCTTCGACTTCCAGGTTCCCCCCGGAGCTGAGGTGGTCCCCTCCGACGAGGGCCGGGAGGAGCGCCCGGAGCCAGAGGTGCGTTCGGCCGACAAACCGAGAGATGTCGAGACCGTGGCCGAGGCACAAAGGCTAGTGGACTTCGAGATCGGCGAGCTTGCGTCCCCCCCGGGCGGACGCGAGTTGACGGGCGTGTACCTCAAGGGCGCAGACGGCGTGGTCCTCACCTACGGCTCTGGCTGGGGCACCGTGGTCCTGGCCGAAGGAGCGCAAGATGACGGCGCGTCCGCGTCCCGGCCGGGCGCCACAGGCGATCCTACGCTCCCGACGGTAGACCTCGGCGGCGGGGTTGAGGCCACTCAGCTCTCCACCGCTGTCGGCGCAGGGCTGCGCTGGAGCACGGGCGGCGTCTCTTACGTCTTGGCTGGCAGCATCCCGGCGTCGGAGCTGGAGCGCGCGGCCCGAGAGCTCCAGTAGGCCTTGGCCGAAATGCCAGAGTCAGGGAGGACGCCGGCGGACTCCGCCGGTGTCCCAGCCTTAGAGCTTAGAGGTCTAACCAAGCGTTTTGGAGACTTGGTCGCGGTCGAGGATCTAAACCTCGCTGTCAGGCGGGGGGACGTCTACGGGTTCTTAGGGCCGAACGGCAGCGGCAAGAGCACGACTATACGCATGATTCTAGGTCTTGTCCGGCCCACGTCGGGGGAGGTCAGGATCTTCGGCCGTCCTGCTGCCGGTCCCGCTGAGCGAGCGAAGATGGCTGGGTTCGTCGAGGCCCCGGGGTTCTACGAGTACCTCTCGGCCAGGGACAACCTCAAGCTCCTGGCGATCGCGGACCGGCGCGGGGACAAAGTTCCACCCCTGCAACGGGTACTAGAGACCGTGGGGCTCTCGGATCGGGCCAAGGATAAGGTAAGAACCTACTCCCAGGGGATGAAGCAGCGCCTGGCGATAGCCGCGGCTCTCCTCAGGGAGCCGGAGTTTCTCGTCCTCGACGAGCCCACGAACGGCCTCGACCCCGGGGGCATGCGCGATGTCAGGGCCCTAGTCCGGCAACTCACCGGCGAGGGCCTGACCATCTTCCTCTCCACCCACCTGCTGGTGGAGGTCGAGCAACTCTGTAACCGGGTCGCAGTGGTTGGCGGCGGGCGCCTCTTGGCCGAGGGCACCCTGGAGGAGATCTCCGAGCAGGCCAGGGGCCGCACCGAATACCGCCTGGTGGCCGACGACCCCGAAAGGGCGCGACGGGTCCTGCAAACGCAGCCCGAGGTAGCTGTCCTGAACGGGCGTCCGGAGGAACTCGAAGGGTTCACGCCCGAGGAGGTAGTGCGGTTCGCGGCCGGGTCAGGGGGAGTGGGACCGGTGGTGCGGAGCCTGGTCGAAGGGGGCGTCGAGGTGCTGGCGCTCGTGCCGGCACGCCCCAACCTGGAGGAGATGTTCCTACGGCTCACGGAGGCTGAGTAGTGGTACGGTGGGAGCTGTTCAAGTTGATCCGCCAGCGCAGGACTTTCCTAGGGCTCGGGGCGGCGGCCATCGTCCCTATCCTGTTCCTTGCCGCGGTCAGGATCACCCAGGAGGGCCCCCCGCCGGGCGAGGCGCCATTCGCCGCCCAGCTGCTCTCCAACGGCCTCGTCATACCCCTCATCACGCTCGGGTTCGGCTCGGTGGTGCTCCTGCCGCTGCTCACAGTCCTCGTCGCCGGGGATGCCATAGCGGGGGAAGTGTCTGCCGGCACCCTGAAGACCGTGCTCGGCCGCTCGGTGGGTCGCTCGGGGCTGTTCTGGGCCAAGGCGGCGGCCGTGGAAATCTACACCCTGGCCGTGGTGGCCGTCTTCGTCGGGGTCGGGATGCTGGCCGGGTGGCTGGCGGTGGGGTTCGAGCCGCTGGCCGGCCTCGGCGGTACGTCGCTCTCGGTCGGCGAGGGCATCGTCCTCACGTGGGCCGGCGCGGGCCTCGTGGCGATGCCGCTCCTGGCCCTGGCGGCCTTCGCCGTCTTTCTCTCCGCCGTCACCCACAACAGCGTCGCCTCCGTGGTCGGGGGGGTCGTCCTGATCCTGCTCCTCCAGCTCGTCTCCACCCTCGGTCTGGGCGGTATCCTCGACCCCTACCTGCTGACCAACCAATTCGGCGCCTGGCTCAACCTCATGCGCGAACCCATAGACTGGGCCCCCATCGTCAGGGCCGTGTGGGTGAGCCTCCTCTGGGCCGCAGGCTCCCTCCTGGCGGCCTGGGCCGTGTTCGTCCGTAGGGACGTCCTGAGTTGAACGCCGAACGGTTGCCCGCTTTCAAGCGAAGAGCGTTCTCTGCCCCTCGCCTACTCGACGAGCACGGCTCGAACCTTACGGAGCTATCGGCATGGGGTCTTTTCGGTCATGAAGTATCGTCACGGCGGGAGTTGTAGATCTCGCCGCCCAAGGCAGCGTACTCCCTTAGCACACCGGCTGCCTCCTCGCGCAGCACGTCCCGTCTCACGCTGATCCCGCGCTCCTCCAGCTTGGGCACCCAGGCGGACATCTTGGCGCCCTCGTCGAAACCGACGGCGCGGGCGTCTTCGTCGCGGGCGCCGCACACGAGGCCCACCACTCCGGACCAGGGCGTCGCCCCAAGGCACATGGCGCAAGGCTCGGTGCTCGTCACGAGCTCGTAAGCGGGTCCGCTAGGGGCGCCGAGGTCGAAGTTACCCAGGATCTTCTGGGCCACCATGATCGCGACGATCTCGGCGTGGAAGACTGAACAGCCCGAGCCGACGACCAGGTTGACGCCGGGGGCCAGCAGCCTCCCGGTCTCCCGCTCGAAGATCGCCGCCCCGAAAGGCCCGCCCGTCCCGCGTCGGATGTTCTGGCGGGCGAGGGTTACCGCGAGGCCCATCCTGTCCTCGGCGGTCGGGTAGGTTCGGCCCTCGTGGGCGACCCGCTCCTCTACCCATTCCGGAAGACGCAGCGCCACCTCGGGGAATCCTCTAACGTGTGTACCTTCCACGAACGCGCATGATAGCAAGCGCCGGCCGGGATGCTAGAGTGGGGGCCGCACTGCCACAGAAAAGGAGCAGCCCGGTGGAGATCAAAGCCGTCGCCCAATCGGTAGCGTTCTCGGAGGAGAAGATGCAGAAGAACGCGCTCTTCGACTCGCCGCACCTGTTCTACGATGCCTACTGCCTCCTGCCGGGCCAGGCCCAGAAAGTCCACGCCCACGAAGGCTCGGACAAGGTCTATTACGTCCTTCGGGGCACCGGCCGCTTCACCGTCGGCGACGAGGAGCGGGACCTGACGGAGGGCCACGCCGTAATCGCGCGTGCAGGCGACCCCCACGGCGTCCGCAACGACGCTCAGGAGGACCTGGTCCTCCTGGTCACGATGGCTCCGCGCCCCTCCTGACGGTGCCGGCGAGAGAGGCGCCCCAGCCGCCGTATGTGCTCCTCTTCGAGGAGGCGACGCCCGGTGCCGAACCCCTGATGGTATCCGTGGACGAGCGTCCGGCCCTCCCGCTCTTCGACGCTGCAGCGAAGGCCGAGGCGTTCCTCGCTTCGGCGGATCTCGGTCCCAAATGGAGACCCCTCGAGGTCTCCGGCGCGGGCCTGCTAGCCGTGCTCGAAGCGTGCCAGGGCAAGGTCGAATACGTCGCCCTAAACCCGCCTCCCGCGCGGACGGGCGGAATGAGGGTGGAGATGGGCGGGTTGGGGGAGCTGATCGAAGCCTTCAGGCAAAGCCCGGAGGACGACCTCTTCGGGCTCGGCTCGGACGGCTCTATCGGCTAAGCTGGACAGTCCCGCTCAGTACCCGGCGGCGGTTCCCTCTCCGCGCGGGTCGGCGCCGCCGGTGAAGCGGACGGGTTCGTCCCCGCGGCCGTACTCGACGGTCAGGGCGTGGGCGTTGCCGAAGCCGTACTCGTCCACGTAGACATCGTGGCCGAGGGCCTCGAGTTCGCCGCGCACGGAGGCGGGTATGCCGCCCTCGACGCCGAGCAGCTCGGGTATAACGAAGCTGAAACGGGGGGCGGAGACGGCCTGCTGGATGTCCATGTCGAAGCTAGTGAGGTTTATCAGCATCTGGGCCGTGGTCTGCGGGATGGTGCGTCCACCTGGGGTCCCGAGCGCGACGCTGGGCCTGCCGTCGCGCAGCACGATGGTTGGACAGAGGGCGTAGAGGCTCTGGCGGCCGGGGAAAACGTCGAAGACGTTGCCGGCAGGCTCGAAGCGGGACCACGCGAGCTGGTCGTTCAGCCAGACCCCGGTCCCCTCAGGCATCAGCTTGCTCCCGAAGACGTTGCCCAGGGTCTGCGTCGAAGAGACCACGTTCCCCTCCCTGTCCGCCACGACGAAGTGCGTGGTGTGCTGCTGGATGCTCGCCGACGCTGAAGCGGAGGCCGACGTGGAGGAGACCATCTCGGAGGTCGTCGGCGTGTAGCCCGTGGGGGAGCAGGTGGCGGCCGTGTCCAACGTTACGGGCGGCTCGAACGGCGCCACGCCTGAGAAGTTCACCCGCGCGGCGCCTTGCTCCAGGTACGCGTCGGATAGGAGTCGGTCCAGCGGCGGGTCGGCCGCGTACCTCCGGGTCTCGGAGAAGGCACGCTTGGAGGTCTCCGTGAGGGCGTGTATGTACGGGGTACTGTTGTGGCCCAGGCCTCGGAGGTCGAAGCGGCCCATCGTGCCGAGACGGACGAGGGCGCCCCACGAGGTGCCCGGCGGGGAGGCCGTGACCACCTCGTAGCCGCGATGGTCCACGCTTATGGTCTCCCGCCAGGCGGCGCGGTTGGCCTCCAGGTCCCCGGCGCTTAGGAAGCCGCCGTTCCTTTGCACCTCAGAGACCATGGCCCTGCCCAGCTCGCCGCTGTAGACCGCCCCCGCGCCCCCCTCCGCCACGAGCCTGAGGGAGTCTGCCAGGTCGTCCTGCACGAGGCGGTCACCCGCCGTAAGGGGAACCCCGTCTCTGCCGTAGATGGCCTGGGCGTGGGTGGGGAAGGCCGAGTACTCCGAGCCGATCCAACCGGCCATCTCCTCGCCGATGACGAAGCCCTCGTCGGCGTAGGCCACGGCCGGCTCGAAGAGGCGCGACCACCCGAGCTCTCCGTACTCCTCCCACATGGTCTCCCACGCGTTCAGGTTGCCGGGCGTGGAGACGACCGCGGCGCCGCAACGGTTCTCCTCGTAGCCCGGCGACGGGGGACGGAAGAAGGAAGGGTCAAGCTCGGTCGGCGTCTTGCTGCCGGTCTCGAGAAAGCGGGTCTCCCCGCTCTCGGCGTCGTAGACGACCGTGGCCCCGTACCCGCCGACCCCGCTCATCATAGGCTCGACCACGTTAAGGGCCGCCGCCACGGCGACCGCCGCGTCGAACGCGTTCCCGCCGCTCTCCATAACCTCGAGACCGGCCCGCGTGGCGAGCGGGTGGGCGGAGCTGACCATACCGTTTGTCCCGAGCGCCGGGCTCGTGGCCGTGTTCGTGCTAGCGGGACCCTCGCGCAGCCCCGGCCCGTCCTCCTCGCGCCCCCCCTGCAATCCCGCGGCCTCTCTGGCTCTCGGTCCGGCGTCCTCCTTGCCGGCCGCTTTCGCCGCGGCGGTGGTCTCCTGAGGGGCGGGCTGCGCCGCCGTCTCTTCGGCCGCGACCTCTTTCCTAGCGTCGGTGGCACCGGAGTCGCCGTCCGGGGTGGCAGGCTGGGGGCCACAAGAGCACAGGGCGACGGTGACCAGGACAGCAAGGAAGATCCCCCTCAAGACTCGCTCCTGGGTTAGAGGACCGTCAGACCGGTTCACCCGCGGGTGTAGAACGCGCACCCGGAGGAGAGAGAACCGTAAGCGCGAACCCTCGACGCCGGGGCACCGGCTCCGTCCGTCAAGACGCTTACGCCTTGAGCTTTTCGAGGTACTGCTTGCGGAACTTCGCGACCTTGGGGGCGATGATGACCTGGCAGTATGGCTGAAAGCCGTTGTCGCGGAAGTAATTCTGGTGGTAGTCCTCGGCCCGGTAGTAAGCGTCGAACGGCGTAACCTCGGTGACTATGGGGGCGTTCCATAAGCCCTCTGCCTCCAGCTCCGCGATGGTCTCTTCGGCGACCCGCCGCTGCTCCTCGTCGTGGTAGAAGATCGCCGAGCGGTATGACTCGCCGACGTCGGCGCCCTGGCGGTTGAGCGTGGTGGGGTCGTGGATCGCGAAGAAGACCCCGAGGATCTCCCTGAACGAGATTACCTCTGGGTCGAACGTAATCTGCACGACCTCGGCGTGCCCCGTCGTCTCGCTGCAGACCTGGCGGTAGGTCGGGTTCGGCACGTGGCCGCCCGAGTAGCCCGACTCGACCTTCTCCACGCCCCGCAGCTCCTCGTAGACCGGCTCCAAACACCAGAAGCAGCCGCCGCCCAGCGTGGCGACCTCTCTCGCGGTGCCGTTCACCCTATCCTCAGTCGTCATGGGTAACATCTCTCCGTTCGTATCTTTTCGTTACGCTCGGTATACCGCATCCGGAGGCGGGATGCACGGTACTGGTTTCGGAAGCGGTCCGGCTCTCGGTCTGCCTGAAGCACTCGGCGTGGACGATCCCTGAGGCGACGCTGAGGTTGAAGCTCTGCGTGGCACCGCGGCGCTGTGGTATCGTGAGGCGCGCGCCGTGGGCTTCGACCACTCCCTCGGGCAGTCAGCCCGTGACCTTCGGAGCCAAACAGTATCAGGTCGTCCCCTTCGAGCCCGAAATCGTAGAGCGTGAGGTCACCGACTGGTCCGGAGCTGTGGCTATCGAGCGGTCGTCATGCTCCTGGATAAACTCGAGCGGGCTCGCCACGCGCTCGAACCTTATCCGGAAGAATACTCCGGCCAAGTCGGTGCACAACCTGCGGCCGTACGACCTGCCGTAGCACGGCCGGATCAGGCGGTGCGGATCGTAGATAAAGCAGGTGCCAACGCCGAGCACCTCTAGGGTGCGGACGAGCACGCAGACGATGTCGAAATCCTCTGGGACATGAGCGAGAACCCGCACGCCGGTCCCTCGCCTCCTTAGCCCGACACTTTCCCACGCATGATCCCACAGCGGCAGGCCGCGCAAGGGAGACGACCGGAAAGGAAGACGTGGGCGAAGCCTCGTTGTCAAACGGGCCGCAGTGAGCGATCATCTAAGCATGATCCAGAAGCTGAAGCACGAATGGCGAGAGTTCGCGGAGAGCGAACCGGGCCGTCGCTTCAAAGATCGCTACCACCGCCGCCAGGAGAACGAGCGGGGGCAGCACGTGGCCAAGAGGATCTTTCTGATAGCCTTGGGAGCCATCATCGCCGTCGGCAGCCTCGTTACCGCACCCCTGCCCGGACCGGGCTGGGCCACCGTCTTACTCGGGCTCATGATCCTCGCCGGCGAGCTACTACCCGCCGCCCGGCTCCTCGACTGGCTCGAGGTGAGGCTCAGGAAGCTCTGGCAGTTCATCGAGCGCATCTGGCGTGCGTCCGTAGCGGGCAAAGTCGCGGTCGTCGTGGTGGCCGTGATCCTTGCCGCAGCAGTCATCTACACAGCGTACTGGTTACTGTTCTAGCGGTCGAGGGATCTCGTTCGCACTCCCTACTTTTGCGCCTCGCGGTCGAGGACGGTGACCGTGTCCTGGTAGTACTTCAGGGCATTCTCGTGGCTGTCGCCGATGCAGACCGTGCCCACCTTGCCGTACTGGGATAGGGCCCCGATCAGGTGGAACACCACCCCTTGTTGGGCGGCGCCGTCGAAGTGAAGGCCGTTGTCCACCGCAATGTCAACGAGGTCATCCGGGGTCAGTCCCTTGTAGACGGGGTTCTGGAGGTTGTCCGAGGCGTAGTAGTAGCAAGGCTTCGCGGTGGGCGTGCAGTACAGGCCGTCGTCAGGGTCGTAGGTCCCATCGGTAAGGAAGCGCAGGATCAGGTAAGGGTGCGTCGTGCCGCCTTTTCTGAGGTTGATCTCGATCGCCGCGTGCTCCCAGCCCTCCCCGCGCCTGACGGAGATAAAGTCGATGGCGAACCGACCCAAAGCCCCACGCTCCTTGAGCACCTTTCCTACCTTCTGCCCGGCCTCCTTGATATCCCTGCTGTAGGCGGCGTCGGCCGGGAACGTGCTACCGAGGAAGATCTGGCCCGAGGGTCCTCCCAACACCTGGTCGTGGGTCGAGACGACGGTAGCCTCCCCGAGGGGGTTGATCCTGCACTGCACCGAAGGAGAACGCACCTCTTCCCCCTCGAGCCAGCACTCGACGATGCCGCCCATCTCCTCGAACTTCCGCACGTAGCGCTCCCAGGTCTCGCCCGCGGCCTCGAATTTGATGCGCTTCGGCAGCTCGTCACTGACCCATCGCGCAAGTTCTTTTCCCTCCGGGGCGCCATGGTAGGGGAAGACCGCGTTGCCCTCGCCCGAGAAACCCTCGTCCAGCTTGATCGCCGCCCGCTGCAGCCCCGGTTTACGGTGCTTGAGCTCGACGATGGCCTCAGCCACGTCCCCCCCGTCGCGCAGGTGCTCGAATCCCTCGGGCAGCGAGATCCCCGCCTCCCTAAACGCCTCCCGGCTGCCGCTCTTGGTGCCGAGGTAGTTGAGTTGGGGGTCGTTGCCGTACAGAGGGATGCCGAGCCTCACGGCGAGGCTACGCTCCAGGGCCGTGCTGTTGAAGACGGTCATGTGTGCCGCGTGGGGGTCGGGGATGGCGGCCCGGATGCGCTCCACCAGGCGCGGGCGGTCTAGGATCTTCTGCGTCAGCGGCACGCTGGATGCGTCGTGGCAGGAGAGGAGCGTCATCCGGCTGCGGGCGTGGCGCAACGGAACACCGGGCAGGAGGTGTAGATAGTAGTCCACTATGGCCGTAGGGACGTGCTGGCTCGTGACGTAGACCACGTGGGTGCGGGGCAACCGCAAGAGCATTAGCATGCACAGCAGCCGCTCCTCGTAGTGGTGGGAGCCCGGGATCTTGTCCAGCTCCTCCACATCGAGCGTAAGGCTCGGTACCACCACGACGGTCTGGGGGGCGCGCGGGTTCGAGAGCACCTTCCGCGCCAGCGGCTCAAGTCGCTCCTGCAAAGTCGCGAAGCGCCGCAGCTCCTCCGCGGAGCCCGGCTCAGGCACACCCGCTACGAGTGTCTGTGTATGGATAGAGTTCGCCATCCCTTCTCCCTGAACGGGAATTATACGCAAGGCTTCGCCGCCCCGCCGGCCGTAAAACGCTCAGATGCGAGGACGAGAGGCGCGCCACACCCACGCGATAAGCACGAGCTGCACCGGCAGGCGCGTCCACAGAAGCGCCAACCACCACGCGGATTTCTTGTCGACCTGCGCGTCGAGTAGCATCTCCACCGTTGGCCGGCCATACCGCAACGAGTAGCAGGACGAGGCCGATGCCAGCGACCCGCCGGGTGCGTTCGTCGAGCAAGCCCAACCCGCCCGCGATCTCCAACACACCGTTCGCATACGTGAGGTTGACCCATCCGGGCGTGAATCCGACGCAGATCTCCTTGTACCGGTCGTGAGCGATGACCTCGGGCAACGAATCGAAATCTTGGGCATTCAACAGCTCGATGTAACGCCGGTAGACGCGTTTGTTCCGCTCCGAAACAGTACTAGTCTCCAACGCGTTCCTCCACACGCCTACCTGTACGTCTACCGGAGACTGTAACTCGACAGTGCCGACCTTCGTCTATGGGGATTCGGTCATCTTGCGTGCATCGAGCAGCCGGTCTAGCTCTACTTCGGTGAGGTTGGTCTTGTCGCGGGCTACCTCGCGGATGGTCTTGCCGGCCTTATAGGCCTCCTTGGAGATCTCGGCCGCCTTGTCGTAGCCGACCACGGGGGCGAGGGCTGTGGCTAGCATGAGGCCCTGCTCGACGAGCGCCGGGCCACGCCCGGTGGCCTCCAGGCCTACGACGGTCTGGTCGGCGAGGTTAGCGGAGGCGGAGCCCAGGATCTCTATGCTCTGGATTAGGTTGTAAGCGATCACCGGTAGCATTACGTTTAGCTCGAAATTGCCGCTCTGCCCGGCGAGGGCTATCGTGGCATCGTTGCCGACGACCTGCGCCGCCACCATCGCCGCGCTCTCCGCGATCACAGGATTCACCTTGCCCGGCATAATTGAGGAGCCAGGCTGCACCTCGGGCAGCGCTATCTCGGCTAAGTTGGCGCGCGGCCCCGCCCCGAGCCAACGGATGTCGTTGGCTATCTTGAGCATGCTGACGGCGACGGTCTTGAGCGCGCCGCTGGTGAAGACGGCCGCGTCCATCGCGCTCTGCGCCTGGAAGTGGTTCTCTGTCTCGCGCACCTCGACACCGAAGCGGGCGCTCAGACGCTCGCAGACCTTCCGGGCGAACTCGGGGTGGGTGTTGACGCCGGTGCCAACGGCTGTGCCGCCGAGGGCGACTTCGGCGAGGTCTTCTGCGGCCTTGTTGATGCGCTGACTGCCGCGTTCGATCTGGCCAGCGTAGCCCTTGAACTCCTGTCCGAGACGAATCGGGGTCGCGTCCTGGAGGTGCGTCCTGCCGGTCTTGACCACATCGTCGAACTCGTGCGCCTTCTCTTCGAGGGCTCTTTGCAGCTTCTGGAGACCGGGGAGCAAGTCTTCCTTTATGGAGACGAGGGCCGAGAGGTGGATGGCCGTCGGGATTACATCATTGGAAGACTGGCCCTGGTTGACGTGGTCGTTGGGGTGGACGGGGTCCTTAGAGCCAAGCTCGCCCCTCACGATCTGGATGACCCGATTTGAGATGACCTCGTTGGCGTTCATGTTCGTTGAGGTCCCGCTCCCCGTCTGGAAGACGTCGAGCACGAACTGGTTGTCCAGCCGCCCCTCGACGACCTCCTCCGCCGCCTCCACGATGGCCTCCTTAAGCTCCTCGTGCAGCAGCCCGAGCTCGTGGTTCACGACGGCCGCCTCTAACTTTATAGCGCCGAGGGCCTGGATAAATCGCCTCTGGAAGCGGAGGTCGCTTATGGGGAAGTTGTCCAGAGCGCGGCGGGTCTGGGCACCGAAGAGGGCGTTGCGGGGTACCTCCACCTCCCCCATCGAGTCGCGCTCTACGCGGTGCGGGGTCTCTTGCCGGGTCATGTAAAGCCTCCTGTCGAAGCAGTAACGCTCGCGTCATATAATCTGTGTGCAACTCTAATGCTCGCATTATACGAGAGGTGATGTCTTGGATTCTCTACAACACGCGCTCAAGGAGTGGGCGGTCGCCGTCAGGGCGCTGGAGCGTGGGGAGACGGCGCTCGTCGTCCGCAAGGGCGGCATCAGGGAAAAGGCGTTCGCCGTGTCCCGGACGCGCTTCCTCCTACTTCCCGGCTACGAGCACCAAAGGCCGGAGCTGCTGAAGCCAGAGTACCGCCGCCTGATAGACGACATTCCGGCTCTGACCGACGACGGACCTCTGCGCTTCTCCTCCTTCGTCGAGGTCGAGGGGGCCTACGAGGTCTCCGAGGCAGAGGACCTCGCGGCGCTGAACCCGCACCACATGTGGACCTCCGAGTACGCGGAGAGCCGCTTCAAGTGGCGTCCGAAGAAGCCGCTGACGGTGCTGGTCTTGCGTACCTACACGCTGCCAGAGGCGGTCGAGCTGTCTTACCGGAAGGAGTACGGGGGGTGCAAGTCCTGGATCGAGCTGGCTGAGTCCGTCTCGGTCGAGGGGGCACGTCCTGCACTCTCGGACGAGAGGTTCGAAGAGCTGATCGCCCCGGGCGTCGGGGTGCTGGGGGGTCTCGAGCCCGCGCCGGTGGGTCTTTAAGGTAGGAACGTGGGTCCCGGAGCCATAACGGTCGTCCTGATCTTCTTGCTCGTCTTTCTGAGCTGGCAGACGATCTACTCTGCCAACCGCGACCTCGCCAGAGCAAAAGCCTGGGGCGAACTCGCCCGTAGGGCCTTGCCTTTCGGCGCGCTGTTCCTGATGGCGCTGAGCCTCTTCGTCATCCAGAGCTACCGGGAAAACTGGGTACTCTACACCTGGATGGCCGTCTCCGGCGTACTCATAGTCGTGGCGAGCCTACTCTCAGTCTCCGCCCTGGAGCGCCGAGCCAACAGGGCCTTCCGTGGCGGCGACTACGCGCGGGCGGCCGAGCTGTACGGCGCGCTGGTCGAGGAGAAGCCGCTCGCCCGCAACAGGGCCTTCCTGGGTGCCGCCCTTGGGGCCTCCGAGCGCTACGACGAGTCCGTGCGCGCTTCGACAACGGCGATAGAGCAGGACCCGCAGTACGGCCTCGCCTACTACAACCGCGCCCTCGTCCTGCAGAGGATGGGCAAGAAGGGCCGGGCGGTGAAGGACCTCAAGAGGGCGCAGGAAGCGGACTTGCCCCGCCGCTTCCGAACGGCGGTCCGGAAGATGCTCGAAGAGCTCTCGTGAGAGTCCTGTACCCTACGCTCGGCGCCCTCATCGTCCTCGCGGGCTTTACGTTCTTTATCGGGCGCCAGAACCGAGATCTCTTACGCGTGCGGGCCTACCGGGAGTTCTTTCTGCGCCTGATCCCCCCGCTCTCGACCGGCGTCTTCGTAGCGGGTCTCCCCTTCGTCCTGGACCTGGCGACGGTGGAGAACTACGGTGAGGTTCTCCTCGTCTACCTGGGCGGTGCCGCAATCCTGACGATCCTGATGACCCGCGCTGTGACCCCCGACGAGCGCCGCGCCGGGACCGCGTTCCGCAAAGGCGAGTACGAGAAGGCCGCCGACCTCTACGACGAGATCTCCGCCCGCCGTCCGCTCCCCCGTTACTACTCGGCCCTCGCGGCGTGTCTCGACGCCTCAGGCAAACCGAACGCCGCCCTGGAAGCCGCCGACCAGGCCGTAAAGCTCGATCCCAAACTCGGTATCGCCTACTACAATCGTGCCTCGGCCCTCGCGGCCCTGGACGAGAGGGCCCGCGCCCGCGGCGACCTCCAGAAAATCTTCCAGGTGGACTCGAACCGCTCCCTGCGACGCGCTGCCGCCGACGCGCTCGAAAGCCTAGAGAAGCACTGATCTAAGGCTTCATATATCAGGCGAGTCGTCAGCTACACCCCCGGTCAGCGACCGTCACCCACGCAATTGAGCGATTAGTTCAAACACGGTTTTGTGCGGACCTGCAGCGTCTCACTCAACCTCTGATGCCCTAAAGCTCATACTTAGTACTTACTTGACCTTCTTCTGGACGTTGTCCTCCATAGCCCTGACCTCAATCCTGCCTTCTCGCACCCTGGTCTCGTAGCGCGACTGGGGGAAGACAGCCGGGCCATCTATAACCTCGCCGCTGCACAGGTCAAAGCGAGAGTTGTGCCAGGGACAGACCACGGTGCCCCCCTCCCGATAGCCCTCCTCGAGCGGGCCGGAGAAGTGGTTGCAGGTGGCGGCGATGGCGCAGACCCCGCCGCCCGACGAACGGCTAAGGAGCACCCCGACCCCGTCGGCCTCGACCCGAAGCATGTCTCCCTGCTGCAGCTCGCCCTCGTCCAGGACCGCCACAAACTCGTCGGGCCCTTGGTCCTCGTAGACGTTGCGGTTGACC
This sequence comes from Rubrobacter sp., assembly GCA_035641035.1. GTDB lineage: Bacteria > Actinomycetota > Rubrobacteria > Rubrobacterales > Rubrobacteraceae > Rubrobacter_D. The sequence continues at coordinate 8,105 of DASQVA010000259.1, read as the reverse complement.
CGCAGGCCGTAGCCATAGGAGAGCTCGCCACCCAGGTGGGCGCCCATCCCGTTCAGGGAGTAGCCCGCGAGAAACGCGAGACGGCCGGTGTTTCTGCGGCCCGCGGCGCGCAGGATCAGGGATGACGTGTTGAGCGCGAGCCCACCAGCGTTCAGGAGTGCGTGGGCCATCCCCATCCTGCGCGCCCCACCTTTGAGGTAGCGCCAGTCCGAGAGGCCGACCGCTGCGGCGGCGAATCCGCCCGCGATCCCGACCGCGAGCGTCGCGTCGGCCGCGTTGCGCATAGCCGTCTTACCCGTGACGATGTCCAACCCGTCGAAGACGAGGGCTGCGGTCCAGGAGCCCACGGGGACGTCCGTGAGGGCCGGGTGCAGCGGCGACCCGAACCACACCCCGTCGAGGACGTTGCGTACCGTCGTCCCGCCCGCCTCCACGGCCTCTTGCACCTTCGGCTGGACGCCGTCGGCGATCCTGTCCAGAAAAGGTACCGCGTCCACGATGCGCTGGCTGAGCGTCGCTCCCATACTCCTCCGCCTTTCCGTGAGGGGACGTGTAACCTCTACACCACACAGCAGTATGCCACTCTTCCCAAGGCCGAATCCACGCTACCCGGTCTGGACCCCGCCAGGGGCGTTTTCCGTTGTGCCCTCCGGGTCGCCCGCCGCGGCCAGAAAGACGAGCCAGTGCGCGAGGAGGATGCAGAGGTAGAGCGTCATCGCCAGGGACGCCGCGACCGTCCCCTCGCCGTCCCAGAGCAGGGGCCACTGCGCCGGGATGGACTGCAGGGCGAGCAAGAGGAAGGCCGGCCCGCAGCGGCCCCGCGCCAGGAGGAGCAGCACGCCAGGACCGAGCAGCACGAGGTAATTGTGCCAGGCGATGGGCGAGGCTAGAAGCGACGCCGCCACCAAAGCCCAAAGGCCCGCCTCCGGGCCGCGGCGAACCTGCATGGCCGTAAGCGCGATCACCCCAACCCCCAGCGCGTAGGCCACGTAGACCATCCACGGGAGCGTCGCAGCGTGCTCCGCGTAGGGGTTATCGGTGAACAGTCGGGCCGCGGCCCCTGGCAGCGAGGCGTTGTCCCAGTAGGGGCTGGCCGCTGCGTCCCTCAGGATCCCGAGGTAGTGCAAGGTCGCCCCGGGTCCAACCACGATCACCCCGACGAGCGTCGCCGCCACCCCCGCGACGAGTGCGGCACCAAACGCCCTCCACCGCTGCCGCGCGAGCGGCCACAACAGCACCGGAAGGAGCGAAGGTTTCAGGGCCACGACCATACCCAATGCGACGCCCGAGACCTCCTGTCTCTCCCGCCGGTCCGCCATCCAGGCCGCCACCAACCCGAAGGCCAGTACAGGGTAGACCTGCCCGAGCGCGAGCGTCGCGAGCATGGGTGACGAGAGGAGCAGCAGCACCGCCCCGACGACCGCCCAGGCGGGCTCGATGCGCACCTCTTCGGCCGTCCAGGCCAGGTAACCCACGGTGGCGACCAGCGAGATCACGACGAAGACCCGGTAGGCGGAAAGTACTTCGAGGAACCCTAGCGGGGAGATGATCACGGTCCACACGGGGGGGTTGAGGTTCACTAGCCGGGCCCCAGTGTCGTATACGTCCTCCCCCGCGAGCAGCGCCCTCGCCGAGCGCCAGAAGCTGTCGAAGTCCGCGTGGATGTCCATGGACTGGGTCGAGATCCTCTCCAGGGTCCCCCCCCCAACGCGCACGTCCATCCACAGCGAGAGAGCTAGAACCCAGAACCCGACCGTGATGAATACCCCGTCCCAGACCCTGGAGCCGCCGATCTTCCCCACGCCTAGTCCCCTACCCGAAAACGACGCCGGACCATAGCCCGGCATCATACGCCCCCGACACGAAGGATTCCGAAAGGCCGAGAGACCGGCGACGCGCCCGCCCCAACGGCGGAGAGGGGGGGATTCGAACCCCCGACGCCGGGATTACCGACGTAACGGTTTTCGAGACCGCCGCATTCAACCGCTCTGCCACCTCTCCACTCTTGAGTTTATCCACTCCCCCCCTACCCTTCAACAACCCTGTCCCCTTTCGAAAACTAATCGTCTAAGCCTGCACTTCAACCTTAGACTCTCTCTCCTGAACCCAGGCCATTAGGTATTTTGCCTAGTGTTCCTCGTCAAGCCCATCCTCCTCCCAGTGGCAATAGATACCTGCATTTGGCTATGATGCAGGTATAGGAGAGCCGTGAGTACAGCATCGAGCACCCACGGCAAACTGACCTTGAATCTTGTGGTGAATCTGCGCCTTCTATGTTTACTAGTGTTTGTTGGTCATAGAGGACGCTACAAAGGTGACGCGCCATCCCGATTCGTTTGCCGTTGGAGGGTGGGGGTGCGTGTGAGCATTCGCCCGGTTGCCTAGTGGCCCGGTTGAGGAGGGTGGTAGAAACTAAGTTTATGTTTGCGATTCCGAAGTCAGCGGCGATCCTGACGGGTTTGCGAGGCGGGTCTTCGGGGGTGGGGCGGACGTGACGGAGGGCGCAGCGAGCGAGGGTAGGATGGCCTGGCGCTACGCCCTGCTCTCCATAGTGGCGGCGGTGCTGACGATCGGGCTCAAGGTGGGGGCTTACATGCTCACGGGGTCGGTGGGCCTCTTCTCCGACGCGGCCGAGTCGATGGTCAACCTTGTCGCGGCGGTAGCAGCGCTCTGGGCGCTCACCGTCGCGCTGCGTCCGCCAGACGAGGAGCACGCCTTCGGTCACAACAAGGCCGAGTACTTCTCTAGCGGTCTGGAGAGCGCCCTCATAATTATCGCGGCGGTCTGGATCGGGACGACGGCCTGGGGACGATTGATGGATCCGCAGCCCCTGGAGAACTTGGGGCTCGGGCTCTCCTTCACATTCGTCGCCGCGGTCCTGAACGGCGGCGTGGCGCTAGTACTCTGGCGAGCGGGACGAAGGCTGCGCTCGATCACGCTCAGGGCGGACGCGCAGCACCTGCTCACGGACGTGTGGACCTCCGCGGGGGTGGTGGTGGGCGTCGTGATGGTGCAGCTCACAGGATGGCTGGCGCTCGATCCCCTGATCGCGCTCGTCGTCGCCGCCAATATCGTGTGGACCGGCGTGCGGCTGCTGCGTGACACGGCCCAGGGACTCCTCGACCGGGCCCTTCCCCCCGATGAACTGAAGAAGGTTTTCAGGGTCCTTTCGCACTACGAGGAAAGAGACATCCGGTTTCATGCCCTGCGCACGCGGGAGGCAGGGCAACGCCGCTTCGTCTCGATGCACGTGCTCGTTCCCGGAAAGTGGACGGTGCAACGGGGCCACGACCTCTCCGAGAATATAGAGGGAGACCTCGCGAAGGCGCTGCAGGGGAACACAACGTTCTTTATCCACGTCGAGCCCTCCGAAGATCCTACCTCCTTCGAGGATCAGAGGCTGGACCGCGAACGCCTCGACGGTATCGGATAGGCTTCCGAAAAGCACCGGTAGAACTAGAGGGCGGGCCCACACAGGGCCCGCCCTCTAGTTCTACCGGTGTTCAGAGTCTAGCTACACTTCGAGTACCCGCAGGAGTGGCAGACGACGCAGCCCTCCTGGCGGGTGAGACCGCTGGCGCAGTCTGGACAGGCCCCGATGATGGGTAGCTCGCGAGTATCCGGCAGGCTGTCGGCCACCAAGTAGTGCTCGGCCATCGCCTTCGCCACGCCGTCGGGAACGGAGAGGGTAGCGTTCGGTCCGACGCCGGCCGGGTGGCCATCCTGGATGCCGCGCAGCTGGTGGACCACCTCAGCGGGGTCGGCGCCGTGGGTCATGGCCAGTGAGATCATACGCCCTAGGGCGTCCGAGAACGCCGCTGCCGTACCGCCGGGTTTGCCCAGGATAACGAAGCACTCCCGCGGCCCGAACTCGTCGTCGTTCATTGTGACGTAGAGCGGTCCGTGGCCGGTCTGTATCTTCTTGGTCACGCCCGAGAGCGTGCGCGGCCTGCCGTTGCGGGCCGCGGCGAGCGAGGAGAAGTTCTGCCGCTGGCCCTCCGCGCCAGAAGGCGGGGTGACCGGCGGGGCCGTTGGGGCCTCGGGCGAGGCGGGCGAGAGTGAAGCTCCGGTCGGCGTATCGCCTGGCTTCTTCTCGGTCTTGCCCGTAGAGAGGACCTGCGCGTCGCGCGAGCCGTCGCGGTAGACCGCTATCCCTTTGCAGCCCGTGGCGAAGGCCTGCATGTAAGCGGCCTCGACATCCTCGGGCGTAGCATCATTTGGGAGGTTAATGGTCTTGGAGATCCCCATCGAGGTGTATTTCTGGAATGCCGCCTGCATCCTCACGTGCCACTCGCTGGTGATGTCGTGTGAGGTGACCCACACGCTGCGCACGTCGTCGGGGACCTCCTCGACGTCGCGCACGGAGCCGTGCTCTGCGACCTTCCTCATCAACTCCTCTGAGTAGAAGCCGCGCTCCTTGGCCAGTTTGACGAACTCGGGGTTGACGTCGGGCATCTCCATGTCGGCCTGCCGGCGCATGAAGGCGACGGCGAACAAGGGCTCGATCCCGCCCGAGCAACCCGCGATCATCGAGATCGTGCCCGTCGGGGCTATCGTGGTTACGGTCGCGTTTCGGACCCTATCGCCGCGGGCCTCGTGGCGAGAGCCCTCAAAGTTCGGCATCACGCCGCGCTCGTCGGCGAGGGCCCGACTCTCCTCCCACGCCTCGTCGTCAACGAACTTCATCACCCGCTCGGCGAAGGCGAGGCCCTCATCGGAGTCGTAGGTAATCCCGAGCTTTATGAGGAGGTCGGCGAAGCCCATCACGCCGAGCCCGATGCGGCGGTTCCCCCGGCTCATCCGATCTATCTCCGGCAGCGGGTAGTTGTTCTGCTCGATGACATTGTCCAGGAAGCGGATCGCGGTGTGGACCGTCTCTCTGAGCTCATCCCAGTTGACGTCGCCGGTCTCTTCCCTATAGAACCGCTCCAGATTGATCGAACCGAGGTTGCACGAGTCGTACCGCGGCAGGTGCGCCTCTGAGCACGGGTTCGTCGACTCTATAGGGAACTGCGGCGTCGGGTTGTCGCCATTGATCCTGTCGATAAAGACCACACCAGGCTCACCGTTGAGCCAAGCACCCTGGACAATCTTGCGGAACAGGTCGCGGGCCCGCACGGTCTTCATGACCTGGCCGTCGCGTGGGTTAGTCAACTCGAAGTCCGTATCGTTCTCCACGGCCTCCATGAACGCATCGGTTATGGCGACGGAGATGTTGAAGTTGTTGATCTGGTTGTTGTCGTTTTTGCAGGTGATGAACTCCTCGACGTCCGGGTGGTCGACCCTGAGAATGCCCATGTTCGCCCCGCGCCGGGTGCCGCCCTGTTTGATCTTGTCCGTCGAGGCGTCGTAGATAGCCATGAAGGAGACCGGTCCGCTCGAGACGCCCATCGTGGATTGCACCAAGTCGTTCTTCGGACGCAGACGGCTGAAACCGAAGCCTGTGCCGCCGCCGGACTTGTGGATGATCGCCTGGTGCTTGAGGGTGTCGTAGATACCGTCTATAGAGTCCTCGACCGGCAAGACAAAGCAGGCCGAGAGCTGCTGCAGCTCCCTGCCGGCGTTCATCAGAGTCGGCGAGTTCGGCATGAACTTCCTGGAGAGCATCATCTGGAGGAACGACTCGTTGGACTCCTCGTAGAGCCGCTGAGCCTCCTCGCCTTCTTTAAAGCGGAACTCGCCCTCGGCGATGTTCGACGCCACCCGCCGGAACATCTCGATGGGCTCCTCGACAGGTTCGCCCTTCTCGTTTTTCTTGAGGTAACGCTTCCCCAAAACGGCGCGCGCGTTCTCGCTTAATTCTATGTTTGCTAACCTGTTACGGTCTACCTTCATACCCATCCTCCTATTTTACTGCTGGTCTCTCTGTTTCCACCGCCGCATTTGCCCGCGGTCTGGCCCCCCCCGACCGGGCTGAGGGTTGAACTACCTACCGCTGCCCATCCCGGACCCGGCGAGGCGCACCAACTCGGTGCGGAACTGGTCCACGTCGGTGTACTGTCTGTACACAGAGGCGAACCGCAGGTACGCGACCATGTCCATCCTCCGCAGCCGCACCAGCACCATGTCCCCGAGACGCCTCGAGGTAACCTCGTGCCGCCGCCGGTCCCGGAGCTCGGCCTCGATCTCGTCTACTAGCAGCTCAACCTGCTCGTCCGTGATCTGCTGTTTGGCGCAAGCCTTCGCCAACCCCGACCGCAACTTCTCCCGGTCGAAGGGCTCCTTGGCGCCGTCCCGCTTGATCACCATCAGCCGGAGCGGTTCACGACGCTCGTACGTCGTGAACCGCTTCTCGCACGACAAACACTCGCGCCGCCGCCGAACGGCATCCTTCGTCTCCGAAAGCCGCGAATCTATCACCTTTGTGTCCTCGAAGTCACAATACGGACATTGCATCCCACAACCCCCATCGCTCCAACACTACATCTGGTACCGCGAAAACCTAGCACACCACATTTTCGGAAAGCAATACTCCTAGAATGTAGCTTAACTTCAGGTTAAATTGATGCTAAAGCCCTGAATGCCCCTTTTACCGCGGAATACGCCCCGCGCATCCCGTCGACAGAATTTTTCAAAAATTTTTCCAGAATTACCACAGAGAGGAGAATATCCCGCAAATTAAGCACCTTTATGTTCAGGTCAAGCTGAAACCTTGCACCGTTGATTGAATCTAAGATTACTATTGCAACTTATATGTACCTCGAGTTCAGCTACATGCTGTAACCGGGGTTCAGGGCCGTCAGGAGGGGCGGTCGGGAGCTTTTCGGGGTCGCCCGCGGCGGTTTTTGAAGAAGCCGCGGAGCAGTCGGGCGGCTTCGACTTCGAGGAGACCGCCCTCTGCGGCGAAGGTGTGATTAAGGCGGCCGTCGGCGGGGATGTTGTGGAGGGTGCCGGCGTAGCCGGCCTTGGGGTCTGGTGCGGCGTAGACGAGGCGCGAGAGCCGGGCGGCGTGGGCAGCGCCGGCGCACATTGGGCAAGGTTCGAGGGTGGCGTAGAGGGTGCAGCCGGCCAGGCGCCAGCCACCCAGGGTTCTGGCTGCATCCCGGATGGCGAGGAGTTCCGCGTGGGCCGTGGGGTCACCGGTGGCCTCGCGCTCGTTGGCGGCGACGGACAGGATCTGCGCCCCCCTCGCGACCACCGCTCCGACGGGGACCTCGCCCCTCTCGGCCGCGCTCTCCGCGGCCAGCAGGGCACGGCGCATCATGGAGAAATCCGCATCCGTGGAGGGGGACAGAGGCTCCCCGAGGTTGATTGCGTAGTCCTTCTCGCTCATGCTAGCGATGATAACAGGGCCGCTAACGTGGAGATCCCTGCGGGCTTGTAAAACCCTTTACCCTACTCGTTCGTGGCGGCGTCGACGGTCTCGGAGGGTTGTGGTGGTCTCGCGGCCCGCACTTAACACTAGAGCAGGGATCCGAGGCTTGCTTCTCACGACTTCATCTCCTCATTCACCAGCTCTCCCTCGACACGGGCCCGAAGCTCGCGTCCGACCCCCGTCGGAACACCGCGAGCCACTCCTCATCTTCACCCTCGGCCTGCGAAGGATCCTCGACAGACCAATGCAACTGCTTCTGCGCACCGGGGAAGACCGGGCACGCCTCGTTGGCGTCGTCGTAGGCGGTTACGACGTACTCGAACGGGTCACCCAGTTAGCGTTCCAGCGACTTCGACTCCTAGCCGAAGACGTTCGCCCCGAGTTCCGAGACGATGGAGATCGCCTCAGGTTACCGCGCGTCGCCGTCGCTCATGCGCTGTACGCCTCAAAGCGGTCCTCCGCCAGATGCCTCAACAACCCCTCGGCCATCTGCGAGCGGGCCCAGTTTTGGGTACACAGGGACAGGACCCTGGTCCTCGCTACCTTTCTTGGCCTCGCATTAGAATGTCCTGCAAATCAATCTGTTTTTTATCGATGTATGTACCAAGTTCAATGTTGCGCTGGGACGGAACTTTGCTCTGCGCCGCCGTTGACGCTGGCCCACTGGCGGGCGGGGAGGCCCCAGAGGGCTATGAAACCGGCTGCTGCAGCCTCGTCGAAGGTGCTGTTGGGGTCGTAGGTGGCGAGGTCTTTGTTGTAGAGGGCGTTAGGGGCGGTGCGGCCTACGACG
>DASQVA010000258.1:0-3306 GCA_035641035.1 Rubrobacter sp. | reverse complement strand
ATCGTCCCAGTCCGCGTTCTGGGCGGCGCCAGCAACGTCGCCATCCACCGACCCGAGGGCGTAGTCGCGCAGCTCCGCGTGGGCGGCGGCTCTACGAACCTGGCGTTCGGCGCGAGGCGCTTCGGCGCCGTCGGGGGCGAGGTGAGCTTGCAGAGCCCGGACTATGAGGGTGCTTCAGACCGGTACGACATCACCATCACCGGCGGTGCCAGCAACGTGAGCATCGACGCCGGATGACGGGCGGTAAGCCGACCGAAGGAGGACCTGGATATGAACGTTTCACGCCGTAGGTTCTTGAAGCTCGGAGCGATGGCCGGCGCGGGGCTAGTGTTGCCGCTCGGGACGCTCTCGATCCCACTGTCGCGCCTAGCCGCCTCGACTTCGGTCCGGAGCCCGAGCGTAGAACCCTTTAAGGTGCCGTTGCCCATCCCACCGACCCTGAAGCCGGTGCGAAGGGGTGCGGATACCGACTACTACGAGATGACCCAGAGAGCGGAAAGGCAGGAGATCCTGCCCGGCCTCAAGACGGAGGTCTGGGGCTACGAGGGTATGTTCCCCGGCCCGACCGTCGAGGTCAGGAGCGGCAGGAACGTAGAGATTCGGCAGTGGAACGAACTGCCTGTCCCAGTATCGACGCACTTGCATGGTGGGAAGACACCGCCTGAGAGCGACGGCTATCCCACCGACCTGATCCTGCCGAAAGGTCACGGAAGCGGTTCTTTCGCGCATACAGGGCACAGCTCCACGAAAGGACACCCCCACTTCTTCAAGGATTACCGCTATCCCAACGAGCAAAGGGCCGCGACCCTCTGGTACCACGACCACCGCATGGACTTTACGGGTCCGCAGGTCTACAAGGGCCTCGCGGGGCTTTACATCCTGCGCGACGAGGTCGAGGACTCACTGCCGTTGCCAAGGGGCGAGAAAGAGGTGCCGCTCGTGATCGCCGACCGCACCTTTAACGAGGACGGCTCCTTCTACTACCCCTCGATCGACCCCTCGCTGAAAGGAGAGCCCGGCGTCCTCTCCAGCGCCACGAACGGCACGTACAGCGGCGTGTTCGGTGACACGATCCTCGTCAACGGCGCGCCCTGGCCGCAGATGGAGGTCTCCAACACAATGTACCGCTTCCGTATCCTCAACGCCTCTAACGCCCGCGCCTACGAGCTGGCACTCGATCCGCCGCCACCCGGTGGAGAGCCGCTCGTGCAGGTCGGCAGCGACGGCGGGCTGCTCAAGGCGCCCATCCCGCACGACAGGATCCTGACGTCTCCGGGCGAGCGCTTCGACGTAGTCGTGGACTTCTCGCGTTACCGGGTGGGACAGGGAGTGACGCTTAGGAACCTCCGGGAGGAGGGGCGGACCTCCGAGGTGATGCGCTTCGTCGTGGCGCGCCGGGAGAAGGAGGATAGCTCCATGCCCGATCTGTTTGTGCCGGAGCTAGATTTCCCGGACCCCGACCACGCCGAGGTCTCGCAACGGTTTCAATTCATCGCGGGGGTCTTGGGCGGGATGTCCACGGTAAACGGCAGGATCTTCGACCCGGATCGCATAGATGCGACACCTCGCCTCGGCTCGACCGAGATCTGGGAGATAAGCGGCGACCCTGCACATCCCATACACCTGCACCTGGTCCAGTTCAGGGTCGTCTCCCGCGATGACGGACTGCCCGGACCCTACGACGCCGGGTGGAAGGACACGGTTTTCCTGGAGGGAGGAACGGTGCGCGTGATCGCTCGCTTCGACGGCTACCGCGGCAAGTACGCCTTCCACTGCCACAACCTGGAGCACGAAGATATGATGATGATGGCCAACTTCAAGGTGATCTGAGATGGGGAAGATGACAAGCGGAGCGTACTCGGAACGGGGCCGAGCCGCGCTCCGCTACCCGGCGGCGGCGCTAGCGTTCGTTTCAGAGTTGATCCACCTGTGGGTCCTGCCTGGCCAGTTCGTGGCCTCGATGTTGCCCGGCGCATTTTTCCTACTGGTGGCGATAGGCCAGGGGCTCCTCGGTATGAGCCTCCTGTTCGGTCCTGGCCGCTGGGCGCTGCGCTTCGGCATCCTCCTCAACCTCTTCGTCGTCTTCGTCTGGTCCCTCACGCGCGTGGTGAGCGTCCCTCAGCTGTTCGCGCCCATCCGTATGCCGGTGGGCGGGCTGGATCTCGCGGCGACGGCGGTGGAGGTCGCGCTCGTGATCCTGTTGGTGAGGCTGAAGAGGTCCCTACTGCCCAAAAAGCGCAGGCACCGCGCGCGACGGGGGACGCGTACAGACACAGTCAAAAGTGAGGTATGAGTTAGATCTTGTTGGACAAAGATAAACCCAAACGCAGTGCAAACCAGACGGCGAAGGGCAGATCACGGGGAGCAGTAATGTCGATCAAGCACAGCAACAGCTAATTCGCCGCGTCTACACCGAAGTCGCTGGCGGCGATTACTCAAGTCTGGACAGCTTCGTTACCGCCGATTACGTGGATCACAATGCTGCAGAAGGTGGCCGCGGCTCCGAAGTAGTGCGCGCGCATCTCAGGGCAATTAGGATGACGCTCCCTGACTTCACGATTCAGATCGCAGATATCTTTGCTGAAGGAGACCATGTTATTACGCGCGTCACAGGGCGTGGTACCCACCTCGGCGAGTGGATGGGCATCGAGCCAACCGGGCGCGAGGTTCGATTAAAGGGGATCAATATAGACCGGGTTGACCGCGGACGGATTGCGGAGCATTGGGGAGAAGCCGATACCATCGGTATGCTCTCGCAGATGGGCGTCGATCCATTTGCGGCTCGTACGGAAGAATGAAGAGATCGCAATCTAACGTCTTGCCTCGACCAGGTGCCGCCCGCTGGGTCCTCGTGACCGCACAGCTGAAATAGATTTAGACACTCGGGTCCGAATCTCAAGGTCTCTTGCTCTCACCCTAACATCACTTCCGGATCCGACCAGCAATTCTGCCCCTGCAAGAAGACTCGCTCGAGGCGCACTATGGGAGCAACCACCGAAGCGAGGTCAGCTTTAGTAGGTTGAAAAGTCGATCGGCATAGGGTTGCGGAAATTATGGTGGGAGACCCCTCCGCAGGCGCCCGGCCTCGACCCTACGCTTGATTCGAGCGTCGGCTACTTGAGGGGATCATGCCCCCAGTTCATCAGCGAGTATCGCCATCTAGAGTTCTCTACGTCGTTCTTGGGACCCTGTCCAAGGTGGCGCTTGACGTAAGCGCTGACCTTCTTCATGTGCTCAAGGTCTTCATCGGTGTAGTCAGACTTGTTCTTCTCGAGTAGAGTGACTATCTTGCGCCCCGACTCATGT
>DASQVA010000257.1:0-2922 GCA_035641035.1 Rubrobacter sp. | reverse complement strand
TAGGAGGGGTCGGAGGGCTCGACGATGATGGGGGCGTACAGGCCCATCTCCTGGGCGAAGTCCTCCCTGATGTGCGGGTGGTACCAGTAGAATCCGGGATCGGGGAACTGAACCTTGTAGGTGAACGTCTCTCCGCTCCGGATTGGCGCCTGTGTCTCTTCCGGCACCCCGTCGTAACGGTTCTCCAGGCGCAGGCCGTGCCAGTGCACGGTCGCCTCGACGTCGCCGTCGTTCGTGGCGTGCACGGTGACCTCGGAGCCTTGATCGACGTGCATCGTCGGGCCTGGGATCGAGCCGTTGTAGCCGAGCATGCGCACCTCGGCCTCGCCAATCTGCTTTCGCACGGGATGGATGCGCAGGTCGAACGCGTCTCCGTCGCGGAGCCGGACGACGCTCGGACTCGACGCCTCCGGGAGCCCCGCGGTTTCGGTAGTGAACACTTCTTTAGAATCCATGCGGACCCCTTCCTAGACTTTCTGGAGCATCATAAGCTGCGCTTCTCCCCAACCGCGACAGCGCTATGTCAGCCACATCATCAGCGCGCACAAGAGACAAGGGGCCGTACGACCGCTTGTCCACTCCATGCAGTTTCCAGCGAACTTACTCGGCTGCGGTTTGGCGGAGCTGGGGGCGTCCCCTGCCAGGTAAGGGTTCCAAGGCTTGCTCTCGCCGTTCAGACCAGAGCGCATAGCCCAGCCCGGCCAGCGCTATCCCCATCGGCACCGCCGCGTACCGCTCGAGCGCGTGCGGGAGCAGCGCAACCGCGACGGGCGCCACGAGCGCTGCGACGGCGAGCAGGCCGGCCGCCCAGCGCGGTAGGATGCCGGCGCGGAGCGTCGCGATGCCAAATACCAGGCCGCCGAGCAGATACGCTCCCCCTGTGAGGCCATAGACCGCCGGGAGGGCGCCGAGGTCTATCTCGCCGGGGTGCCCATTGAAGATTCCCAGGAAGCCCTCCACAAACCTCGGTGACTCGGTCGCCAACCGCGGCGAGATGAAGGCTTCGGCGAATTGGAAGGCCATGGTCAGCGCGTAGAAGAGGCTGAGCAGAAGGTAGCCGGCCAGACCAAGCCAACCGGCCGCTTCCACCTGCCTGGCATAGAGCCCCGCCAGGCCGAGCAGGCCGAAGAGGCACATGGCGACGCCCAGATAGTGGACGATGGCCCATTGGGCGGTGGTGACCGACGCCGGGACATCGGGGGGATGGATCGGCTGGATGACCACGAAAAGGATCCCTGCCACCATAGCTGCTAAACCTGCCCAACGGATGAGTTTCGGCGCACTTATCTTCATTTTGCTCTCCTTTTGATGTGCGGTTGCTTGTGCCCTTTTGATGACTGCGGCCTGGCGATTGGTGTTCATGAGTTTGTCTCCTTTTTCGAACGAACCACGACACGTTGAGGGGTCCGAAGTGTCTGCTGGCGGTCGGCGGTCACGCTACAGTCGCCTTCGTCGCGACGGCGGTGCTTGACGGGGCTACCGCCGCCGATGTGTCCGCACTCCCCAACTCAGCAGCGGGCGCGGCCAGGATCGGTGCCGACGGGTTGAAACCCTTGAAGGTGAGCCAGAGGCCGAGCGACAGCTCCCACAGCGCGATCGGGATGACCGCGATCCCCGACAACACGGAAACCTGCTCGTTGAAGCCGAGAATCGATGCGGCTGCGGAAACCAGGAACACAGGGGCTCCGATGAGTCCCACCGCGGGAATGAAACGTGGCACGAGTCGCGACCGGTACATCAGGTAGCCCAGCAACAGCGCGTTCAGGCCCGGAATGACGCCAGGTCCGAGCAGGTGCGCCCCATCACGGACCGCGACGAGCGCCCGGCCCACAGCGACCATCGCGGCCCCGTCTGTTCCGGCAGCTCCTGCCTGCCGCAGGGTCACCACCGCAAGGAGGCTCACGACGCCGATAACGATGATGGCGGCTTCGAACAAGCGAGTGGTGACAAAGCCAAGCGCGAAGCCCTCGTGCTGCCGTTTGACCACCGAGAACAGCGCGACCGCGGTGCCGATGCAGGCGAGGGCATTGACCAGGTCGAGGAAGGCGCCGAAGAGTACCTGGTTGTCGGCGCCGGAGCTGACGATGTAGTTCGGATTGTCCAGGACGGGGCCAAGCAGGAATGCCGCAGGGGGAATGCCGGCGATGAAGGTAATCAGGTAGAGGACCCCCGCGACGAACGCGGTCTTCCTCATCGAGTCCATCGGGACTCGTTTCGTTGCTGTGGTCCTAACGGCCATTCTGTCTGTATTCATTTTTTCGTTGGTAGTCATCGTTCGCTCTCCTCTCTCAATTCACTGGGTCGGCGGACGGGGTGCCGGTCATCTTCCAGGTAGGGGCGATGCGGCTGGAGCGGTCGAAGAGCCAGATCGCGAGCCAGGCGATTCCCACGGCAAGGAGGTTGATCGCGGGGATGTAGATGCCGCCCTCCGGCAAAACGAAGGAGGCGAGCGGGGTGGCCCACACGACGATGGATGCGACCAGGCTCGCGAGGAAGATCATCCCGAATGCGATCCACCAGACGTTGAGGCCCAGCCGGTGCAGCCCCAGCGACTTCCAACCCTCCCTGGAATACCCATCACGGGTGACCACGAGCAGCATGATCAATGTCGCCACCACAGGAGTAATCGCCCACACGGAGGCCCACATTAGCATGTTCGAACCGAGGTCGAGCATGTTGATCGACAAGGCCGCCCCCACGCTCAGGAACAGCACGAGCACCGTGAAGATGGCCGCCTTGCTCGTATCGGTTAGCTTCGTGAACATGGCCTAGAACCCCTCCTCCCGCATCCGGTTGCCGGTCTTCCTTTGGTTCACGCGGGGACGGGCTTGACGGCCCCAGAAGGCGTAGCTGTCCCGGGCTCCTCGGCTCCCCCTTCCTCCTCCTGCTTGTGGAGCTTGCGAGAAAGGTGCTTCGGTCCTG
>DASQVA010000256.1:0-13067 GCA_035641035.1 Rubrobacter sp. | reverse complement strand
CTCGTGCGGGATCTGTTGCACGTTCGGGTTCGTACAGTTGTGAACGCATATCTCTCCGGCGATGAAATTATGGGTGTCCTCCACCTCTAAGTCGTAGACGTCCACGAACTTGCCCGTACGTTCTATCGCCAGTATTTCGTGATTGTTACGTATGACGCCCACATCCTCGAACCTGGCCTTGATCATATTCCGTTTTTGTAAGCCTCTCCCGAATGCTTTCGATCCTTCGTCGAAGCCGAGCTCTCGCATCCTCCTAAGGGGCCCCCTACAAAAGGTTTCGTCTGTTAGCTCTCCCCGGCGTGTAAAGTTCTCGGCTATGAACTTCCAGTCGATACCGTAGCTTCGCGGGTACTCCTGCGTCGTGGCGTGGTCTATGCCACGGATATCTCGAGACGCCGTGGACTTTCCGGCGTTCTCCCACAGCACTCCTTCCATCCACTCTTTGAGACCGAGCCATCTGCCAGAGTCCTCGCCGCGCTCCATAGACCTTAGTCTCTCGTCCCGGTTTCTACCCCAGCTCTCCCTGGCGATCCCGGCGAGCCGGGCCCGTTCGGCCTCGCCCATCGTGCCGTTGACGTAGTGCTTTACAATTTTGGAGTTAGTCACGCCCGCGAAGTTCTCTGGCAGGGTGTTGGACTTGTTCTCGTCTACGTGGTCCACATGCTCGGGTAGATGCCCGTTCACAGGGTCGTCTTCGAAGCTGTGATCCCTTATTGGGCCGGGGTGATCCGTGGCGTAGATTCTGGAATAGTCCCAGACACTCGTGTCCCTGCCGAGTGCCAATACCCTGTCTCCGGGCTTCAAGTCTTCCGCCCTGACGTACCTACCACTCGATAGCCTGATCTCGTGGTCCGGTGTTACCTCGAGTACTCCCTCGCGTTTGTGAGTGCCCGAGCGCCACCTGACGCTCAATACCTCTTTATAACCCGTCTTCCCCGCCCACAGTATCCTACGGAGCCTCAGTCGCCGGTTCTCGTCGTAGGTGTATGCCAGATCCCCAGCCCTGACGCTCTCTATGGGCACGCCCGCAAAGTCCCTGGACTGGTCCCTCATCACCTCCACGAGCGTCCCTCGGGCGACGCAAGCCAGCCTCCCCGTTGGGACTCGGCACTGCAAAAAGTTCGCGTGGATGCGCCCGGTCTTCGGGTGGATAAACTTCGGGTAGGTCTCCAGGTAAGTCCCTAGCTTCTTCTGCAGCTCGCGGTAGTGGAGGAGGGCCTTCGCGGCCGGGTGGTCCACTTTCAGAAGCGTCCACACTTTCGTATCCGGCAGGTCTATCTGGAGGGACTTGAAGGCGTCTGTGATCTGCTGCGGGCTGTTAAGGTTCAACCGTGGCCCGAGGCCCTCTAACGGCAGCACGCCCTCGGGCTCCGGGAAGTGCGCCTCGAGCTCCAGCGCAACCCTGTCCCGCTGCTCGCGCACGGTCTTCTCTAGCTCCTTCCACCGCTCCACGTCAAGCTTGATGCCGGCGAGCTCCATCTCCGCCAGCGAGGAGACCGCCGCGAACTCTATCTTCGAGACCAGCTCCAACTCCTCCGCACCAATGGCTTCTGCCAACTGCTCGTGCAAGGGGAGCAAGACGGCCGCGTCGCGGGCCGCGTATTCGATCTGCCCCCGACCCAACTCGCCGGACCAGTCGCTCCTCTGCTCGGACTTGTCCAGCGACTCGCTCAGGTAGCGTTCGGCCACCGCTTCCAGCGAGTACGACGCCGAGTAGTCGCCGCCGTCGAGGAGCTGCGCCGCGAGCATGGTGTCGAAGACGGGATGGGGCGAGATGTCGTAGAGGGCGTGCAGGAAGGCGTAGTCGAACTTGGCGTTGTGAAAGACCTTGACCGGACCGTCCTCGAGGACCTCCTTGAGCGGCGAGAGGTCGCGGGCCTCGAAGACGTCTATAACTAGCGTCTCGTGGGGGGTGGCTAGCTGGAGGAGGCGTACCCCGCCGTCGCGCGGGGAGAGGGCCGTGGTCTCGAGGTCTACGCCGATGGCCTCGTCGTTTTGTAGGGTCTTGGCGATGGCGGCGAGATCTTCTGCGGCCGTAATCAGGCGGTAGCTCTGCGCGCGTTCCTCCACCCCTCGATTCTAGCAGGGAGAGGCGTCTGCGGAATTACATCGCCCGCCCACTGGTGGGGTAAACTCTCTTCGTGGGTGGATCTTTCAAGATAGGCCGCGCTTTCGGAATAGACGTGAAGGTCCACTGGACCTTCTTCCTGCTCCTCGCGTTCTTCGGCTACGTCGGTTTCAGGGATTCGGGCAGCGCCGCGAGCGCGCTGGTAACCATCGGCATCGTGGTGGCGCTGTTCTTCTGCGTGCTCTTGCACGAGTACGGGCACTCGCTCGTAGCCCAGCGTCTGGGCAGCGAGGTCCAGGACATAACGCTGCTGCCCATCGGCGGGCTCGCCCGCATGAAGACACTCCCCGAGAGGCCCATAGACGAGGTGAAGGTCGCCGTCGCGGGGCCGCTCGTCAACGTCGTGCTCGCCCCGATCTTCTTCGGACTGGCCCTGCTTTTTGGAGGGAGCCTCTCCGTCCCCACGAACATTCTGACGGGGGTGGACTCATTGGGGCAGGCCTTCGCGTATCTCGGCGTCATCAACGTGGCGCTCGTGGTCTTCAACATGATCCCGGCCTTCCCGATGGACGGCGGCAGAGTGCTGCGCGGCCTGCTCGCCACCCGCCTAGGTCCCGTTCGGGCCACGAACATCTCCTCGACCGTCGGACAGACTTTCGCGATCCTGTTTATTGTGTTCGGGTTCTTGAGCAACAACTTCCTGCTCGCCCTCGTCGGCTTCTTCGTTTTTCTCGGCGCGAGTGGGGAGAACCAGATGGTGCGTCAGAGGGAGCAGATGCGCGGCCTCGCCGTCGCTGACGTCATGGGCACCAAGCGCCGCACCGAGTCCGTCACGCCCTACCACAACTTCGGACAGATCCTCGACTCCGTAATCCACGGCTACCAGGAGGACTTTCCTGTCTTGGACGAGGACGGGGAGATTGTCGGCATCATCACACGCAACGAGATCATGACCGCGGCTCACTCCCCCGACCGCTACTCCAGCGTCCGCGACCTTATGAAGACCGAGTTCCCTACCATCTCTCCCGACGCAGACCTCTTCACCGACGGTTACCGCGTCCTACAGGAGAGCGGCCTTCGGGCTCTGCCCGTCGTCAAGGACGGCGACCTCGTCGGGATGCTCACCACCGACGACATCGGCCAGGCCGCCCTGCTCAGAGACTCCCGCAAGCAGCAATAGAGTAGCGCTATCTTGCGCGTAGTCTCTCTGCTCCCGAGCGCGACCGAGATGGTCCACTTCGCCGGCGCCGGAGACGCCCTCGTCGGTGTGAGCCACGAGTGCGACCACCCGCCCGGTGTCGAGGAGCTGCCCAAGCTTACGAGCAGCAAGATCGGAGGCCACGCCCTGACAAGCGCCGAGATAGACGCCGTCATGAGCAAGATCCTTGCCGCCGAGGACAGTATCTACGCTCTCGACGCGAGGCTTCTCAACGAGCTCGCCCCAGACTTGGTAATAACTCAGGGCCTCTGCGCTGTCTGCGCCGTCTCCACGAACCTGGTCGAGAGAGCAGTGTCGGGACTGGAGGAAAAGCCCGAGGTCCTCTCGCTCAACCCCACCTCGCTTCGCGAGGTCTTGGGCGACGCCATCAAGGTCGGCGAAGCTGTGGCCCGCGGCGACGAAACTCGAGCGAAGGTCGCCGATCTCCAGGAGAGGCTCGTCCGCGTGCAGGAGTCCGTCGCGGGGCTCCCCCGTCCGCGCGTCGGGTGCATCGAGTGGCTCGACCCTCCGTTCTCCGCCGGCCACTGGGTCCCGGAGATGGTCCAGCTCGCCGGCGGGGAGGAACTCTTCGCTGGGCCCGGCGAGCGCTCCGTCCGGCTCGATTGGAAAGAGGTGTTCGACGCCGACCCGGACGTCCTCGTCTTCATGCCCTGCGGCTTCGACGCGGAGCGGGCCGCGCGTGAGGCCAGCTTTCTTCCCAAGCTTCCCGGATGGTCCGAGCTCTCAGCGGTCGGAGACGGGCGGGTGTGGGTTGTGGACGCTAACTCGTACTTCTCCCGGCCCGCGCCGAGGCTGGTGGAGGGGGTGGAGATCCTGGCCCGGATACTCCATCCGGAAGCTTTCGGCCCGCGCCGCAGTCCGCCGATGCGGCGCGGGCCGTGCGCTCCTTCTCGAGCATAGCCTGGAAAGAAATATCGTACCCGAACCGATCTCCCGCCGTCGATCGCAACAATTCGAAGCCAGGGTCCCTAGAGGACATTGGCTAGTTTGTTGCCTTTAGCGTGTCGGGTCTAGAGGCCGTACAAGTCGCGAACTCCAGCTGCATGACCTGCAGACAGATCCAGAGCACTGTCAAGGTAGAGAGAATTTTTCACCTTATCTCCGTCCACGGAAGCCCGGACGACCTCTCGCTCACCGTCCACCGTGCAAAGCCCTACGGGGAGGAGATAGTAACCAGTACCGTATCCGGTGCGGCCCCTCGCGTGCGCGCAGCCTATTCGTTAGACTCTCTTTACGATGAAGTCACCGGTGGAGGAGATAGAGGCTCTCGTTGCTAGGGTAGGGAAGCACCCGGTCTACGGGTACGCCCACTGCCTGCGGGTCCACGCACTGGCCGTAGATCTCGCGCGCTCCGAGGGCACCTCCTACGACGCGGAGATACTGCACGTCTCCGCCCTCCTGCACGACATAGGGCTGTACAAGGCCTACGCCCTGCGCGAGCCGCCAGACCACGCGAAGCGCTCGGCGGTGGTGGCGCGACGCGTCCTGCAGGACCTGGACTTCCCGTCACAGGCGGGCCAGGCCGTGATCGAGGCCATCGATCACCACCCGCCCGGGACGTCCCCCGGCGCCGCCGTCGAGTCGGTCCTCCTCAAAGACGCTGTCGCCCTCGACTACCTGGGCGCCATTGGGGTCTCACGCGTGCTCGCTATGGTCGGCATCGAGGACGACGTACCTGACATACCCACGGCGCTCTGGCACGTGGAGAGCCTGCGGCAGAAGATCCCAGGCCTCCTCGTCCTGCAGAGCAGCAAGGACCTCGCCTGCCGGCGCATCCGCGCGATGGACGATTTCCTTGAAGATCTGAGGGACGCCACGGCGAAGCTGAAGCTCTTGTAGCCGTCAGCACTCAGCGGCCAAGTATCAGCCAGAATACGGTAGCCGCCGGGTGCCAGATGACTCCTCACAGAGCCGCCCAGAGCAGGTACACCCCGCCCGCGAGGCCCAAGGTACCGACGAGGAGCATCCTGATCCCGGCTACGACGTGGACGCTGCGTTCGGAGAGCGGTCCTATACCGCCCTCCTGGTCCCGGCCCCCGCGCGTCAGGGCGTAGACGCCGAAAGAGAGGCCGGCTATCCCGACGACGAGGAGGAGAATTCCTAAGGCCAAGCTCGTGGACACGTGGGGTCCTAGCCCTGTCCGTTGCTCTTGGGGCGCACCATGCGTGAGAGGAGGGTGCGGAAGCGCGGGTCGGCGTGCAGGGGGGCGAACTCCAGGGCGCTCCTGAAGTGCTCGACGTCGCTCTCGCCGGCCTCAACGGCCCTCTCGATAAGGTCTAGGGCGTCGCCGTACTCGCCGCGGCGGGCCCGGATGCTGGCGAGCGCCGAGAGGGCAGGAGAGTAACGCGCGTCGGTGGCGATGGCCCGCTCCAGGATCTCCTCGGCTGCCTCCAGGTTGTCGGCCGTGTAGTACAGGCTCGCGTAGGCGTACAGGGCGCGGGGGTTCTCCGGATCGGCCTTCAGGGATTCGACAAAGTGCTCCTCGGCCTTCTCCGGTTTCCCGCCGTGCTCGTGCAGGATGCCGAGCTCTAGGTGGGCCTCGGGGTTCTCGTGGTCGAGGGCGAGCACCGCCTCGTAGGCTTCGGCGGCCCCGGCCTCGTCTTCGAGGGCGAGCCGGGCCTCCCCAAGGGTAATGAGGTGCCGAATCTCGTCGCGACCCAGCGCCACGGCCTCCTCAGAGAGCGAGAGCGCCTCGGCGAGGTTCCTCCGCTGGGCGAGGAGGTGGGCGGCGAGCTCGTCCCGTATCTCCGGCGAGCCGGGGCAGTCCGTGAGGCCCCGCCGGAAGGCGGCCTCGGCCCTCTCTGGGTGGCCGTTTCGGGCGTGGCAGATCCCGAGGTTCGCGTGTGCCTCCCACCACTCGGGCGTCTCGGTAATCACCTGTTCGTAGGCGGCGACCGCCTCAGCGTAGCGGCCGAGCATGTCCAGGGCGTTGGCCCTGAAGGTCAGCGCGCCGCTCCTCTGCGTCTCTTCGGAGGCGGCCTCTATCGCTTTCTCGAAAAACGCGTAAGCCTCGGCGTAATCGGCTGCGTCGAAGAGGGTCAGGCCGGCGTTTATGAGCATGTCGGCGTCCTCAGGGAGTCGCTTCGTCCAGCGCTCGAAGGTCGCCTTCGCCAGGGCGGGCTCCCCCATGAAGCCGTAGTAGCGTCCCAGCTCCACGTACGCATCCGGGTGGCCGGAGTCGGCCTCGATGGCGCGCTCTAAATGATGCACGATCTTGAACGGCTCGTCGCGCCTGAGCGCCACCAGCGCGAGCCCCATCCTGGGCGCCACCCACTCGGGGTCGAGCTCCAAAGCGTCCAGAAAGCTCGCTTCTGCCTCCTCGAGGCGGTCCAGGTTCAGAAGCGCCCGTCCCACGGCCTCTATGACCTCAGGGTTCTCGGGCGCTGCGTCGAGGGCCTGCTCGAAGCGAGAGAGAGCCTCCTCGATTAGGCCCTCGCTGGCGAGGGTCTCTCCCTGCTCCAGATACTCCTCGTATTCCATCACCCCATTAAATCAGATGGAACGCGAAGGGAGTGTGTACAATCCCTCGTTGCACCCGACTCTTAGGGGAGCCCGCTTGAAAAACCCGCCAGCCGTTTCGCGCCTCGAGGTCCGCTACGGCGACCTCGACCCCTACGGCCACGTGAACAACGCCGTCTACCTGGAATTTTTCGAGGAGATCCGGCTGGCCTATTGGCGCGCCCTGGCAGACCTCGCCGGCATCGAGGACCTCGAAGCCGGCGACGTCAGTGGCGCCCGCTACGTAATCGCCGAGACTACCGTCCGCTTCAAGGCCCCGGTCTTTCTCTCGGACACCCTCCACGGTGCCGCCCGCATAAGCACCGTCGGCAACCGCTCCTACACGATGGACTTCGAGCTACGCACCGGCGTCTCTTTCGAGACCGGCGCTCTCGTCGCTGAAGGTTCTGCAGCCCACGTCTTCTTTGACCCCAAAACCAACCAGGTCCAAGCACGTCCCGACTGGTTTCTCTCGACCGTCGCCGCGCTCGAGGTCCGCCCCGAGGAGGCTTTTCTCCCGGGGGACCGCTAGACTCAGGTACGACCACCATCCCGAACGTGACGTGTTACGGTGGGTTCAATCGTCATAGGAGGCTGCAGTGGAGTACCAGACCATAAAGGGCGAGAAGGTTCCTTCGCTGGGACTGGGCACCTACCGGCTTACGGGGGAGGCGTGTGAGCGGGCCGTAGAGCGCGCCCTTTCGATGGGCTACCGGCACGTGGACACGGCCCAGATGTACCGCAACGAGGCGGAAGTCGGGCGGGGCATCGCGGCCTCAGGGGTTGATTGCACGGAGATCTTTTTGACCACGAAGGTCTGGCCCGACGACTTCGCTCACGAGCGCGTGATTCAAAAAACCCGTGAGAGCCTGAAGAAACTGGGCACCGATCGCATCGACCTGCTCCTGATGCACTGGCCGAGTGAGCGCGTGCCGCTCGAAGAGACCCTCGGGGCGATGCGCGGTCTGCAAGAAGAGGGCAGCGTCCTGCACGTAGGAGTGAGCAACTTCTCTCCGGCCCTCGTAGAGGAGACGTCCCAGTACGCCGAGGTCTTCTGCAACCAGGTCGAGTACCATCCTTACAGGAGCCAGGACGCGCTGCTCGCGCAGGCGCGGGAGATGGATTACCTCCTCACTGCCTACAGGCCGCTCTCGCGCGGGGGCGTCGAGGACGACACGACGCTCCAGGAGATCGGTGAGGCTCACGGCAAATCGGCAGCCCAGGTGGCTCTGCGCTGGCTCGTGCAGCAGGAGAAGGTCTCGGCCATCCCTAAGGCGACCGGCGAGGAACACCTCGGGGCCAACCTCAACGTCTTCGACTTTGAACTCTCCGCA
The DNA here is from genome assembly GCA_035641035.1 of Rubrobacter sp. Lineage (GTDB taxonomy): Bacteria > Actinomycetota > Rubrobacteria > Rubrobacterales > Rubrobacteraceae > Rubrobacter_D. The sequence goes on along the minus strand of DASQVA010000256.1, from coordinate 4,948 downwards.
GAAGAGATGAGCCGTGTCTCGTCGCTGCGCCACTGAGGTGCGGCCACTGCGCGAAGATAGAATCTGAACAAAGACCGTAAGGGGAGGGCAAACGCTTGCGCGCGCGTGATCTGGGGATAACGATTGGGGACCTGCCGACCGGCCTGAACGACGCGATCACCGATGTCGGGGGGGTGAGGGTCGGGTACTCAACCGTCGTGCGGGGCGAGGGGCCGCTCGTGGTCGGGGAGGGGCCGGTCAGAACCGGGGTTACGGTCGTCTGCCCGCGCGAGGGGCTGGTCCGCGACGATCCCGTCTTGGCAGGTTGCCACAGGTTCAACGGCAACGGCGAGATGACGGGGCTGGAGTGGATACGGGAGGCCGGCGCCCTCACGACACCGGTTGGCATCACCAACACCCACAGCGTCGGCATCGTGCGCGACGGCCTCATCGCCGCGGAGCTCGCGGCGCGCGCCGACGAGGACGAGTACTGGTCGCTGCCGGTGGTGGCCGAGACCTACGACGGTACCTTGAACGACATAAACGGTCAGCACGTCACGGCGGAGCATTCGCGCGAGGCGCTCGCAAACGCGAGTTCCGGCTCCGTAGTCGAAGGCTCCGTCGGCGGGGGGGCAGGCATGATCTGCCACGAGTTCAAGGGTGGCACCGGCACCGCCTCCCGCAGGCTCCCCGAGGAGGACGGGGGTTGGACGGTAGGCGCCCTCGTCCAGGCCAACTACGGCAGACGGTCCATGTTGCGCGTGGACGGCGCCCCCGTTGGACGCGTTCTCACCACCGAACGCGTCCCTTCTCCGTACGAAGACCCCGAAGAGGACGCCCCCGCCGGGACAGGCTCCATAATAGTTATCCTCGCCACCGACGCCCCACTTCTGCCGGGGCAGTGCGACCGGCTCGCCCGGCGCGCGAGCATCGGCCTGGGCCGGATGGGCGGGGGCCTCGACGACGGGAGCGGTGACATCTTCCTCGCCTTCGCCACCGGTAACCGTGGGCTACCGTGCGCCGCGCTTGGAAAGAAGATGCCGGCGACCATACCCTTGAGGATGTTGCCCAACCAGCGCATGACGTCACTCTTCTACGCGGCGGCGGAGGTCACGGAGGCGGCCATCCTGAACGCGCTCCTCGCCGCTGGTACCGTGACCGGCCGCGACGGCATCACGGCGCACGGGCTCACGCCCGAGCTACTGCTCGGCACGCTCGACGAGGCCCGCGCCCTCTGGGCGCCGGGATGAGATACGTGAAGGCTTACCCGGAGGTGGTGCGAACGTGGTAGACAGCGGGCGGCTGTGGCGCAGGATCTTCGAGCTGGGTGAGATCGGACGCCAGGAGGTGGGCGGTGTGACCCGGCTCTCGTTCACCGAGGAGGAGCGCGCCGTCAAAGACAGGGTCGCCTCCTACATGGAAGAAGCGAACCTCTCCGTCCGCGAGGACGCCGCCGGGAACCTTGTCGGCCGCCGCGAGGGGCGCGACCCGGACGCTCCCGTCGTCCTCGTCGGCTCGCACTTGGACTCCGTGTACAACGGCGGCGGCTTCGACGGGCCCCTGGGTGTCCTGGCCGGCGTCGAGGTGGCGCACACGTTGGAGAAGGCCGGCGTCGAGACCGACCACCCGGTTGAGGTCGTAGCGTTCACGGACGAGGAGGGCGCGCGGTTCTCGTTTGGCATGATCGGGAGCCGCGCGCTGGCCGGAAGGCTGACCCCTGAAGACCTGACCCACGAGGACGAGAACGGCGTCTCCATAGCCGAAGCGATGCGCAGGTACGGGCTTAACCCGGAGCGCGTCGGAGAGGCGGCGCGCCCGCAGGGTTCGGTCGCGGCCTACGTCGAGCTGCATATAGAGCAGGGCAGAATACTCGAGAACGAGGGGTTGGCGGTCGGGGTCGTCACGGGCATAGCCGCCCCCGTGTGGCGCGACTTCGTCCTAACCGGCGGGACCGGGCACGCGGGCACGACGCCGATGGGCCTGAGGCACGATCCTTTGGCCGCGGCGGCCGAGGTCATGGGGATCGTCGAGGCCGAGGCCGCCGGGACGGGTACGAGCGTGGGGACAGTCGGGCGGCTGAGCCTCAGGCCGGGCGGGATCAACATCATCCCGGGCCGGGTCGAGTTCTCGCTAGACCTGCGCGACATCGACGAGGAGGTCAGGGACCGCGTCGAGGAGCGCATCCTGGAACGGGCGGAGGAGGTCTGCCACAGGCGCGGGGTGGGCATGGAGACGGAGCTCCTGCAGAGGATGGCGCCGGCGTCCTGCTCGGAGATGGTGCGCGGCGCGGTCGAGGAGGCGTGCCGGGCGATCGGGGTCCGCCCGTACGCGCTCGCAAGCGGCGCCGCACACGACGCGATGCAGCTAGTGGACCTATGCCCGATGGGTATGGCCTTCGTCGCCTCGCGGGACGGCGTCAGCCACAGCCCCGACGAGTGGAGCTCCAAAGAAGATTGCGAGACCGGCGCCGAGGTCCTGTACCGGGTGATTCTAGATCTTGCGAAAGGAGCCTGACCCCCAGGCATCCACCTCCAGACGACGGGTGTCCGTAGTCTTTTTATGCACCGAGTTCGCGCCGCGGGACCTCCGATTCGGGGACGTGGGCCGGATCGACGGAAGCCAGCGGTGGTGACGGCACCTCAACTCCATCTACCATAAGCTGGGAGTGCGCTCGCGGGCGGCGGCAACGCGCTTCGCCTTAGAACGCGGCCTGGTCTTACTCACTTTCTAGGTATCCTCGCACTCTCTGCTTCCCCTCGTGGCCATGTAACTCCATTCCTCCTCGCCTGCACATATAGGCACTCTAATGAACAATTTAGCCGATCTGACTCCTACGGAGACACGCCATAGTTCTGTCTGACGGTGGAGCCAACAACGGAAGCGGAGAAGTGAACCGATGAGCATTTTGCATACAAAGATGCTTCTGACCACCGAGGGTTCCGGGAGTGCCGAACTCGGCGCCACAATCGCAATCGATCTTGACGCCAGGCTCGACTGGGAGCTGCGCGTCGTCTACATCGAGCCCATGCCGGAGTGACACAACAGGCTGAGGCCTATAGTCGACTTTCAGTTGAATGTGGTTGAAGGCGTCGAGGACGAGGCCAAGACTAATCTTGAGGAGCTGGTGTCGAAAAATCGGCAAGCGGGAGGCGAGGTAGCATAAGCTCACGCCGCGGGGCTGGGTTGCCCGCCGCAGAGTAGTTACTCGTCGCGGGGATATGCGACATCGCCCTGGTGGTGATGTTCGCGAAACTGTTAGCATCCGGGTCGTGGCAGGGATCACCTCCAAAAGTTCGTCGCCAGATTGGGCAACGTCGAGTTGACCGAACACACTCCAGCTAGGCTGTTTGATACGCCGTCTTCAACACGACCAGTCGCGTCGAAGCGACTACCATGACCGAGGAACGACGACTCGAACAGCACATCGAGAAGATCGCTCGATGGATAGTCGAGTGCGAGCATACCGTTGGCTTCACGGGCGCGAGCATCAGCACCGACTCCGGCATCCCCGACTTTCGCGGCCCCGAAGGGGTGTGGACGCGGCGCGACGCCGGCCTGCCGGCGCCGAGGTGGCGGATACCGCCGGGCCGGGTCGAGCCCAACGCCTCCCACCTTTCCCTCTTCGAGCTTCAGCGGCTTGGCAAGCTCCGGTTCCTCGTCACGCAGAACACCAACGACCTCCACCGCGCTCTGGTATCCGCCCCGAGCTCCTGGTGGAGCTTCATGGCAACGGGCGTCTGATGCGCTGCCTGGGCTGCGACCAGCTGCACACCCGGAAACCGGCACCCGGCCAGCTCCGCTTGCGCCGACTGCGGCGGGCGGCTCGTCTCGTCGGTGGTGTACTTCGGGGATCCGCTGCCGCAAGCGGAGCTGGCGCTGGCCGAGTGGCACGCCCGCCGCTGCGACCTGATGCTCGTCCTGGGTTTGTCGCTCATGGTGCAACCGGCGGCCTCGCTGGTGGAGCTGGCGCTCGGTTTCGGGGCCCGGGTGGTCGTGGTCAACCGGGGCGAAACGCCCTACGATAGTGCGGTGACGCTGCGGATATGGATGGGCATCGGTGAGATAATGCCGCCTGCGGTGGAGCGGGCGAGGCGGACGCTTGAGGAGCAGCCGAGCAGCAATCCCTGAGCGCGGCGTCCGCGATGGGGCCGCATCATCGAGAGGACACAGAGGGCCCCCTCTATCACATAGGCCGACAGTTGGCTAGGGCGCTCGGTACCAACCTGGCGACAATGTTCACGGAGAGCTAGACAAGTATATGGCTCGCTCCCGTGGATGATCGTTCTACCCTGTCGATACAATCCGAGGCCGTGGCAGATCGCAAGGACAAGGCGCGGTACTGACGGATGTGCCCCTGATCCTGGCTGCCGCCTTCTGGCGTACCAAGTTCGCCACCCTCTTCATACCCCCGCTTGTACTGCGCAGGGACAAACCGCCCGTCTTCGTCTCGCACGGCACGCGCGACGATGTATTCCCTATCGAGCTCTGCAGCCGAAGGGTCGTCGCGCAACTCGATCGCGAGGGCTACGAGGTCCGATACCGGGAGGTAGACGGTCCTCATACCGTGCCCGAACCCGTAGTGCACGAGGAGGCGCTGGGGCAGTTCACCTCGGGCCGCGGTACGACGAACGTGGCGCTCCGTCAGGGCAACGTGAGGATCACCACACCCGCCGTATCCTTAGTATCGGCATGTCGCCTATGCGTGTGCTGATACTAGTTTTTCGGGGGACGGGGTACCAGGAAGGACACCGATCGCCGGTAGCGCTCAAAGGCCTCGCCGTACGCCAGCCCCAGCCGGCGCTCTTCGTGCATGGAGCCCACCACCACGTAGAGGGCCACCAGCGCCGCCAGGGTGGCACGATTGACCGTCATGCGGGGCCACAGAAGGAACAAACCCATCGCCCCCAAGTTGCCCGGATGCCGCGTAGAGCGGAACGCCCCAGCCCTCTTCATCTCCCCATCGGCGCCG
>DASQVA010000255.1:0-7452 GCA_035641035.1 Rubrobacter sp. | reverse complement strand
GAAGTTGGCGATCTGCGTCCAACCCCAGTCGCCGAGGGCGAGCGAGCTAGCCTCCCCGAGATTGATCCGTAGCTGCACACGACACTCTAACGTCCCACAAGGGACAGGTGATTCCGTGTATTCCGCTTACCTATACGGGATAGGGGAGAGCCGACGAGCGGACTCGAACCACTGACTTGTTCATTCCGAGTTAGATTTGGCAAGTTCGCTGCAGCTCATTGGGGTTCATAGACCCGCATGAACAAGCCGGTTTCGCGCTAGGCGTGCACAGATAAACTTTCTCGTATCTGCCTGCACTGGTCACAATTGGTGTAGTGGCGATGGGTCCTGCAGGATTCGAACCTGCAACCGGCGGATTGGAAAAGCGGGCGGCATGTTCGCCGGCGCTAGCTGGGGTTAGAAATCCGCTTGTCTAAGCTTTTTCGCGTTCGCCTCTGTTCACCGAGGTGGATCGGCCCTACTGTAGAATTACTGTAGGACTTTCGTCAAACTTCTTCGGACAAGACTTCCTCGGCCCAGCTCAGAGCAGCGTTGGTAGCAGGGAACCCGATGGTGGTGAGGGCGAGGACGATAGTATGCAGGATTTCTTCCTCAGTGACGCCGACGCCGAGCAGCTTGCGAACATGCGAACGCACGCCGCCCTCCGACTCTGCGCCCACGGCTATACCGAGCTTGATTAGGCGGCGTTCCCTCTCACCTAGAGGCCCGGCGTCGTGCTCGGCGGCGCCCAAGGCGTCGAACGCCTCCTTCACCGCCGGGTAGCGACGCTCGAAATGCTGGTAGACCTCCGGCAGGTAGTCTGTCATGCTCTTCTCCTTTTTTCGGAACACAGTAGTGTCTCGCATGTTACGAATCGTGAAGCCTCAGGGGGCCTCGGGTTCACTACTCATCTAGAGCTCATTTACTGGGTTACTCTTGCCCTCCGCTGCCCTTCGGAGTCGTACCGGGGCGCAAACAAAAAGAGAAGTGTGCGAGTTGCATCATTTCCCTCGCCGCCCCTACCAGCTCAGCGCTCAGCGCATCCAGGTTGACTTCCTCTCGCAACTTCGCGGATAAGCAGGAAAAAGAGGGTTAACGAGCGGACTCGAACGGCTAACCTGCTTATTACGAGTGCGCGGTCAGTGGTTGGTGGGAGTTGCACAGGTTTGCGAATCCCGCATAGACAAAAGGTTTTCTGTTACCTAGATTGCCCCGTATTGCAGGGTATTTCGTGCGGGTTAGGGACAAACTAGGGTCAGCACGCTGTGCATTACGCGTGGCCAGTTCCTTTTTGGACGCTGATACCACTTCTAAAGGCCGTTCGCTGAAGTCCTCAAACTGGCGATGGCGCTTCTTCAACGAGCAACTCCCCGATCACCTCGACGTCCAGCTGGTCATCGCCTGCCATGACGAGTTAGTCGTCGAGTGTTCCGAGGAGCAGGCTGCGGAGGTGGCCGGCTTTCTAGAGGACGTTATGGTCTCTAAGATGGACGAGGTTCTGAACCCGGGGTCGTGCCCTGGACGGAGCGGGTGCGCCTCTTTACGGACGTCGCCGACCTGCCCCTCGGGCCGGCGGCCATGCTGGCCGAGGCGGCGGCCTCGCACGACGTCATGAGCGGAGGGCGCTTCGAGCTCGGGATCGGGGCCGGCTGTGGGACCCTATAAGCGCCGCGCAACGATCAGGACGCGCGCGGTCCCCGCGGCGCCGCCCAACACGGCGGCCAGAATTAACCAGCTCACCACGTCGGGCATCGCCCAGAAAAGCTGCGGGTAGCTGAACACCCTACCGGCGAATAACGTCACCAACGGTTGCAACCCGACGAGCAGCGCCGCCGGCACGAACTTCCACGCGATACCCGGCGCCAATCGCCAGAACTGCCGGCCTCCTACCCTGCCCGCCCATTTGCGCACTCGGAGCAGGCCACACACCTGCAGGGCGGTTGTCACGAGCGCGAGGGCGGCGAGGATCAGCCCGACCTTGCCCGCGCCCAGGCCGGCGCCATCGGGTCTGTTGCCCACGAGCAGGTCGAGCAGGCCCTGCTTGATCCCTGCGTAGTCGGCCAGGGCGTAGCTCTGGCCGTAGAGGAGCACGACGCCGTAGCCTTCGTCCGGCAGAAGCGCGGCGTCCGCGTGGAACGCGGAGAGGACGCCATTGTGCTCGATCACGCGCGGCTTCGCTGTCGGCGTCGCCATCCAGCCCATCGCGTAGGAGCCGTCGGTGCCGCGCGGCGGCGTGTGCATCAGGGAGACGCTCTCCTGGCTTACCAGATCAGCGTCGCCGAAGCGTCCGCCGCTGTTCTGCATGACGAGGTAGTTCGCCACATCTTCTGCAGTCGAGATGCAGTCGAGATCACCCCGCCAGAGCCCCCCAGGAAGCCGTCCATCTCCCCGCGCGGGATCGGGACGCCGAAGGCCAGGACGTGTCCTTGCGCGAGGTCGGGCACGGCCCGGGGCGCTTCCCCGGAGGTGAGGACGCTCGTGGTGCGGTCCATCTCAAGTGGACCGAAGACGCGGTCTTGCAGGTACTCGCCGAAGGACTTCCCGCTCGCCACCTCGACGACGCGCGCCAGCACCGCGTAGTTGGGGTCCGTGTAGTGGAACTCGGTGCCCGGTTTGCTCACGAGCCTAGCGTCGCGCAGGCTCTCGACCCTCTCCCCCAGGCTGTCGGGCTGGGGCAGGGTATAGGCGGGGAAGCCGGCGTCGGACAGGCCGCTGGTCTGGTTGAGGAGTTCCCGCACGGTTATCTGGTCCGAAAGCCGCCGATCGTTGGTGGTGAAGTCAGACAGGTAGGCGCGCACCGGTTCGTCTAGCCCTATCTTGCCTTCCTCTACCAGCTGCATCACGGCTAGGGCGGTGAACCCCTTGCTCAGGGAAGCTACGTAGAGCTGTGTATCGGGCGTCATCGGGTCCCCATCACCCGCGGTGCCGTAGCCCTTGAGGTAGATCACCTCGTCGCCGCGCGTGATCGCCAGCGCCAGGCCGGGGACGCGGTTCGCCGCCATCTGCCGCCCGATATACCGGTCTACCGCGTCGAAGTCCGGGGAGGTCCTTCCTAGGGCCGTCCCGCCGTCCGAGGCGAGCATCGCGAGGAGGAGCACGCCCACGAGAAGGACCAGCCGCGATCTACGAGTCATGAGCACCCGCACTCATGGGTGAGTGCCGCGCAGAGCGAGACAGCGTTACCGTCATCAACAAGCCTCTTACCTCCACGATAGTCGATCGGCGGCGTCGTTCGCCGCCCCTTTGTCGAAGCGCCTGAAGAAGCACCCTGCGCCTCCATGACGCCTGGCAACACCACACGACGTCGCTGGACGACCTTATCCATCCGCTCCCTTTCCTTTTCGCCGGGCCGGTAGGTGAGGATCAGGGCGCCCGAGTCGGGCGTTTTCGTGCCGACGAGCCTCAGCACGGTCTTGTCGGACGTCTCCGGGAAGAGCCGCCTCCGAGACCCCAGGACGATCGGGAATACCAAGAGCCGGTACTCGTCTACGAAGACGTGCGCCATCAGCGCGTGCACGAGGGTGCCGCTGCAAGGCGGGCGAGGGCGTAGCCTATGCCGGCGCGACGGCTTGCGTCAGTGACCACGGCCACCCTGCCGACCAGCGGCCCGTGGCTATTCATGGGTTCGGACATACGAGCCTCCCTCTTGTTGGACAAGCGTCGAAAGGAAAACACGTGCGATAGAAAATCATCACTCTGCTCGCCTGCAGACGCCTTTGGCGTAGCTGCTGCGAAGTCTCGCGATTCCCGTTCCCGCACAACGAGTGCCAGAGATAAGAAGCCGCCCTCGCCCTTGCTCATCTCATTGCTTCCGCCCCCCCTCGACCGGGCGAATCTGTACCTGGCCAGCGTTTGCGGACCCCACAAGAACACGACCATCGCGGCCGTGAACGCCAAGATGAGCCCGGCAACGCGCGGGTCGTAGTGCGAACCGTGGTTCGGGAACGAAAACTGGCTCACGTTGGCGGTGGCCTGGAACACGATCGTCGCGAACACGCTCCTTCCCGTGTTGTTGTAGATCCAGACGATGAGGATCCGGAACGGGACCATCCCCAGGCATTGCCATGCTATCCAAGTCGGGGCCCGATGGGCCTCCGCGAGAGGCACGACGTGCCAAATCGCCCACACCAAGCCAACTATGATGCCGGCTTCTAAGGCGTTCCACCGATCTTGCAGCCGGTCGATAGCGTATCCCTGCCAGCCCAGCTGCTCAACCGTAGCAGAAACGAGAAACACGACGAAAAGGAGCGGCACAATCAACATCGAGAAGCGTGGCTCGTCGGGGAGCGGTGCACCCGTCAGGCACATCAAAGCGTATGCCAAGACCATCATGGTGGGCCACAAGCAGAGGATGGGCACGTACCAGGTTTTCCTTCCGATCCTCCCGTAATCGACGGCTCTCTTCAACAGCTCCTTCACGCCGTCCTATCCCTTCTCCCCGTAGACGAGGATCGAAGCTGCTATCAGCGGGTTGACAGCCTGAAGCGCACTGACGGGGAGGTTGATCGGGATCCCCTTCTGGAGGAACTGTTCGGCCATTGGGCCGATCGACCAGAAGGGAACGGAAAGCACCAACACCAGCAAGAAGAAGGTCCAAGGGGACCTACTGGCTGACGTGCGAATGTACATGATCTCTTGACTTCCCCAGACCGAGCCAGCGAGCGCCGTTATTCGCCCGGCGCGGCCAGGTGCGTGTGCAAGAAGTCGATCTGGTCGGCGAGCACCTGCTGGAGCATGGGCTCGCGATAGAAATCGAAGTGGGAGCCCGGGTAACTGCGCAGCTCCCCCCGCGGCGCTCGCTCGGCTATCTGCCGCGCGAGCTCCTCGGGCGTCTCGAGGTCACGTTCCGCCACACACACCAGTACCGGCATCCCGAGCCGATGCGCCTCATTGCCGGGCCGGTAGCGCATCATGTCGAAGAGGGCGCGGGGAGCGACCTCGTTGCGCCACAACGAGCCCCGACTCTCCCCGTAGAGTGCGGCTATGTGCCCCTGAGCCCGCGGGGTGGCCGTCACCGCCACCTCGCCCGGCTTGCCTACCATGGGCACGTAGCGGGGCGAGAGGCCCAGCCGACCTCGTGCCGCGTCCACGGTCATCGCCCAGACGAGCTTGAGTGTGTCGAGCGACGAGCGGCCCTCCACCCTGCGCGGGAAGCCGTTGAACGGTATCTGCGCGACCACCGCGGCGATGCGCGGATCTTCGGCGGCGACGCAGATCACGTGTCCGCCGCCCAGCGAGGAAGCCCACAGAGCGATCCTCTCCGGGTCCGCGCCTTCGAAGCGGCGTGCGAAGCGGATCGCCGTGCGCCAGTCTTCCAGTTGGCCCCCGATGTTCACCAACTGGCGCGGTTGGCCGCCGCTCTCGCCGAAGGTGCGGTAATCGAACGTCAGCACCGCGAAGCCAGCCCCGGCGAACCGTTCAGCGTTAGCGAATAGCTGGTCCTGGGTCCCGCTGAAGCCGTGGCCCATCACCAAGCACGGCGCCTTCCCGGTCGCATTCGTGGGGCCGTGAAGATAGCCTACGAGTTCCACACTACCGGAGTCAAAGGATACTCTGGTCGGTGGTTGGGTCTTCTGGCTCATACAACGCTCCTTGCTGGAGATTACTCGCGGTCCCAGCGGTGTTACTCGCCCGCGAACCAAAGTCCGGCGATGAGCTCGACCAAACGGCGCGCGTTTCTCCCGTCCGGGTCCTTGTTCGGCACGAAGTCGGCGACTGAGACGCCGACGAGCGCGGAGGAAGAGGCTAGCGGACGCAGCAGTGCTTCCGTGTCCTCGAAGCTAAGCCCGTCGGGCAGCGGGCAGGTGACCGCTGACATCGCTTCCCCATCGAAGGCGTCCACGTCGAAGTGCACCCAGAAGTGCCCGGCTTGCGCTTCGAGCCTCTCCGCCACATAGCGCCCCAGCCTCTGGGGATCCCCGCGCTTGATCGCCAGCGCCCCGACCAGCTGAACCCTTTCGTCCACGAGGTCCGCTTCGCGGGGACCTCCCACTTCTTCCTCGGGATCGTCGCGGTAACCCATCACCACCACGTCCCCGGGTTCGGCGATCGGTGGCGTGACTCCTCCCAGGTCCACAAGCCCCTCCGGGCCGCGACCGGTCACGAACGCCAGGTCCATGTCGGCCGCCTCGCCAGAGGGGGACGTATCACAGCCGAAGAAGTCGAGGTGGCCGTCGACGAAAGCCAGCCCGACGCGCCCGAAGGGCTCCTTGGCGGCGGCCAAGGCTCCCAAGAGGAACCGTGCAGTCGCCGCCGACCACCAGCGGTTCTGCCCCTTCTTCCAGAACCGCTACGACTGCATAGTAGACTTATCCGTGCGCCTTTTGGATTCCTTACGCCGACGAATACTTCACGTTGGCTGTTTGAAACGCCTCTACCACTCTTCCGACCTCTTGGTGACTTGCAGCCTGCATCTGTAGTATAGGTCGGGGAAAATTCCTACACACCGCGCCAAAGACCAGAAGAATACGCTGTACCTTCGGACGGTCCGCGTTATCTCTGCAAAACACCCTAAAATTAGAGAGCCGACGAGCGGACTCGAACCGCTTTCCTCATCTCATTAACTTGTTTATGTATCGACACCATCTAATGTTGTCTCCGGATTCTCCACCACACGGCAATACAAATTATGGCTCCGGCGACCAGAGCAACGAACGCAGCCCTACGGGCATTCGAAGTGGTTTTGGGTGGAGGTTGTGCTACCGACTGCCTGGTATCGTCCTCATCAGTGGAGTCCAAGAGCGTGACCTTGCCCGCATCACCGTCGACCAGGATGGTCTGGCCGGATCTGATGCGCGTGGTCGCCACGCCGGTGCCGAGGACGGCCGGAATACCGTACTCGCGCGCCACGATCGAGCCGTGGGCCAGGACGCCCCCCACGTCGGTGACCAGTCCGTGCGCCTGCGAGAAGAGCGGCGTCCACGCCGGGGTCGTGGTAGAGCATACTAGGATCGTGCCCGGCTCCATCTGCAGGAAGTCGTCCGGGGAGCGGATGACGCTGGCGGGAGCACTGACCCGACCGGGGCTGACGGCGAAGCCACGCAGGACCGCGCCATCCGGCTCGTTGCGCCGCTGCGTCTCCCAGGTCGACATGTCAAATGGTCCGAAGCGCGACTCGTGGTCCGGCGGCACCACCGGCGGCGGGTGAAACCTCTTGCGGGCCTCGCGCAGCTCGCGCCGCTCACGCGCCAGGCGGGCGAGCTCGGGCCTGGCCTCGCTGTCCGTGCGTGCCGCGATGGCTGCTTCTATCTCGGAGGTCTCGAGAAAGTAGACGTCTTCCACTTCGAGCAGCGAGCATCCATCTACCAGCCGCCGGCCCAGCTCGAGCGCCAGGGGACGCAGGGTTGGCCAGCCGGCGCCCATGCAGAAGAGAGCCTGCTCGCGGTCCGGGCCGAAGCGCTGCGCCCAGCCGAGCAGGGTGCGGAACAGTCGCCGGCGGAGAGGGTCGAAGGATTCCGCCGTCTCCTCGACGCG
>DASQVA010000254.1:0-2223 GCA_035641035.1 Rubrobacter sp. | reverse complement strand
GTCTAGCAGGGTGCCGTTCGTAGAACCAAGGTCCTCCACGACAAAGCCGTTGTCGGCGCGTGAGATCCTGGCGTGCCTTCTCGACACGTTCGGGTCGTTTATTACGATGTCGTTCTCCTGCGAGCGGCCTACGCTCCACGGGCCGCGTCCTTCCAATTGGTGCTTCTCATCCCCGAGAACGACCTCGACGATCTCCTGCGCCAGACCATGGCGCCTGGCCTCGTCGGCGGATATCGTGGCGGTGCCTTGGTCCATCTCCCCGCCGGTCGACTCCTCGGTGCGGAAGATACGGGTCTGCCCCGAGGTGTCCTGCGGGGCACCCTTCTCGCGGGGACCGTCGCCGCCTGTCAGTTTGGCGGTGACGCCGAACTCACCGAAGCGGAGTGTGTCTTCGGCCTCGAAGCGTATCCTTGGGGGAGTCATAAGATGGTAGTTCTTGTTCTCCGCGTGGGTCGAAGCGTACTGGATCAGCTCGTCCTTCAAAGACGCCTGGTAGGCTCTGATGGACTCCGTGTCCTCTTTGGAGAGGTGCACCGTGAAGTCGTTTGGGGCGTAGGTACGCGAGATTGAAACCATCCTGCCTTCGTCCATCTGCTTGGTGAGACCCTTGGCGATCTCTACGGGGTGGATCTGCCGCCTGAACGCCCTTCCAAAGACGCCCTCTACCAGCGATTCCATCCGCTTTTCGATGTGTTTGAGAAAACCCAAAGAAACCTACCCTCTCACCCTCGATGCGAGGTACCTGAGCACCCCGTATATTATAGCCGCGAGACCGAGCGAAATCATATCCAGGGCGAGCGTGCCGGGAGGAGCATTCGGGGAGACGAGTAGCGCGTACCCCAGGCCTCCCCCGACTACTGCGACCGCGAGGCCAATGACCCACTTCCCGGCCCACTCGGCGAGCGAGACCGCCCCCGCCATCGCCGCCCATAACAGGAAGAGTAGCGGGAGCTGGGGATAAAACTGCAAGATGGCCTGAGACCAAGCTAGCAGGTCACCTACCCCTAACGTCGTCGGCACGGCGTCGAGCCTCACTCCCGAGTAAGGGAGCTCGGCGTAGGGGTTGCCGTTGGCGAAGAAGCCGTTGCGCACCGTGAGGTCGTAGCAGATCAAGGTAAAGGCCCCGGCCGCCGCAGAGAGGCACGCGCCTAGAGGACGCATGAGCGCGCCGAAGAGCAGCGGCAGTCCGGCTACCAGGGTGGTCCCCAGGAGCGTCCCTAGCCCGAGGAGCAGGGCCAGCGGCACCGCTAGCGCGGGCCCTAGCGGTAGCCTTCTCACGTCAACGTTGGCCGAACCTGCGCCCATCACCCAGACGCCCCCGAGGAGTGGCGCGAGGGCCGCGAACCCGAGGCCCGCCCCGCTCCTTATGAGCAACACGGCGAGCGCCACGATGACCCCGAGGGCGCCGAGGCGAGGAAGGAGGTAGGCAAGGACGCCGAGTCCGGCGGCGATCCCCACCGCCTGCGCACCGTCCAGCATCCGGGCCGCGAGGAGGTATCCAAGCCAGCCCGCGGCCACGCCGTTGATGATGCGCAGCGCCCCATCTTTGAAGCTGTCGGAGAGGCTACCGGGCGCCTTGCGTCTCGCGGGCGAGATGCTGCCGGCGGGGGCCTTCCGGCCCGTGAGTAGCTTGACGGCGGCCCACGCGCTCTGCGGGCGGTGGGCCGGGTTGGGCGAGGTGGCGCGGTCGACGAACTCTTTGAGGCGTGGGGTAGGCTCGTAGGGCTGGCTCGCGAGCAGGGTACGGGCCGTAGCGCCCACGGCGTAGATGTCCGTGAGCGCGGTCGGGTCGGCGCCGTCCAGGATCTCCGGCGCGATGTAGCCAGGCGTGCCCACGGCGAAGCCGACGCGCGTAAGGCGCGTGTCCCCTGCCCTGAACGCGACCCCGAAGTCCGTCAGCTTTACCCGCCCACGGGCGTCCACGAGCGCGTTCTGCGGCTTTATGTCGCGGTGGATAATGCCCTGCCCGTGGGCGTAGACCAGAGCTTCGAGGATCTGAGCCAACGAGTCCACGATCTCGTCTACGCCGTACCCTTTGGCCGTCTCGTCGAGCGGCATCCCCCGCACGTACTCCGTTACGAGGTAGATCTCATGGTCACCCGGGATGACCTCGAGGGTCTCTACTATGTTCTTGTGCCTGAGTCCTTCGGCGATCTGGCCCTCGCGCAGGGCGCGCGAGCGCTCGCCGGCACTGTAAACGGGGATGACCTTAACGGCCACGTC
>DASQVA010000253.1:0-12059 GCA_035641035.1 Rubrobacter sp. | reverse complement strand
CGGGTTGGGGGCGAGGTTGATCAGGACCTTCTGGTCGGCCTCCTCCTCGTCGAGGTGGAAGTCTCTGACGCCCAAATGGTACTTCACGTCCCCAACCCAACCGCCGCCGGGGCTCTCGGAGACCGAGGAAGACTCCCCCCGGTCCGGCTGCTGGAACTCGCCGAAGATCTTGCCGTAGGGCTTGTTCAAGACGTGAGCGAGCACGTTGAGCCGTCCCCTGTGGGCCATGCCCATCACGACCTCGGGTATCTCGGCGTTTGCCGCAGAGCGGATGAGCGTGTTGAGCATCGGCACGACCATGTCGTTGCCCTCGATCGAGAACCGCTTCTGGCCCAAGAACGTCTTGTGGAGGAACTTCTCGAAGGTATCGACCCTGGTCAACTGCTTGAGGAGCCTCAGGGCCTCTTCTTCCCCCATCGTCCCACCGAAGCGCTCGGACTCGACAGCCTCTCTGAGCCAGAACCGTTCCTTTGGGTTGTGGACGTGGCCGAAGTCGTAGCCCGTAGTCTTGCAGTACACGCGCCGCAACTCCTTCACGGCCTCCCTGGCGGTGGAGGATCGTTCCCCGATAGGGCCGCCAGGCACTATGTCCGCTGGCAGCGTCTCCAGGTCCTCCTCGCTTATGCGGTAGAAGCCGGGGTCGAGCGTCGGGTCGCCGGGCGGCTCGCTCCCGAGCGGGTCGAGCTGCGCCGCCATGTGTCCGAAATCCCTGACGTGGCGCACGAACTTGCTCGCCCCGACGACCTTCTCGACGTCCACCACCGCGGCGGCCTCGGCGGATGCGTGGCCGTTGAGGCCAACCCGCGGCGGACTCCAGGACTCAAAGAACTCCCGCGTCCGCTCGTCCACGGACTCGGGGTCCTCCCTATAGCTCTCATAGAGCTCCAACACGTAGCCGAGGTTTGGCCCAAAGAACTGGCTATCGGTCTGTCTCTGCAACAGGATCACACCCTCACATTACGACGCTCGAAGAAGCCCGAGCATCGCGCGAGGAGGCGCGAAACCCTTACCGCGCCCCCTCGCACCACGCTCTTTGCAAGGCTATTAGACATCTCTGTTCCCTCTATGATACCCCACATCACGGGGACCGTTCTTACCCGCGAAGCGCCCTCCGTAGACCTACTCGTTCAGACCGATCAGCGCGAGCCTGAGGTCCTCGGCCATCCCGCTGTGGCCGAACTTCTCGGACTGGCCGATACCCCTTTCGTAGGCCGCCCTGGCTTCGTCCTTGCGTCCCAGCCGGGCGAGCACCTCCCCGAGACGGGCATAGGCGTTGCCCTCGTCGTCCTGGTGGGCCGCGACGTAGCGCTGGAGGACCGCCGCCTCATCCTCGTCGCGCCCGGCCTTGCCGTACTCGTTCGCCAGCGCCAGAAGACCTGTCGGGTTGTCCGGGTTGTCTGCGAGCATCCGCTCGAAGTAATTTATCCTGTCTTCCATTCGGTCTCCTCTCGCCAATCGTGAAGTGGGCCAGTATAGAATACTGCGAAGCGAAACCCTCAGATGGTCGGCCTCGTAGGCGGGACAAAGGATCGCTTCAGTAGCCGGGCTACCCTCTCCCTTGCGGGCTCACCTTCTACCCGTCTTTATCGGGTTGGAGCAAAAGCGTTACTCTATACGACGGGCGCCATCATACCCTTTGGTCGAGAGGCTTACACCACCCGTAACGCCCGACCTCTAAGAAGCGCTCGCGAGCTCTAGAGTAGGCGATGATCCGCCCCGTCTCCGGCGTGAAGCTGCTCCTGTCGACAGCGTGACAGGATGGGTTAGGATAAGCCACCATGAAGCAGCCAAAACGTTTCGAGACGCGTGCCGTCCACTCCGGCGAGCGCCGGGTGAACCAAGACGGCAACCAGGGGAACTTCTACCCGATCTCGACCCCCATCTACGCCTCGACCACCTTCTCCCACCCGAACATCGAGACGACCGACCGCGTGCTCGGCGGCGAGCAGGAAGGCTACAGCTACGCCCGCTACGACAACCCAACCGTGCACGCTTTCGAGGAGGCCCTCGCCTCGCTGGAGGCGCCAGACGGGATCCCTGGAGCCCGGGCGTTCGCCTTCGCCTCGGGGATGGCCGCCACGCACGCGGCGCTCGCGGCGGCGGAGCTTTCGGGCGGCGCTACGGTGCTGGCGGCGGAGCAGCTATACGGCTCGACGGCGACGCTGCTCGTGCAGGTCTTCGGCGCGAGCGGCGTCGAGACCCGCTTTGTGGACGCCTCCGACCTCGGAGCGGTAGAGAAGAAGGTGGCCGAGCTGAAACCGCGCGCCGTGGTAGTCGAGTCTATCTCCAACCCGCTTCTGCGCGTCGCCGACGTGCCCCGCATCTCCGAGGTAACCCGGACCGCTGGGGCCGCCCTGATCGTGGACAACACCTTCGGCACCCCCTGCCTGCAGCGGCCCCTGGATCTCGGCGCGGACATCGTTGTCCACAGCGCGACCAAATACCTCTCGGGCCACGGCGACCTGATCGCCGGAGCGGTCGCCTGTGGCCCTCCCTACGACGCCGCCGTCGAAGGAATACGCAAACTCATCGGGGGTGTGCTCGGTCCGTTTGAGGCCTGGCTCGCGCACCGGGGCCTCAAGACACTCCCGCTGCGCATGGACCGCCAGTGCAACAACGCACGCCAGATAGCGGGCCGCCTCGCCTCCCACCCCAGGGTCGCAAAGGTTAACCATCCGTCGTTGGCCGGCCACCCGGACCACGAGACCGCCCGGCGCGTGCTCTCGGACACCGGCGGCCTCGTCTCCTTCGAGCTCGCTGACGGGGGCCGGGAGGCGGCCTTCACCTTCCTCAACGCGCTGGAGCTCTGCGTCAAGGCCCCGTCTCTGGGGGACGTCTACACTTTGGCGATCCACCCGGCGACCTCCTCGCACCGCGAGCTCTCCCCGGCGCGCCGCGAGCGGCTCGGGGTAAGGGAGACCCTCCTCCGCCTCTCGGCAGGCATCGAGCACCCGGAGGACATCGCCGCCGACATCGAGCAGGCCCTCGAGCAACTCTAAGAGGCCCTTCGCCTCTGCGGAAGTGGAAATAGTCGTGAGTTGAGAGATTATCGTCTGGGGAAAGGACGATGAGGAGGTTCGCGGCATGCCGAAGACGCATTATTTCCCAGAGGATCAGATTCACTACGTCTAGGACAATGAACTTGCGCCCGCGCTCACGGTCGAACCCGGTGACACGGTCGTCTACCACACGAGGGAGGTTTCGGACGGCCAGGCCACACCGGACTCCAAGGCGGACGTCCTCTCCGGTCTCGACTGGGAGCGCCTCTACCCGCTCGCCGGCCCGGTCGCGATGGCGGGCGCCGAACCAGGCGATATCCTGACGGTCGAGGTCTTAGACATCCGCACCCAAGGCTGGGGCTGGTCAGCGGTCCTCCCCGGCTTCGGGCTTTTGTCCGAGGACTTTCCCGACGCCTACCTCAAAATCTTCGACCTCATCAACGGTGACTACACTATTCAAGGACGACATCGCCATCCCTATAGAGCCCTTCTTGGGGACGATGGGCGTGAGTCCCACCGGCCCCGAGAAGCCCGTTATCATGCCGCCCGGACCGTTCGGCGGCAATACGGATACCCGCCACATCACTAAGGACTCCCTGCTGTGCTTGCCGGTGCAACACGAAGGCGCGCTCTTCTCCTGCGGCGACGCCCACGCCGCCCAGGGCGACGGTGAGGTCTGCGTCACGGGCATCGAGTGCCCCAGGTACGCCACGCTGCGCCTCGACCTGATCAAGGGCAGGATCATCCCCGCCCCTCAGTTTCAGACCCCCGGCCCCTCACGCCGATGGTCGAGAACATGGGCTGGTACGCCACGATGGGCGTCAACACGGACCTGATGCAAGCCGCGAAGGATTCACTGATGGCGATGATCGAGCATATCAGCACGACCTACAAGCTGGAGCCGATGGAGGCCTACGTGCTTGCGAGCCTCGTGGTCGACCTCAAGATAAGTGAAGTCGTCGACGCCCCGAACTGGATCGTATCCTCCTACCTGCCGCTGGCCATCTTCGGCTAGGGCAGGAACCGGGAGACCGCGCTCCAGCGCGTGGATTGGCCGGCCTTCTGAGAGAGGATCGTCGTCACGGCTATGATGGCGGCAACGAGCACTATGTTGAGGTTCCCGAGCTGGTTGACCGTGCGCAGCAGCCCGGCCGCCTCCTCGGGTGTCTCGGGCGCGGGCTCCGTCCCTGACTCTATGGGCACCGCGCCCTCGGGGGCCTGCGCGGTGAGCCTGCGGCCGGCTATGATGCTAGCGAGACCACTCAGAGCAGAGGCGACGAAGAGAACGTCCTTGGCGAGTACGTAACCGCGGGCCTCATCGTCGATGACGTCGCCCGAGATACCGGCGCGGCCGACAAACCAGGTCGCCGCCGCCGTGCCGAGCGAGGCCGCGTTAACGGCGTTGTAGCGGTTCCAGGTGGTGTTCAAGAGTTTGCCACGTTCGGACTTGTCGCTTAAGGCCGACAAGTTCGGGTTGAGTGCGAGCTTTCCGAAGAGCAACCCTCCCAAGCATGCGCTCAGGCCGAGGTTGTGAGCCACCCAGCCGGCGGTAGAGAGTTTGGCCATCGCGAACCTCCTACGTTTGTCGTCTTACCTTCGCTTACCTTCGTAAACGCACCCACGACCTCCACGAGGCCCGCGCGGGAGCGTAGCCTTCTCCTCATACCCACCTCGACGTAATCTCAAGCACCGGCGGAACCGCGGACGCCCGAAAATGGCCCGAAAGGTGGAGCGATCTTCGGGATCTGAGGCTATCCGGCGAGTTGCCGCGCCAGCTCCTCCGGCTCGGCCGTCGGCGTCTGGCAGGCGTATTGCACGCAGACGTAGGCGGTGGCGCGGCCGTCCCGGGTGGGGCGCTCGGCGAGGAGGGGGATCAGGCCGGCCGCCTCATCGTCGTTAGGGACCCGGCCCGCGACGACCTTGTTGGGTAGGTATCCCTCGTAGACCTTTCCTATCAAGGCCTTCGTATCGGGAGCATCCGGATCTCCGACGATGGCGACCTCGCGGGGCTCCGAGGTGGAGAAGTCCAGTGCGCACAGGAGCCGTCCGAAGGCGCCGGGGATCTTCTCCATGCCGCCGGAGAGCTCTTCGAGGATGTCCTCCGCACGCTGACGGTAGTCGTTACGGTCGAGCAGGAGGGCGAGCTTGAGCAAGACCTCCGTCGCCACGGAGGTTCCCGAGGGCGCTGCGTTGTCGTAGACGTCGCGCGGGCGGGTTACGAGCTCCTCGTGATCGGCGGGGGTGTCGTAGAAGGCGCGCTTCTCCTCGTCCCAGAAGAGCTCGGAGACGGCGTCGCACAGGGCGTCGGCCTCGACGAGCCACCGTGTCTCGAAGGTCGCCTCGTAGAGCGCCACGAGCCCGTCGGCGACCATCGCGTAGTCCTCCAGGTAGCCGTTGAACCTCGCGCGCCCGTCCTTGTACGAGCGGTGGAGGCGGCCGTCTTCTTTAAGTTTCTCCAGGAGGAAGGTCGCGTTTTTTACGGCGGCCTCTCTGTAGTCTTGGCGCCCGGTGACGCGGGCGGCTAAGGCGAAGGAGCGCAGC
Organism: Rubrobacter sp.; assembly: GCA_035641035.1. Lineage (GTDB taxonomy): Bacteria > Actinomycetota > Rubrobacteria > Rubrobacterales > Rubrobacteraceae > Rubrobacter_D. Next base: position 6,519 of record DASQVA010000253.1, on the reverse strand, counting down.
ATGAGGCCGTTCCAGGCGGCCAGTACCTTCTCGTCGCGACCGGGGCGGACGCGCCGCTGGCGAGCGGCAAACAGCTTTTCCCTGATCACCACTATGCGTTCCCACAGCTTCTCAGGCGCGAGCCCGAACTCGGTGGCGACGGCGTCGGGCGGGCGGGGGACGTAGAGGATGTTCTTGCCCTCGAAATTGCCCCGCTCCATCACGTCCCAGTAGCGCATCGCGAGCTGTGCGTCCTCGGGACCTAGGGCTGCCTCTATCTCGTCCGGCGCCCAGACGTAGAACTTCCCCTCCTCACCCTCTGAGTCGGCGTCCTCGGCGGAGAAGAAGCCGCCCTCTACGCTCGTCATATCGCGCAGGACGTAGTCGAGGGTCTCTTCGGCGATGCGGCGGTAGAAGCGGTCACCCGTAGCCAGGTGGGTCTCGAGGTAGAGGCGCGAGAGCAGGGCGTTGTCGTAGAGCATCTTCTCGAAGTGCGGGACGAGCCAGTACTCGTCCACGGAGTAGCGGGCGAAGCCCCCGCCGAGTTGGTCGTAGATTCCCCCGTTCGCCATCGACCGTAGGGTGAGCTCCACGCCGTCGAGGGCCGCCCTGTCTCCGGTGCGGTGGCTGTGGCGCAGCAGGACCTCCAGGTTCATAGCCTGCGGGAACTTGGGCGCCCCGCCGAAGCCGCCGAAGCGGCGGTCGAGTTGGGAGAGGAGGGACGCGGCGGCGCTATCGAGGATCTCGGTGCCGGTGGCCTCGGCCTTCGGCACCGCGGCGCCGGTCGAGGCCCTGAGGTAGTCGCGCACCGACTCGGCGCTCTTGAGGACCTCGGCGCGGTGGTTCTCGTAGGCGTCGGCGAGGCTCAGGAGGAGTTGCTGGAAGGAGGGCATGCCACGCGACGGGACGGGTGGGAAGTAGGTGCCGCCGTAGAACGGGGCGCCGTCCGGGGTCATAAAGACCGTCATCGGCCAGCCGCCGTGGTGGGTGAGGGCCTGAACGGCGGACATGTAGATCGAGTCTATATCCGGCCGCTCCTCGCGATCGACCTTGATGTTGACGAAGTGCTCGTTCATCATGCGCGCGGTCTCTTCGTTCTCGAAAGATTCGCGCTCCATGACGTGGCACCAGTGGCACGCGCTGTAGCCGACCGAGAGCAGGACGGGCTTGTCTTCCTGCCGCGCCCTACTCAGCGCCTCTTCTCCCCAGGGATACCAGTCCACCGGGTTATCCTTGTGCTGGAGCAGGTACGGGCTCGTCTCATCCGCAAGCCTGTTAGCCATGTCCTCCACCTCCCGCCGCGCCGGGACGCCGCGTCCGCCGAAACCTCTAAGCCGAAACGTACCACATGATCCAGCGCGCCGATCCCCCGCCCGCACCGACGCCGAATAGGGTTGGAACGTTGGAACGGCGCGTGACCCCGCCCGGGGTCGCCGCTCCAAGAGCTAGATGATACAGGATTCACCGGTCGGGCGGGGGCCGGTCACAGCCCGGCTACGGGGAGACGAACAAGACCGTCAACGAGCACACCACCGAGAGAACCGCCGTGCCGAGAACAGGCGCCCGCCGCCACGCAGACCCAGGCTCCGAACCGGAGCGTCGAGCCCGAGGACCCCTGACGAAATGTCGCCTCTTCGGGGCGAAGGGAAACGTAGGCCCGGCGGCCCCCTCCCCGGCGCCAAAACGCATGTTACCGCCGGGGTCCGACTCGAACCGCACCGTGGAATGGAGCAGAACGCCTCTGTAGTATCGTCGGGGCGGGCCGCTTCCGCAGCCAGGCGGACTCTCTTCAGGATCGTTTCCCTACCCCACCCAAGAGGTGGTGTCCGAAACAGGTACATCACTATGGAATATCATCATGTTTAGGCCGGGAGGATGCGGGTAGACAAGTTGTTGAAAGGGAGACCAGAGCGAGGAGGTAGTCACCGTGTGCTACTCCTATAAGGATCGTCAGATGGAGGAAGAGGCCCGCAGAAAGGCGTGGGAACAAGAGCAGCGCAGGCGCCGCGAAGATTGGGCGAAGAAGGAAGTGAAGGAGCGCGCTGAGGACGAGGAGCGCGAGCTGGTAAAGGCATAAACGGAGTACCGTCAAAAAATCTCATAACCACGAGACCCCGGACCGCGGTCCGGGGCCTCGTCGCGCGCGGACCGGAACGAGAGGAGAGCGGGATGAACGTTCAAACACTCGAGGAGACCGCAAGGAAGCTTGTGTCCCCGGGGCAGGGTATCCTCGCCGCGGACGAGAGCTTCGGCACCATAGGGAAGCGGTTCGAGGCGGTCGGCATAGAGCCGAGCGAGGAGAGCCGGCGCGCCTATAGGGAGATGCTGTTCACTACCGGTGGCATCGGGGAGTTCTTGTCTGGGGTGATCCTCTTCGACGAGACCATCCGCCAGACCGCCTCGGACGGCACCCCGCTGCCGGAGGTGCTACGGAGAGCTGGCGCCATCCCGGGTATCAAGGTGGACAAGAGCACCTTGAGCATGCCTCTCTCCTCGGAGGAGAAGTTCACCCAGGGCCTCGACGGGCTGGGCGACAGGCTGCCCGAGTACAGGGAGCTTGGGGCGCGCTTCACCAAGTGGCGGGCGGTCGTTACCATCGGGGAGGACATCCCGACGCGGGGGTGTGTGGAGGCGAACGCCAGGGCGCTCGCCCTCTACGCGGCGTTCTGCCAGGAGCACGACCTGGTTCCCATAGTCGAGCCCGAGGTCCTCATCGACGGCGACCATTCCATCGAGCGGTGCTACGAGGTCACCGAGTGGGTGTTGCGCACCACCTTCGACCACCTCTACGAGCACGGCGTCGAGCTTACAGGGATGTTGCTTAAACCGAATATGGTCCTCTCCGGCAAGGAGGCCCCGCGGCAGGCCGGGGTGGAGGAGGTGGCCCGGGCAACGGTCGAGTGCCTGCTCAGGAGCGTGCCGGCGGCCGTGCCCGGGATAGTCTTCCTCTCCGGCGGCCAGAGCGATTTGCAGGCGACCGCCCACCTGAACGCGATGAACTCGATGTACAAGGGCCTGCCGTGGGAGCTCTCCTTCTCCTACGCGCGGGCGTTGCAGGGGCAGCCGATGGAGGTGTGGGGTGGAGACGTCGGACAGGTGGAGGCGGCCCAGAAGGCCTTTTACCACCGCCTGAAGATGAACGGCGCGGCTCGCTCCGGCAGCTACTCGCAGGAGATGGAGCAGGAGGCCGCCTAGGAGGCTAACGACTGAGTCATGAAACGTTCGTCGTGAAACGGTGTACCTCCCATGCGCTCGCCGCGTGTTGGGCCGCACTGGCAACCGACAGCGGCGACATAGGGAGCATGGGATGATAGAGCCTCACCAGATGGAAGGGTGTCTTTTCTGTGTAAGGGTCTGCTAGTGCCCGGGCGAGCTAGTCCTGAGCTGGATCGCCCACTCCGCCAACTCCACTGAGCCCGGCAGCAGGCTTACCGAGCCCCTGAAAAGGTTAAGCTGCAATCAGCAGATCCCGCTCCTGATAGAAGCTGAACGCAGCGTGATGATGCCAGAGTCCGAAGACATCATCGAGTGGCTAGACGAGGACCTTGCGGTGAATGCCGGCGCCTAGACAGAATTCGAGTGACGTAAAACACGATCAGGGATCTCTCGAAATCCGAATCGATACGGGTACGGGGCGCTCCAGGTAGCCCGAGTGCGGCCGGAGAGTTGCGATCGCGCCAGCAGACAGCCTCTCGCCTCAGGCCCGACTTTCCCGGCCTGCGAGACACCGTTTGGTGGGGTGTTCGGTGGGGAACGTAGCTCGCGCCCTGATAGAGAAGAGCTTCGTTGTGTCGGAGACGTCTACGACCGTACGCACGCTGCACAGCCTGGGGCTGTACGTCTGGTTCGGCGCCTCACTCTTTGGGTAGCTGACGTTGAATGCCACCGTAAGCCGCATAAGCGAAAGGAGCGAACGTGGGCGCGCTTGATGCGAGATGTGGGCCCGCCACAACGTCGTTATCGCCCTTGTGATGATCGCGACCGTCGGTGGCTGGAGGGTCGTGGGTTTTGAGGATGCTGCCGGCTCGTCCCCGGTAGCCGCGGTCTGGTGGGCTTAAAGAACGTCCTGCTCCGCGGTGCGCTGGTGACCAGCGTAGCCTCTGCCGCGCTTGGGGCACGGATCGCCAGCCAGTCCGCGCGAGGAGATGTCCCGGTCGAGTCGGGTTGGAGGCAGCTCCGGAGACCCTCAGGAGGCGGCCCGGTCATGGCACCTGATCGGCTTCTTCGTCAGGGGGTAACTGGCGCTGCTGGGGCTGCGGCCATAGCAGTCTGCGCCGCGCTCGAGGCCCGCGCCGCGGCTGACGCGACGAGTAGGGGCGTCTTCTCCTGGCTGTTCTTTTGAAGACCCAGTTTAGGAGACGTCCGAGACGTCCGGCGGCCCGTTGCGGCCGGCGTGAGGTTCGATGCGGACCCAACCCTCAAGACCGAGGGCCTTGATGCTCGCCAGCGCCTCAGGAGAGAGCTTACCAAAGGAAAGCTGGCCGGGATTGAGCAACGAGCGGACGGCGAACTCGCGGACGGATTGCAGGTCCAGGAAGGCGACCCCAGAGAGGTCCACCAGGGTGGGTCTGCGGAGCGTCGAGACCTCGTTGAGCGCCTCGCGCAGATCCCGCAAGGAGAAGATGTCGAACTCTCCGCACAACTCGACCACCATTTCAGAACCGGACTCTCGCAACTCGATGCCGTACAAGGTACCATCGTCCCCTTTGATCGGTAGCTTCGCGACGTACTACAATAACTATAGGACTTGCGAAACGCTCTGATGGATACATGGATACACGGCGAACTGCGACCCGCGCAAACTCTTCTCGGAAGAGCGCGCGTGCGGCGTGTGTCGGGGGAACTGGGTCTGTTATCTTGTCCGGTTATGGGACCGCGAACGGTACCTCTCGTATCCGGTCGTTTCTCGGAAGGCACTCTACGTTGAGCGTTGAGTACCAGGGCTTGGCCGCGCGCGCCTCCCAGGGCGACGTGGAGGCTTTCAGGCGGCTGGTACAGGATCACTCCGCGCTCGTATACCGGGTGGCGCTTCGCGTACTCGGAACCACTGACGCCCAGGACGCGAGCCAGGAGGTGTGGGTCAGGGTCTGGCGAAACATCGGAAGGTTCAGGGGAGAGAGCGCCTTTAGCACCTGGCTCTACAGAATCACCGTGAACACCTGCCTCAGCGTCCAACGCAAAGAGTCACGCCGGGACGAGCGAGAGCACGCCGAGGGGATACCCTACCTGCCAGAGCCCTCCGGCAGCGACGCCGACCCCGAGGCGGCGGCCCTCGGCGCCGAGCGGCGGGCCGAGATCGAGACCGCCCTGGGGCGCGTGCGGGCGGAGCACCGGGCGGCTCTGGTCTTGCGCCACATGGAGGGACTCTCCTACGCTGAGATAGCCGAGGTCTTAGACGTGCCCGACGGCACCGCCAAGGGCTGGGTTAGCAGGGGCCGGGCCGCCATGCTCGTGGCGATGTCCGACGGCGCAGCGCCCAGCCTCGACCGGAACCTCGACGGGAACGGCGGGTAAGCGTGCTCAGGGGAGAGGAGCGTTGGGAGGTGCTCGAGAAAATCGGGGCCTACGCGGCGGGCGAGCTTGAGGGTGAGGAGGCCCGCGAGGCGGAGCAACTCATCTTCGAGAGGCCAGACTACAGCCGCCTCGCCGAGTCCTACGCCCGGATGCTCGTCATGCTCAACACTTTGGGCAGCGAGCCCGTCGAGGCGCCCGAGGTCGTCGTCGGCTACGCCGTCCGTAGAGCCTACGCCTCGGCCTTTATGCGCAACGCCGAGGTCTTCTTGGGCTCGTTGGGGCGCACGTACCTCGACGCGTTGTTCTATTATTTCGGACTTCGGCCGCAGAGACGGGAGAGTTATGGAGGAGGGATCTGATGGGTCAAGCCACCAACGACCTGCTGAGTACGCTGGCCGAGTTCGTCCCGCGGCTCGTCGGCGCCGCGGCGTTGCTCCTGGTAACGCTCGTCTTGGCGTTGCTCCTCCAGCGCCTTATGGCCCGCTTCCTAGAGGGCCTCGGCCTAGACGAGCTCTTCGAGAGGACCGGCGCCGCGAACTCCCTCTGGCAGCTAGGCTACGCGGGTGGGCCCTCGCGCCTGCTCGGCACCGTGCTCTTCTGGGGTGTCATGCTAACCGGGGTGGCGGGCTCTCTCAGCGTCCTCGGACTCTCCTCACTGGAGAGCACCATGGACCAGATCGTCAACCTCTCCGGTCGGGCACTCGTGGCGCTCGTAATCCTGATCGCCGGGATAATGAGCGCCGGATGGCTCGCCGAGCTGGTCGCCCGCGAGGCGGAGCAGGCCGGGCTGCGCGGCTCTAACGCCTTCCGCCGCGTCGTGTTCACCACCATAGTCGCCGTCTCCGCCCTGCTGGCCGCGGCCCAACTCGGCCTCGAGACCTACGTCGTGGTCCTGCTAGCCGTCGTCGTCCTCGCCACCGTCGGCCTCGTCGCCGCCCTCGCCCTGGGCCAGGGCCTAGCCCTCCTCTCCAGCAACATCGCCGCCGGCCGCTACGTCCAGGACGGCACCGAGGTCGGGGACGTCAT
>DASQVA010000252.1:0-2469 GCA_035641035.1 Rubrobacter sp. | reverse complement strand
GGCGCCGCGTCGCGCAGCTCTCGCAGAAGGGCCTTCGTCGCGGCTAAAGCGCCGGGTCCGCCCGCGAGGAGCCCCTCGACCTTCTCCCGAACCGCCGCGTCGAGATCCCCGTCGGAGGCCACCTCGTGAACGAGCCCTATCCCCTGCGCCCTCTGCACCTCGAAGCGCTCGCCGGTCAGAAACAGCGCCCGTGTGTGGGAAGGCCCGATCTTGCGAAGCACGAACGGGGCAATCGTCGCCGGCGAGATACCGAGCCTGACCTCCGAGAAGGCGAAGACAGTCCCATCCTCGGCCACCGTCACGTCGGACGCCGCCACGAGCCCTATCCCGCCGCCGATCGCCGCCCCCCTGACCCGCGCCACGACCGGCTTCGGGCACTCCTCCACCGCCCGGAACATCGCCGCCAGCCCCCGCGCATCTTCCATGTTCTCCTCGTAGGAGAAGTTGGCCGTGTCCCGCATGTACCCGACATCCGCCCCCGCGCAGAAGAAATCCCCCTCGCCCGTAAGCACGACCACCCGCACGCCATCGTCTCCTGCCAGCTCCTCCATGCAGCGCGTAAGTTCCCCAATGAGCCCGGCGTTCAGAGCGTTGCGGGCGTCGGGGCGGGCGAGCGAGACCGTGACGACCTCGTTCCCGCGCCCCACGCTCAGGTGTTCGTAGTTGCTCATCGTCACATCCTGAAGACGCCGAAGTGCGTCTCCTCGGCCGGGGTGTTGGCCACCGCCGAGAGGCCAAGCCCCAGGACCATCCTCGTGTCGACCGGGTCTATGACACCGTCGTCCCAGAGCCTGGCGGTCGAGTGGTAGGGGTTGCCCTCCTCCTCGTACTTCTCGAGGATGGGTTCCTTGAACTCCTCCCGCTCCTCGTCGGTCATCCCCTCACCCTCGCGCTGCCGGCTCTCCTCCCGCACGGTGAGCAGGACGTTCGCCGCCTGCGGCCCGCCCATCACGCTTATCCTCGCGTTCGGCCACATAAAAAGGAGCCTGGGCGAGTAGGCCCGGCCGCACATCGCGTAGTTGCCGGCCCCGAAGGAGCCGCCGATGATCACGGTGAACTTCGGGACGTTCGCGTTGGCGACGGCCATGACCATCTTGGCCCCGTTTTTGGCTATGCCCTCGTTCTCGTACTCCTTGCCGACCATAAAGCCGGTAATGTTCTGGAAAAAGACGAGCGGCACGCCGCGCGAGGAGCAAAGCTCGATAAAGTGCGTTCCCTTTAAGGCGCTCTCGGAGAAGAGGATGCCGTTGTTGGCGAGGATACCCACCGGGTTACCCATGATGCGGGCGAAGCCGCAGACCAGTGTCTCGCCGTAGAGCGGCTTGAACTCGTGCATCTGGCTCCCGTCAACGATTCGGGCTATGACCTCGCGCACGTCGTAGGTCTGGCGGGGGTCTTGCGGCACGATGCCGTAGATCTCCTCCGGGTCGTAGAGGGGCTCCTCAGGCTCTTCGAGCGTCCAGGGCGTCCTCTTCTCTCCGTTCAGGTTCGCGACTATCTGCCGCACTATGGCGGCGGCGTGCTCATCGTTCTCGGCGAGATGATCGGCCACACCCGAGGTGCGGGTGTGCACGTCGGCTCCGCCTAACTCCTCCGCGCTCACCTCCTCGCCGGTCGCGGCCTTTACGAGGGGAGGACCACCCAAAAAGATCGTACCCTCCTCCTTGACGATAACCACTTCATCGCTCATCGCCGGCACGTACGCTCCACCCGCCGTGCAAGAGCCCATCACTGCCGCCACCTGCGGAATGCCCTTGGCTGACATCTGTGCCTGATTGTAGAAGATGCGCCCGAAGTGCCCCTTGTCCGGAAAGACCTCGTCCTGCAGGGGCAGGTAAGCCCCGCCGGAGTCCACGAGGTACACGCACGGCAGGTGGTTCTGCTCGGCGATCTCCTGAGCGCGGAGGTGTTTCTTGACCGTCATCGGGTAGTAGGTTCCGCCCTTGACGGTCGCATCGTTCGCTACGATCACGACCTCCCTGCCCGAGACGCGCCCGATGCCGGTGATTATGCCCGCCGCCGGCACCTCCCCATCGTACATCCCGAAGGCCGCCAGAGGCGAGAGCTCCAGGAACGCCGTGTTCGGGTCTAGGAGGCGATCTATGCGGTCCCGGACTGGCAGCTTGCCGCGCTCCTCGTGCCTCGCTTTAGACTTCTCGCCGCCGCCGCGCCGGGCTTCTTGCGTCCTCTCGCGCAGCTCCTCCAGAAGCCTCTCGTAGGCCTCAGCGTTCTCTTTGAAATCCTCGCTCTCCGGGTCGACGAGGGTGCGGAGCTTGCTCAACTTTTTGCTCCTTCTTCTTGCTCGCGGAGGACGTTGCGCTTGATCTTGCCGGTCGCGGTCGTCGGCAGCTCTTCGACGAACTCGACCTCGCGCGGGTACTCGTGCTTGCCCAATCGATCCTTGACGAGGTCCTGAAGCTCCCCGACGAGGTCCTCGTTCTCTTTCTGTCCCTCCTGCAGGACGACGAA
>DASQVA010000251.1:0-3041 GCA_035641035.1 Rubrobacter sp. | reverse complement strand
TGCCATCCCATAATCACCCTTACCCGATTGGCATTCAGCTCACACGAACTTCGCAGAATTCCTTTTCTAGAGACTGTCTGGAAACTCCGGACAGGCTCCATTTCATGGTCCCGTGAGCCTGCACAAAACGGGCGAAAGGGTGCCCTTCTCGGCGCTTCGCGCTACCGACAAACGCGCGATCCGACCCATCCAGCTACTTTCCAGACAGTCTCTCTAGAAACTGTCTGATAATTCTCAGGCACGAGCCAGACGCCTCGCCATAATGTGCGTCGTCGCCGCGTAGATGAAAGCCTCCGAGCTCTCCGGCAGACGCTCGTAATCCTTGCTCATCCTGCGGTTTTGTCCCAGCCAGGAGAAGGTCCTCTCCACCACCCACCTGCGCGGCAGAACCCGGAAGCTCCTCAACGGCATTAACCTCTGCCAGTCCACCTTCTGGTCCTCCTTGGCCCACTCCTGTGCCCAGACCTTAGCCACCTTCTCGGGGACCGGCTTGGGCGGCTTGCGCACGACCTCGACGCTTATGCCCAAGACCTCCTCGGCCCACCTTCTGCCCCTCCCTTGGTAGCCGGCGTCGACCCACAAGTGCGAAAGGCGCAGAAGGCGATCGCGCACCGGGTCCAACAGCAGCCTGATGCCGTCTTCGTCGGGCACCTTGGCACTGTGGACCCGCGCCTCGAGCACCAATCCCTCGGTGTCCACGAGCAGATGGCGCTTTCTGCCTTCCACCTTCTTCTTGGGAAACCTCGCCGTGAAGTGTGGGACGCATAGCGGGACTTAGCCTGGCCGCGAGATAGGGGTTATGGCATTCTTCCTCTCCCACGGTGAAGCCGCCGCGGGACGAGGGGGGAAGATGGCGAGTGGACCGCGCCGGCGGCGCGTCGAACCTACCGACCAGTGGGAGCAGATCGAGCTCCTGTGCGGCTGGCCCGAGCAGAGGGACTACGAGCTCATCCGCCCCTTGGTGCTATTCGGCGGCCCGGCCGACGCGCGAGCGCGGGAGACCGGCGAGGCCTCCAGCCGCACGCTGCGGCGGAGGGCCGCCCGCTTCGAGGTGGAGGGCATGCAGAGCCTCTTCGGCTCGGAGGCAGCCCACAGGCGCAAGAAGCTGCCGCCCGCCATGCGGCGCCTCATCGTGGACCTCAAGGCGGAGTACCCCGGCTTCAACCCCAACGAGATCTCGCGCGTGTGCTGCGTGCGCTTCGGCCGCCGTCCGGCCCGCAAGACGGTAAAACGCGTCCTCGCTGAGGAGCCCGTCCCGTTACGGTTCGTGCGCCGCTTCCCGCCCTACCACCAGATCCCCGAGCGCAGGGACGGGCGGGCGGCCGTGGTGGCGCTGCACGCCGACGGCTGGAGCGCCAAGGCGATCGCCGGATACCTCCGGGTCGGCACCTCCACCGTCTACCGGGTGCTCAAGAGGTGGGCCGAGGAGGGGCCAGACGGCCTCGAAGACAAGCCCCGCGGACGCCCGCCCGGCGTCCGCAAGGTTACGCTAAAGGCGATGGAGGCGATCAGGCGCTTCCAAGAGAACCCCAACCTCGGCGAGTACCGTATCCACGCAGCCCTCGCCCAGATAGGCATCCACCTCAGCCCCCGCACCTGCGGGCGCATCCTCGCCCTGAACCGCGAGCTCTACGGCCTGGAGAAACCGAGGGGGCTGGTCAAGGAGAAGCGGGAGATGCCGTTCGCCGCCCGCCGGAGGCACCAGTACTGGAGCGCGGACGTCCGCTACCTCAAGGGCCACAACCTCGGCGGCAGGGCGTACGTGATCTCGGTGCTGGACAACCACTCCAGGGCCATCCTCGCCAGCGCCGTCACCAGGACGCAGGATCTCGCCTCTTATCTCTCGGTCCTCTACGCCGCCGTTGAGCGCTACGGGTCGCCGGAGGCCCTCGTCACCGACGGTGGCGGGATCTTCCGGGCCAACCAGGCGAAGGGGGTCTACGAGGCCCTCGGCATAGCCAAGCACGAGATAGAGCGCGGAAGGCCCTGGCAGAACTTCGTCGAGACGCACTTCAACGTCCTGCGCAGGATGGCCGACTGGCACTTTGCCCAGGCCGAAGATTGGTCCGAACTGGTGGAGGTCCACGAGCGCTTCGTCGAGGACTACAACGCCCAGGCCCACTCGGCGCACGAGGGGCGCCCCGACGGCCGCCGCTCGCCGGAAGAGGTCCTCGGCTTCGTCTCCGGGGTGCGCCACCGAGAGGAGGAGCTCAGGCGCGCCTTCTTCTTCTCGACACGCTTCGTGCGGGTGCTCGACGCCCTGGGCTACACGCGCTTCAGGCACTGGAGGCTCTACGGCGAGGAGGCCCTGGCGGGCAGGGAGGCGGCGCTGTGGCTCGCGGCCGAAAGCCTCACCGTCGAGCACGCCGGGGAGCCGCTCTCCCGCTACGAGGTCAGGGTCGAGGCGACCACCGGGGAGCTCAGATCGGTGGCGCGACCGAGGCTCTTCGAATCCTCGCACGAGCTGCGTCGTCCGCAGCAGCGCCTCTTCGCGTTGGACTCCTTAGGCGAGGGCGGGTGGTTGAAGGCGATGAGGCTCGCGGGCTACGCCCCCCGCTCGCCGCGGCGAGTGCAAGCGCTGCAGGAGGCGCTGTTCCCCTACGCAGAGGCCCTGTAGGCGTTCGTTGCGTGGGGCGTGTGCTGGCAGGCTGGCCACCGACTGCTCAAAGCGGATGGCTGACGGCTGACCTCGGGTTTGATGGTGGCCAGGCTTGGTCCCGCTATGCGTCCCAGACATTACGGCGAGGTTTCTTCTTGGCGGGGTCCAAGCCACGCTCGTTACCTCCCACTCCCGTGGTCTTCTTGGCCGACTACTGAGAGCCTGTTTTGCAGACTTGAAAGTTGAGGTGCCCTTGTACGCTCGTGGGTATGAGAAAGAACTACGCTACCGACCTCTCCGCGACAGCCGGGGAGCTCTCATGAAACCTCGCCGTAATGTCTGGGACGCATAGCGGGACCAAGCCTGGCCACCATCAAACCCGAGGTCAGCCGTCAGCCATCCGCTTTGAGCAGTCGGTGGCCAGCCTGCCAGCACACGCCCC
>DASQVA010000250.1:0-4077 GCA_035641035.1 Rubrobacter sp. | reverse complement strand
GCGACGCCGCCGCCGACAACGCCTGCGACGCCTGCGGCTGCGGAACCTGCTGCACGGCCTCCGACCACCGCTACCGGTGCTAGTGCTGTAGGCGCTGCTAGCCGGCCCTGGTTGGATGAATGCCATCTTATTCACCTCCTTCGGAGTGGCCTCGTTCCCATTACGTTCACCATTGTCTCCAATGGTTGTTAAAAGGCCCTTAGACGAGCGTTAGAACGCTCTAATTTGGGCTGAGATGAGAAAGTTCTAATTCTTGGAGGTTTCGTAAGTCGGCGGATTGCTCCGATGTAACAGATGCGATCCTACCGGCGCACGGTGGCTACCGGCGGCAGACGCGTCCGACCGCGGCGCTCATCGGCTTTCCGGGGCGCGTGCCCTGCCGACCTCCTCGCTGGTCGGGCGGGTTTCGGCGAGCAGGGGCAGGAAGAGCGAGATCTTGGTTCCCTTGCCCAGCCAGCTTACGGTCTCGATGCGCCCGCTGTGCGCCTCGGCAGTCGTCTTAGCGATGGGTAGCCCGAGCCCGGTGCCGCCCAGCCTCCGTGAGCGTGCCTTGTCGAGGCGGTAGAAACGCTCGAAGATTCGCGGCAGCTCTTCTTTGGGTATGCCCGGACCGCGATCCTCCACGCTGATACGCAGCTCGCCTGAGCCCACGGAGGAGTTGAGGGTGAGCGTGCCCCCGGGCGGGCCGTACTTGGCCGCGTTGTCCACCAGGATCAGTACGGCCTGCTCTATCCGCTGGCGGTCTATCTCTACGAATCCCCCACCTTCGAGCTTGCTTTCCAACTCGGCGCTGTGCCCGCGGGCCAGGACCTCAGCCCGTCCTGCGAGCTCCGTCAGAAAGGGCGCGACGGCGACCGTCTCGAACTCGAGCGGGGGGGAGGCTGAGTCGGACCTGGCGAGGAAGAGCAGGTCCTCGACCATCCGCGACATCCGCTTCGACTCCGCCACTATCTCCTCGAAGAGCTGCGCGTGGTCCGGGTCACTGCCCAGCGCCAGCCCGACCTGAGCGTTGCCGCGCAGCACGGTCAGGGGCGTCCTCAGCTCGTGGGAGACGTCGGCGATGAAGTCGGTCTTGGCTTTGTTGGCCTCGGTGAGCTTCTCCGTGGTCTCTTGCTGCTCGGCGTAGAGCCGCCGCAGCTCGTTGACGACGCGCACCGTCACATAGGCCAGCCCCGCCCCGACCAGGAGCAGCCCAAAGATGACGGCGAGCAGGATCACTCTGGCTGTCATCGTGGCCCGTTCTACCTCCGCGAGTGACTTCTCCGAGAGCTGCTCGCCCAGCTCGTCCAGCTCCTCGCCAGCCTGTGCCATCTCGTCGATACGGACGAGGCCGTGGTCGCTGGCCTCTTCGAACGCCACGGACGGCTCCGGACCGGGCCCGTAGAGCTCGATCGCCGGTCGGAAGCTGGCGTAGTATTCTTCTGCCATCCTGCGGATCTCGTCCGGCTGCGGGGCGTCGGGGTCGCGGACGCCGATGTCTTCCAGTTCCCTTATCTCCTCCTCGAGCTGCGCGTAGGCTTGCTCGAAATCCTCGATGCCGCCGCGAGAGGGACCTTCGAAGGTGATGTTGCGGTGGTAGTGACGGAGATCTAGGACCGCGGCGCGCAGATCGTCTCCCTCGTCCTCCAGCTGCACGTCGTAGCGTAGGGCCTCGTTGGTAACCCTCTCGACGTTGCGGTTAAGAAGGAACCCCACGACACCAGCGATCAGGATCGCCACCAGCAGCCCGCCAACCGCCGCAATAGTGATCCGCCAGGGCTGTCCGCGAATCCCCTTGAACCAGCTCATGCCGTGCCCTTCCCGAGGATAGCTTCGGTCCTCGCTGTGAACCTTCGGGGCACTCGATTATACTGACAGACACCATGCGCGTCCTGATCGTCGAAGACGACCCGGCCATTGTGCGTTTTCTCGAGCGCGGGCTTGCGGCTCATGGCCATCAAGCTGTCACCGCTGACAACGGCCAGGACGGGGTTCTGATGGCCACCGATGAGTCGGTTGACTTCGTCTTGCTGGACATAATGCTGCCTGGCATGGACGGCCAGGAGGTATTGAGGCGCATCCGGGCGAGGCGCCCCGGCGTGCCGGTTCTGATGCTTACCGCCCGCGACGAGGTGCAGGACAAGATAAGCGCCCTCGACGGCGGGGCAGACGACTACCTGACCAAACCGTTCGATCTGGAAGAGCTGTTCGCGCGGATGCGGGCCCTCGTTCGGCGCGCCGACCAGCCGCAGGCGTCGAGGATACAGATCGGCGACCTGAAGATGGACCTCCGGTCGCACCGGGTGTGGCGCGGGGAGAAGTTGGTCGATCTTTCGAGTCGCGAGTTTGCGCTCCTCGAATACTTCGTGCGCCACCAGGGACAAGTTCTCAGTAGGCAGCAGATCCTCTCCGCCGTCTGGGACTACGCCTTCGACCCCGGGTCCAACGTGGTGGACGTCTACGTCAGCTACCTGCGAAACAAGCTCGACCACCGCGGCGAACCTTCCCTCATAGCCACCGTCCGGGGCACCGGCTATCGTTTTGAACCGCCCGAACAAGACTAGTCGTCCCCGCCTCCGTCGTCGCCACCCCTCTCGTCGCCAAGATCGTCTCCACCTTCCCCATCGTCATCGGGGGCGGGCGCCAGCTGAGAACCCGGAGCTGCGGGCTGAGGAGCCCGAGCAGGGGTCGCCGACTGGGGAGCCGCAGCGGGAGTCGGTGTCGCGGATTGAGGGGGTGGGGGAGGGGCGGGCTCCTGTGTAGCGGGGCTCGCTTCTCGCTGCTGTGGGATCTCCTTCGGAGCGGGCTTCTTTTCCGGAATCGGCTCGCTTAACTCGATGTCCACCCTGGTGATGCCTCGGCTGTGCGGTTCGATCCTGACCTGAGCTTCCCGCTCGCCGTGGACGATCAGGAATGTCCACTCGCCCTCGGAGAACTCCGCGTTTGCCACCGTCCAGTTCTTGGATCGGAAGAAGCCGCGGTAGAAACCGCGGATGACATCGACTCTTGCATGGGAAAGGTACCTGACTCTGGTGAAGACCAAGAGATCTTGCTCTATGCGCTCGTACTCGACGCGAACCGAACCCGGGTAGCGGGGTATGTCTGGAATGTCCTTGCCCGGCACGTCTTCCGCTGGCAAGGATGCTGCGGGCTTCGTGTCGGACGGGGTGGTCCGCTCCGATATCGCCGTCTTGTCCTCCGGGTGTATCGCGCTGCCGCTCTCCGATTGCTGGCGGGTCAACACCCAGCTGGCGCCTATCGCCACGAGGACCAGCGTCAGGAGAAACACACCCACCCCGACCCGCCAAGCGTTCAGCTCCTTCTCCTTCTGCGATGCACGGTTGGTTCCGTCAGGATCAAATTAGACGAGCCGCATTATAAGAAGGTTAGTAGAAGATTAGAACGCTCTAATCTTCTCCGACTGGTGAGCTGGCTTGGATGCAACGGCTACGCGGCCTCACGGTCGCCATCGTGCTCGTGAGGGAGTGCTCATACAAGCATCCTGAAGCCGCTTGCGGCGAGTAGAGTCTGTGTGGGTCAGCTGAACCCCTGGCTAGGCTAGAGCCTGGCGCACTGGTCTTCCTTGTCGCCGGCCGTGTTACCGCCGCCGACCGGGGGCGGGGTCCAGCTCCCGTGGGCGATCCACGGCTTCGATCACAATCTACGTGGCCGGGTGGGCAGCTGAGCACCTACGCCGCCGAGGCATTCCTGGCCGCGGTCGCAGACCGAGCCACGCCGTAGCTCAGGCGGAACCTTCTTCCTCGTCCCGCGTTTCTAGCTGCTCCATCAGCATCAGCAGCATGTCATTAAAACCTTCCAGTGAATGATCTCTACTATCTGCTACAGTGGAAGCGTTCGTCGTAGTGGCGACCGCCGCGACAGGCAGGCTGGCAGGACCGTCGCATGTCCTGCGGGTGCCCCCAAACCCGCCACTGCAGTAGCGGGGCATAATCTATTGGCACGGCGACGAAGATACTTGTAGAAGCCGAAAAAGAAAGGGACCACTTCCATGCTTGCCATGAATTACCGGGGGCCTCAGCGGGTCCGCATCGACCATAAACCCATGCCGGAGATCCTGCATCCTCAGGACGCCATCGT
>DASQVA010000249.1:0-13580 GCA_035641035.1 Rubrobacter sp. | reverse complement strand
GCGCTCCTGGCGTGGTTATTCGCCCGATCGTCTGGGGCGCGTTTCCTGGTGCGCGTGGAGGACCTTGACCGCTCGCGCGTGCGGCCCGGTGTAGAGGAGGCCCAGCTCGCCGACCTTCGATCCCTGGGTCTAGACTGGGATGGCCCCGTCGTGCGCCAGTCGGAGCGAATGGCGCTGTACGGGAGAGCGATAGATAGCCTCGACTCCGAAGGCTTGCTCTACCCCTGCTATTGCACGCGGGCGGAGATCCGGACCGCGGCCTCCGCGCCGCACGGGATCCCCGCCACCGACCGCTACCCTGGAACCTGCCGCGGGCTGACGGCCGCGGAGCGGGCCGATCGCGAGGCCTCAGGACGACCTCCCGCCCTGCGAGTGCGGGCGGAGGGCGCTCGGGTAGCCTTCGAGGACCGCCTCCTCGGGCGCTTTGAGGAAGAGACCGACGACTTCGTGGTCCGCCGCAACGACGGCGCGCCCGCGTACCAGCTCGCCGTGGTGGTGGACGATGCCGCCCAGGGGGTAGACGAGGTAGTGCGTGGGGCAGACCTCGTAGACTCAACCCCGCGTCAGCTGCTGCTCGCCCGCCTGCTCGGCCTGCCTGAACCCCACTATGCCCACGTCCCGCTCGTCCTCGGGCCCGACGGGGGGCGCCTCGCCAAGCGTCACGGCGCCGTTACCCTCGACGACCGAGCAGCGCGGGGCGAGGGCCCGGTCGAGGTCCGCGCCTGGATGGCCCGCTCGCTGCGGTTGGCAGAGGCGGGGGAGACCGCGACACCTGAAGACCTGCTCGCGCGCTTCGACCCGGCCCTTCTGCCGCGCGTACCGACCCTGTGGTCCCCGGAGCCGGCGGGGTGAGCGGCGCTCTGTGGTAATTTTCATGCGCGCCGCCGGAGCGGCGTCAGAAATTCGGTGGGGAGAGGAGACCCGATGGACATATCCCAAAAGTTCGACGGCTTGCAGGCGGAGATCGAGGAGAACTTCGGAGAGAAAATCGTCGCCCTGCGCCGCGACATCCACCGCGAGCCCGAGCTGGGTTTCGACACCGGGAAGACCGCCGAGAAGGTCCTCGCCGCCCTCGAAGGCCTACCCCTGGAGGTGGAGACCGACGTCGCCCAGAACGGCATCGTCGCGACCCTGCATGGAGAAGCCGACGGACCGACGGTCGCACTGCGGGCGGATATGGACGCGCTCCCCATCCGCGAGAAGACCGATCTTCCTTTCGCCTCGGAGATCGAAGGGAAGATGCACGCTTGCGGCCATGACGGGCACACGAGCATGCTCGTCGGCGCGGCCCACTTCCTCTCGCAGGGCTCCTCGCGCGAACGGTTGAAAGGGACCGTGAAGTTCGTCTTCCAGCCCGCCGAGGAGGGTGGGGGAGGGGGCCGCATCATGGTCGAGGAGGGGGCGGCCGAGGGGGTGGCTTACATCTTCGCGCTGCACCTGTGGCCTGGGCTGCCATTCGGGACGGTGGCGACGAAGGCGGGCCCGATCATGGCCGCTGCCGACGGCTTCGAAATGGAGCTCCGGGGCTCCGGCGGACACGGCGCGATGCCGCACCTGACCGCCGACGCTATCGTCATCGCCGCGCACGTAGTGACGGCGCTCCAGACGGTCGTCTCGCGCGAAGTCGACCCGGTGGAACCAGTGGTCCTCACGGTCGGGGAGATCGGGGCTGGCACCGCCTTCAACATCATCCCGGATAAGGCCAAGATCGGGGGTACGGTGCGCACCCTGGACGCCGACCTGCGCCAGCGGATGCCCGAACGAATAGAGGAAGTCGCCCGCGGCGTCGCCCGGGGGATGCGCGGTGACGCCAAGCTAAATTACCGCTTCTCCTACCCCGTCACGGTGAACGACGCCGTCGCCACCGAGCGCGCGCTGGGTGTGGCCAGGGAGCTCTTCGGCGAGGACTCCGTGCTGGAGCTGCCGAACCCCTCGATGGGCGCAGAGGATTTCGCGTTCTTCCTGAGGAAGGTGCCGGGCGCCTTCGTCTGGCTCGGAGTCGGGGAGGAAGTCTCGGGACTGCACACGCCCCGGTTCGCCTTCGACGAGGAGATACTGCCGCGCGGGTCGGCGCTGCTTGCGGCGCTCGCCCTAGAGTCCCTCTCCGGATAGTCGGGCGGGACACCTATGTATCCGGGGATGTATCCGGGGGCGGCCCTCCCCCGATCCTGTTCAGTGTCCCTGTTCGGCGTCCAGGAGTCGGACTATGGGAATCCATACTCCTCCAGGCCGTCGGGTGGGTAAGCGTAAGAGAGGGGCCCGCGCGATAAGTCGCGTAATCGTTCTGTACCTGAAAAAGAGAAGGCGCGATCCCGAAGATATGTGGACAGAGGCCGTCCGCCGGTGGACGTGGATGGCGTCGGTCTCGTGTCTCCCCATAGTCGCACGCCCGGAGCTTTTCGGCATGCCGCTTGCTGTGCAATATCGCCACATACGTCGGACCTATTTCCGCGTCGGGCAGGCTTCAGAAGATGCAGTACACGTCAGTACCCGTTCGTGCCGATCTCCGCGCCGAGGCGCTCTCCCACGCCGACCTCGACCCAGAACGCCGCCTCCTTCGCCGCGGGCGGCGCACGGTCTACCACGACCGGGTTCGCCCTCGCTCGCGCCCCCAACCTCCCCCTCCAGGCCCGACGTTGGAAGAGTAGCGACACCTCCGCCGAGGGACAGTGTTCGTCAAGGTAGAAGTCAGACGCCTCCTCTTAGATGCGCCGTCCGATGGTCACGATAAATGATACTGTTTGCATATGCATCTTCCTCTAAGAGCAAGGTCCATGCCGGTAGGCGCGCACAGAAGTCACTCACTGATCGATAGTGACTCGCTTTATCTAACACAAATCGTAAGTTAGTTTATTCGCGAGCGTGCTCGGGGTGTTGCGACCCCATCTCGAACAACACCTCTTCCAATACCGCTTCCAGGTAGGCGTACAGCGCTGGTTTTCTGCGCTTAAAGGCTGTTCCAGGGCGCGGTCCAACCACGTCGGACACGACTCGTTATCTACGCTCGGCGCTGGGCGCACAGGATCATCTCTTTCTACCCGGGTTGGGCTGCGTCGCTCAGCTCGATGCCGAAGCCGTAATAGAACCACAAACCCAGCCCGGACAGTGCATAACCTGCTTGCCTTGGGTGTCGCTTTGCGCTCTATCGTCGAAGAGCTCGACCACGCCGAACGCACCTACGCTACCCATACCGGCCCGGAGCCGGTGGCCGCATTCGGAACACAAGATCAGCATCAACAGAGGCTCTAACCCCGATGTGCCGGCGCCATGCGTCTTAATATGCAACGCGTTTACACACTTCGGGCCGTTGCTGTCCGGTGGGCGGCGAAGAGGGTTTCCGGCGTGGCTATGTGCAGTATGAATACCATACCTTAGTGCCCGTTCCTCCTTCCCCGCCTATTACCCCCTAGAGGGCACCAAGCTCCGTAAACTGAACGCTACCAATTTGAGTCCGCCGGCAACCCCCGTTCGGGTATCTTTCACGACGCTTAACACGACTTTACCGGCGAGCAGGACGGTAACGCGAGACGCGACATCGTAGATCTCGGACAACCAGGGCTAATTTCGTGTGAATCGGGGAGTCCGGCGAACGGGTGGATCTTTCACTAAAGGTTTCACTGAGGGCGGGAACATTTCTCGATGTTGGGTCGTTCTAGGAGGAAACAGGGATCAGCGCGAGCCACCGACGTGGACGGTCTGGGGGCTGCCGTGCGCTTCTGGTCTTCCCCCGTCTCCCCCGTTGAGATTCCCCCACCCGACACGCCAGTTCATGTGGTAGCGTTACCATCGCCCGCACGCGTTGCAGCTGACTACGTGACCCGAACCAGAGGGATCACCGGCGATATCGAAGTTGACATTCTCGTGTTCGCAATACCGCATAACCATGGTGCACCACGGTGGGGCTTGTACATACATACTTCGGGCCATTTTACTCTCGTTTGGCGGTAAGGTGCGGCAAAGCTCCCGAGAATAGGCCCACCCGCGGTCACACGGACGGCGTAGCAACGCGTAATAGCCGGACCCGCGTCGGCTTCCCCGGATCCAGGCTCGGCATGGTGGGCAGGCGAAGTTCAAGAACCAAGGTTCGTTTCGGACACTAGCGGCGGGGCGCGGGCGGACCTGCTAGCTCTGCGGTGGGTTGGTGAAGAACGAGGCGGCTTCGCCGGGACCGAGCAAGGCCAGCAACGTCAGGAGCACCGCCAGGAGGGGGAGAAGGGTCGCGGCGGCGGCGCGCGTCGAAGAGACGTTTAGGGTTTTTTTCACGGCGATGGTGGCGACGAGGGCGCCGTAGGGTATGGCGAGTATAGGGGCGAAGGGGATCCAGAGCGCGACGCCTATCCCGCTCGCGTAGCCCAGGGAGCGAAAGGCGGGCACGAAGCCCCGCCGCGACGGCGCGCCTTCGAGGATGACAAGGACGAGGATCGTGAGCCCCGCGACGAGCAGCGGGGCGAGCAAGAGGGCGACGATGAGCCCGAGGAAGGGGGCGTAGATCAGGGCGTAGTTGAACTCGCCGAGCCACAGCGCCTGGAGCGTGGCCTCCAGAAGGAGGTTTAAGTAGAGGACGAGCGAGACGAAGATGGCCGGACGGATCAAGCCACCTCCCGGGTCAAGCCCCTGGAAGAAGCGCACCGGGGCAAGCCAGACCCCCCGTAGGGCGCCCCAGAAGTCCTCCGGCGAGTTGCCGTACCCCGGGCCTCTGCCGGCCACTACGTCCCTCCCTCGGGATGCCCTCCGTCAGGACTACCGGCGGGTGGCTCGCGCAGGCCCTCGCTGACGCCGGTCTCCAGGGTCAGGTCCCTGATGTTTTCGGACGGGAGGCGGGCCACGATACCGCCCGTCTCGACGAAGACCCGGCCGCCGGAGAAACGCCACCAGAGGGTAACGTCCCTAGCCCCGACGCTGGCCTCGAGGGTGCCCACGACCATATCCTGCACGTCTACGTCTCCCGTGGCGATCTCCACCACTCCCCCCTTGTGTCGGTGCTGACCCCCACGCTGATGTCGCTCTGCGGGGCCTCGACGTTCACGCCTCCGGCGACGTCCGGACCGTCACGTCGCTGGCCCCAGCTTGAACCGTCACGTTGTCGGTGAGACCGGAGACCTCTACGGTTCCCACCTCGGACTCGACCTCGATGGCGCCGATCGCGGGGACCCTGAGCGCGTAGTCGGCTCCCGTCTCCCGCCCCTGTAGGACTCAACGGTCGTCGTCGAGTCCTCGCGAGAGATGTCCACGGGTACTCTAGGGGCAGTCATCTTAGCGGCTCGGTTAGCGGCCGTGGCGTACTTGGTCGCCTCGTACTCGACGCAATCCCTTCACTCCTCAACGCGCACCCTCTTGGCTGCGTTGGCGAGTCGGACGCGTGGTTTCGACCCGGAGTTTATAGAGTCTTTTGCGACGCTGGTACCCAAGATGCTGCCGCCTACGAAGCTCCAGAGGAGGACCGCCGCCCTCGCGAGCACCGCGAGTAGCAGCACGTCGAGAAGCACGAGCAGCGGGGTACCCCCAGGAAGGAGCCCGCGGCGCGCTTGCCCTTCGCCCCCGAAACTCACTGGGACTCTATACCGGAGCCGTCATCGGTGCCGTTACTGCACCAAACGGCCGTAGAGGTCCTCCAGGCGGATGATGTCCTCCTCGTCGAACTCCCCAAAGGAGATCTCGAGTAACCTCACCGGACCCTCCCCCGCCGAGAGCCGATGCACCGTCTGGCGTGGGATGAACAACTTCTCCCCGGCTTCGGGGTCCACCACCTGCTCGCCGAGCTCCACGCGGGTCGTGCCATTATTCCTGCTGGTTCCTTTCTCCTTGACCGCTAGACTTCCGATACGGCCTATATACGTCCTATGTATCGTCGGAGGGCATTATGGTGCTAAGCACTACAACTTATTCCTTGTACCATATTATTGCGACACATAAAGTTGGGTGCAAGGTGTCGGTGCGTCACCCCGGTTGTCCGTCCTTTACCTTCGGCGCTGAGCACCGTTCGCCTCTTTCAAAGACCCCCGGCAGCGCCGACGGCTAGGAACCCGAAGAACAGGACCACGCCGACGACACCCCGGTCAGTCAGTACCTCGAGCGCCAGCATATGCAGCTGACAGTGGAAACCGGCCGTCCTTTCGCGCAGTCGGTAGGACGTCGCCTCGTAGTTATGCGTCCATACCCCGCGCATGGGGTGCGAGGCGAAGTCCTTCCAGGCCACCTGCTAGAGCGTGTACCGCCCTGTACCGGACAGGCCAAGGTAGCGGCGCTGCTCCCCACCTCTCTAATCGTTCGTTGCGAACGCTTCCCACCGTTGCTCGCTCCAGGCGACCGGGTTGCCCACGCGCTCGTTTGCGGCATACGCCCTGTGAAAAGAGCATGACGATCCTGCGGAGTCTCCAACACCGATCAACGAGCCTCCAGACCAAGCCGTAGAGCCTCGCCGCGGTGGCGGTCGTCCGGACGTAGAAAGCGACGCGATCGATTGCTGAGCCGGAAATCTCCCGGTTAGAGATTCCACGTAAACGTTGTTGAGCCTTGGAGAGGCAATGAACAGGGCAGCGACCACGGGGGCAAGGGTGAGAGCAGGCTGCGCAGCCGCTGGCCTGAGGACAAGAAGACAAGAAAAACGGGTAGTGAGACGGCGGTGGCTACCATCGCCCCGCGTGACTGCATGAGGACGACGACTTCCATGCTGCAAAGCACCCCCGCTAGCACCAAACCGCGCAGGGCCGGGTTGACGAGACAGCTACCGGCCAGGTAGATGCCCACACGGAAAGGGATGAGTAAGAAAGCGGCTTCACCGTTGTAGTAGCTGACGCTCCCCACTAGGCGGTCCTTGTCGACAAGTAGTCAACCCGGGAGGCTCTCCTAGTCGATGTACCATGAGGGCGTCGCTGGTGCGTTCTCGTTCGCACACCGAGACACCCTTGGGGCACGGCGATCTTCCGAAGGAGAGCCACGAACGTGAGGTCTTCGACCGTAAACTGCTAGTATGGTATTAGATTTGTCTTACAAGATTATCCTCCGGGGAGCACAGGCTCTCGCGGCCGATATTGGGATAGAAAGGTCGAACTCTCTAGCTCGTGTGGCGGTCACATAAGAGAAATGATTCTACGGAAATGCGGGCAGATATGCGCTCAGACACCCCGGAATTCGAGGTTTCTACCCTTCTGGGAGTTCGACTCGAAACCGAGAGGATGTTCGGGCGTGCTTACACGGCCTATCCAAATCTAGCCAGGGTCCGCTGGCTGCTCCCAGCGAACCAACCAGCTTTGCGCAGGGCCGGCATAGGAGGACTCTATCAGCCGGGTAGCCTGCGAGGCCGGGTGTTGGGAAGGCTGATAGACGCCGGTGCATTGCAGGGAGAGAAGGTGTGGTTGGAAGAGGACGCTTTGGCGCGTCTAGAGAGCACACTGGTCCCGATCCTCGGAGAAGAGGATGTGCGTTTGGCCTTCTACGTTGGCGTGCCGGCCCCCCACCGCAAGGTCACCGCTCAGGTGCTGACTCCCGATGGAAAGACGCTAGCTTATGCCAAGATCGCCACTTCGCCCCTGGCCCAGGAGGCCGTCGAGACCGAGCGGGGTACTCTGTTGCGGCTCGCGGAGAGCGAGGGACTGCGCGGTAGTGTACCCGAGGTACTAGGTTCGTTCGGCTGGCAAGGAGGTACCACACTCCTTATCACCATGGGTCCACCTCGCCCGGGTCCCCGACGGCTATCTCCCGCACACTCGGATTTCTGCGCACGGGTCTTTCATTCCTTTGAGGAGCAGAGGATTTTTGCGCGGAGCCCAATGTGGGCTCGCATGTCTGAAACGTGGCTTCACCTGCAGCACAGCCCGTCCGAAGCCCTACCCGTCCGCCTCGGTCTGGCACTCGAGCGGCTGCACGATGAGTTAGGGCCGGTGCTCATACCTTTTTCGCTGGCACACGGCGACTTCGCACCCTGGAACACCCGAGTGGGACCGCGTTCTCTGTTCGTCTTCGACTGGGAGCGTGCCTCCGGCGGAATGATTCCGCTCTATGACGTGTTCAACTTCCAAGCCCTTCAGGCCGCTTTACAGGGACAGAGAAGGGTAGTCCCGGATCGCCGGTTTCTCCTGACACTATCCGACAATCTTTGGCCCGGGGGACAAAGTCATCTACCCATGTTGTACCTCGCCTACTTGGTACATGTGTTCCTGCTCTACAGCGAGGCCCAAAGCCTGGCCCCCGGCGTAGGAGAGAGAAGGGTGTGGCATTGGTTCGCGAAGCGAATCGAGGACTTCCTGAGCGGGGGTATGCCATTATAGTCTATGGGGGTTTTGCTAGGCTACGGTCGCGCAGCGTACCGGTGTACCCGGTTCTTCACGCGCTTGCTAACGACAGGAGGGCATAGCGTAAGACCCTTGTACCACCTCGCGGCTTACACACCGCGAGAATTCCCATTCCGAGCGGACCGAACCCACACCCGCCGCAGAGGCGAAGAAAGTAGATCTTGTCTTCATTTCCGGCAGCAATGTCCCGAGACCGAGCAAATCGGGTTCTGTATGGACGCTCCCAGCGAAATTCGAGACCGCGCTCGGACGAATTATCTCGCTACAGCCGAAGAAGGTTCTCGGGCACTCGACGACAGCGGCGGGCTCGCAGGTTTTAGGCATTCCTCACGATGTCCAGAAAAGTCGGGTATGATACCTTGCGCTCGATGAAGATTTTGGTGGTCCATAACAGGTACCAGCAACCCGGCGGTGAGGATCAAGTATTCGCGGACGAAACCGCGTTGCTGGAGGTCTGGGACCACCGAGTGTTGCGTTACGAGGTGCACAATGACCAGGTGGAGCACCTGAACCGTCTGACCTTGGCGAAAGACACGGTATGGAGTACCTCAGCGCATCGCGAACTCAAAGCTTTGATGCGTCGGGAGCGGCCCGATGTGGTCCACTTTCACAATACCTTACCCCTCGTCTCCCCGGCTGGCTATTACGCCGCCGCGGCCGAAGGTGTGCCGGTAGTCCAGACCTTGCACAATTATCGCCTGCTCTGTCCCGTAGCCCTCTTCTTCCGCGATGGTCGGGTGTGCGAGGATTGTATGGGCAAGGCGGTTCCCTGGCCCGGCGTGGTCCACAGGTGCTACCGGGGGAGCCGGGCTGCGAGCGGGGTGATTGCGGCGATGCTCACCACCCACCGCGCTCTGGGCACCTGGACGAAGATGGTGGATGTGTACGTCGCGCTCACCGAGTTCGCCCAGGATAAGTTTATCGAGGGCGGCCTGCCAGCAGAGAAGATAGTGGTGAAACCCAACTTCGTCGCCGACGATCCTGGTCCGGGCGGAGGGAGCGACGGGTACGCTTTATTCGTGGGCCGCCTCTCGCCAGAGAAAGGGATCGAGACGATGTTAGCGGCTTGGGACCGGCTCCAAACGGGGGTCCCACTCAAGATCGTCGGGGACGGACCTCTGAGAGACCGGGTGATCAGGGCTGCCGCGAGGCAGCCCAATGTAGAGTGGTTAGGGTACAAAACGGTGGCGGAGGTCCATGCGCTGATGAAGAGAGCGGGTGTGCTGGTCTTCCCCTCGGAGTGGTACGAGACGTTCGGTAGGGTAGCGGTAGAGGCTTTCGCGGCGGGCACCCCGGTGATCGCGGCGAACATCGGAGCGGTCGGCGAGCTCGTCGAACACGGCCGCACGGGGCTTCATTTCCGCCCCGGCGATCCCGAAGATCTTGCCGCCCGAGTAGGGTGGGCCTTATCGCACCCGGCGGAGCTCGGGCGCATGCGGGAGGAGGCCCGAGCCGAGTACGAGGCAAAGTACACAGCGGAGCGCAACTACCGCGCGCTGATGGAGATCTACGAGTTTGCCCTGGCCCGCGAAAAGGTTCCAGCGTGGGCCTAGCTTCGCGGTACGTGCTTGGGATGCGGGTGGACGCTACCTCGTACGAGGACGCTTCCCAGCACGTGGTGCAGTGGGCACACGAAGGGCGGTCAGCGTACGTGTGCGTGGCGACTGTGCACATGACCATGGAGGCGTTCGACTCGTCGGAGTTTCAGCGGGTGGTAAACGGGGCGGACCTGGTTACGCCGGACGGGAGACCCCTGGTTTGGGCGTTGAGGAGCTTGGGAATCAAGGACGCGACCCAGGTTCGGGGAACGGACCTGACGACGCATGTAGTGGAGCGGGCAGCGCGAGAAAGGGTGCCGATCGGGCTTTACGGTGGCACCCCCGAGTTGCTGCAGCGGTTTGCCCGCACTCTGAAAAGCCGCTACCCCGGAACTCGGGTGGTGTGTCAGATCGCGCCGCCGTTTCGTCCGCTTACGCCCGAGGAAGACGAGCGGGTGACCCAGGAGATCGTATCATCGGGTGCACGAATCGTTTTCGTGGGTATCGGTTGTCCCAAGCAAGAGAGGTGGATGGTGTTACATAAGGAACGCATCCCGGCGGTGATGCTGGGGGTGGGCGCGGCGTTCGACTTCCACACGGGCCGAGTACGTCAGGCACCGCATTGGATGCAGGTGGCCGGCTTGGAATGGGTGTTCAGGTTGCTGATGGATCCTAAGCGCCTGTGGAAGCGCTACGCCAAACATAATCCGCGGTTCGTCGCCCTGTTCTTGCTGGAGCTTCTGGGTTTCCCCCGGTCCAGTAGGAGACAGACCGCGTAGGCTGGAGAACCCCGCCGGTCGGAGTGGTAGTGGCTCTAGGGTATGTCTCTGTGCCCCCTTATGATTAGGCGCAGCGGGACGCCAGCGAGGCACCCCACTGCCCACGCGAACATCAGCCGCTTGGCGGCGATGGCTAGATCTATGGGGGCCCACCGGGTCGTCTACGGCCGCCTCCTGGCTAGGCGACCGGGCGGCCGCGAAACTGCCGACCCACTCCCAAGCCCTGCGCCCTCGCCAGGGGCTCACATCTCCCCGAATAGCGTGGCCGCCGGTCGCTTCTGCGGCCGAGAGTCGCGGGCCCCCTATGCTAACCTTCGTGCGCTCGCCGAACGTTCGTCTTTTCGGCGTGGGATACTACGCCGCCCCTATGCTCGGTCGTGCCCGAGGAGTACATAGTGAGGAGCGGGGCCATCTACGCCCAAATGTGCCGGATGGCCGATGTACCGTACCCTGGTCACCTGTAATATCTCGTGTAGTATCTCGATAACAAGACGTGATTAATCTAGATGTGGGGAGGCAACGTATGGCACCGCGAGCGTTAGTGACTGGGGCGGGTGGCTTTATCGGGCACCACTTGGTGAAGTACTTGGTGGATCAAGGTTACTGGGTGCGAGGCGTCGACATCAAGTACCCGGAGTACGAGACCAGCCCGAGCCACGAGTTCGAGCTCCTGGACCTCCGGCGCTTCGACAACTGTCTGATAGCCACCAGGGAGATCGACGAGGTGTACCACCTGGCGGCGGACATGGGGGGCATCGGCTACATCACCGCCTTCCACGCCGATATCGCCCGCAACAGCTCCATGATCAATATCCACATGCTGGAGGCGGCCCGGATCAACGCGGCCAAGCGCTTCCTTTTCTCTTCCTCGGCCTGTGTTTACCCGATGTATCTCCAGAAGAGCCCGGACGTTACCAACTTGAAGGAAGAGGACGCCTACCCGGCAGAACCCGAGGAAGGGTACGGCACCGAGAAGCTCTTTATGGAAGAGCTCTGCAAGTACTACAATGAGGACTACGGCTTCGAGACACGGGTGGTCCGCTTCCATAACGTCTACGGGTCTTTGGGTACTTACGAGGGGGGCAAGGAGAAGGCCCCGGCGGCTATCAGCCGCAAGTTGGCCTTGGCCGCTGACGGGGATGAGATCGAGGTCTGGGGTGACGGCGAGCAGACCCGCTCCTTTATGCACGTGGACGACTGCGTGGAGGGCATCTACCGCATCATGCGCTCAGACTATTCCCACCCGCTCAACCTGGGCACAGACGAGTTGGTTACCATCAACGAGCTGGTTGATATGGTGGCTGAGACCGCAGGCAAGCGCATCACCAAGCGGCACGATCTCTCCAAGCCGCAAGGAGTGCGGGGCCGGAACAGCGACAACAACAGGCTCCGCGAGGTGCTCGGTTGGGAGCCCCAGATTCCGTTGAGGGAGGGCTTGGTGCCCACATACCACTGGATCGAGTCGGAGCTCAGGGCCGCAGGACGGGTTCCCCAGCCCGCTTAGAACGAACTACGCCGCGAACCAAGCTTTCACGTCGCGCAGCTCGCCGAGAGGACGGACCGCTTGTGGAGGGGTCTGTACTGAACACAGACTCCTTCCTCTTTGCGAGGCCGCCGACAACCGAGGACCTCCCACTCGATAATCTACTTAGTGGGGTTCCGGAAACGCTGGGATATACTCGGCGGTGACTATCTGCGGCTTCTCGACGGTCGAGAGGTAGCGGCTCGGCTCCTCCCCGGGTGTTGCGTTGAAAGAACGGAACTCTTCCAAGTGGTTTCTCCACACGAAACGGTAGAGGCTCGGGCTGTCGGAGCTCGAGTGCAAAAACGGTTGTCGCGACCTCTGTTGTTGGCCGCCGGGTGCGCCTTAGGTCCCATCAGGCGTCGGGCCGTCTTAGAGAAGACGCGCTCGTTCTGTGTCCCCGTAGCCGTCCACAGCGCACCTCCTCGCAGTTGCTGTTGAGGGCCACCACGTGCCAGGACCCGACCTCATAGGAGTAGTAGCCCTCCTCGGGCTCACCTGCGGCCTGCCCGAAGTACTCGAAATAGTCTCTAGCCCCTTGGGTGTAGTACTCGTGGTTGCCGGGAACAGGCTTGGTGCGCCCCTTGAAGCGCCCCCATGAGGGCCCGTAGCATTCCTCGAAGTTGGCGGTCGAGCCCCGAGGATACGCGTTGTCGCCCAAAGCGAGGACTGTTCCATCGATGCCCTCGAGCAGCTCGGCGGTAGCCTCGACGGCCTCGGTGCCGCGATTGGCGATATCGCCCGCATCCACTACCGAGACGATCATCACCGCGCCTCCAACGCAGCTCGTTGGATCCTCGGACCTCGCTCACCCGGGGCCGAATGGCTGCGACTGTCCCCCATCGGGACGTTTATCGATCCTCTCCTTGCATGAGGGCAGGCGGCCTTGAGCCCTCGGCTCTCTCGTGGGAGCGTACCACCAGCACCGGGCAGGGAGCGTGGCGGATAACCCCATCGGAGATGCTCCTCTCTAGGGCCCTCCTTATCCCCCACTGTCCCCGGCAACCCATCACGATCAACCCAGCCCCTATCTACTTGGCCAAGGCCACGATCTCCAGGTCCACCTCCCCTATCCTGAGGTGGGTCTCGGCCACGGGGCCGCCGGCGCGCCAGAACGCTCTCAGGCACGGCCTCCTCTCCGCACAGATGCTTATGCCCGGAGAGGACGAGGCCGCCCTCAAGGAGCTGAGCGAACACTTAAGGGACGAGCTGCAGCCCAACGGGGAGCTTGAGGGGTCGCTCGTGGAGCGCGTAATCGCCGCCGACTGGAGGCTGCGGTGCCTCGGGCGGGTGGAGGCCGGTATATTCGCCGGGGAGCGCTTTGAGGAGCTGGCCGAGAGGGCTGAGCGTGAGGCCCGCGCTTACGAGTCACCTTCATTCTATGTCGACCCTCTCAAGGACCTAAATACAGAAATAAGCGACGTAGAAACGCACAGGGAGGCCCTCTCTT
>DASQVA010000248.1:0-11604 GCA_035641035.1 Rubrobacter sp. | reverse complement strand
GCGACGCCTCGTACACCACGACTTGCCCGCTGGCGAACTCCGGGCTCGGCCGAAGAAGCTCGCCCAGATTCTGCACCACCCACTCTGCGGCCTTGCTGTTGCTCTCTTCAGCGCTTTGTTGGTCCTCAAAGACGCTCACCGAAACGATATCCTCCTCCCTCTCACTGGGGACTAGGATGAAGTACGAGACGAACCCCTGCATGTCCCTGATGAGGGGCACAAAGTCTTGGTGCACCCGCCGGACCACCTCGTCGATGGAGGGAGGGTCCGCCTGGTAATAGCGTATAGCCGCAAACATATTTCTGGTGCTCCTTTCCGCCTCGCTTGCCCAGGAGTGGGTCGTCTTTTTCCCACCGTGTAGTAGGCATGATCGCACCTGACCAAACGCGGCGCGAACTACTGTGGAGAACATTCCTTCTGCGCACTCCGGTGAATAGCGTAGGATGCGCCGCTGTGGAGCAGGTAGCTTTGCTGGCCTTTCTGATCTTCGCGGCGGTCGCTGCCGTGGTGGCCTTGCTCGGCAGCGTGTCGCTGTGGTGGATCTACTTCGACCGCACCGTGGAGGCGGCTCGCGAGGTCATCTCCTCCTCCGATGACCTGGGACGGGTGGCCCTCTCCGCCTACACCTATTTCCACATCCCCATGATAGTCGAGATCATCGCGTTGGGCGCCGACGACGAGTTGACGCTAGCGCATCCCGGCGGCCGAACATCGGCCGTCCTCGTCGCACTGACCCTTGGGGTAACTGCGTTGGCCCTGGCCGGGCACGCGCTCTTCAAGCGGGTTATCTTCGGGGTGCTGTCCTGGCCGCGCATGGTCGCGATCGTCGCGCTGATCGCTCTGATGCCAGTGGGCTTCAAGATATCAGCGCTCGCGCTCAGCGGCGTAGCAGGGTTGATCGTAGTGGGCCTTGTTGCGGTGTAGACGCCCTGGCTATTAGAGGATACGTGCGCTTGCCAGGCCGGTCCAGCACGTGAGCGAGGGCTTTCGCTACCATCGAGTACAGGCGGCTATTCACCCAATCGCGTAGAAGGGTTTTTCTGCGAAGTACACATACGCTACTCTCCGGAGACAGGTTACAGAGCGGCGGTTACATCAACTCTGCCGCCTACCGCCAGAGTTGAGAACAAGGCGGGCAGGGGTGGCTCTTGGACCGTCGAAATCAACCCTACCAACGCAACGGACAAGATCACCACGAGGATAACCTGTTACGACTTCCCACCGCTCCGACCGTAACCCCCCCGACGTAGGGACACGAGGTATAGGGTCGAGGAAGCTACCCCTGGCTACCGAATCCTCCCGCTCGCGGACCGGACATACTCTGCGCCATTAGGCACGACACTCGCCCGGCTGCGGGACCCTTAGACAGGTCGTTGTGAAGCGCCCGCCGCCGGGTACAATTTGGCGCGGTATGTCGAGTATCTACGAGAACGGCGGGACCTGCGGACTGTGTGAGAGGGTCGTGGAGCGACGTACCAGGCACCACCTTATCCCGCGCAGCCGCCACGGTAACAAACGGGTGAAAGCCCGCTTTACCCGCGAAGAGTTGCATCACACGGTGGCCCTGTGCCCCGCGTGCCACAGGCAGATCCACCGCAGCCTCACAGAGAAAGAGTTGGAGCGGGGCTACAACAGCGTGAAGACTTTACTCTCCCACCCCGAGATCTCCCGGTTCGTGCGGTGGATAGAGAACAAGCCCCACGGCGTCATAGCCCGTAGCGAAGCCCGCTGAGAAAGACCCCGTTAAGCCAGGCGGGTGTTCAGCTGGATGTCCACGTTGCCACGCAGGGCGTTGGAGACCGGGCAGATCTGCTCAGCCTGCTCAGCAGCACTCCTGAAGCCCTCCTCGTCGACGCCGGGTACGTTTCCGCGGATGTCTAGGACCATCGTGGTGATCTTGAGGCTGTCCGTATCCAGCGTGCAGGTCGCGCTGATGTTCAACTCCTCTGGGTCGTTGCCCTGCTCCCCGAGTGTGTTCGAGAGCGCCATCGCGTAACAACTCGCGTGCGCTGCGGCGATGAGCTCCTCGGGCGAGGTGCTGCCTTCAGGGTTCCCGATGCGCCTCGCGAAGGTGACCTGGGCTCCCGTCATCGTCCCGCTGCTCGCCAGGTCGAAGGTCCCGGAACCTTTCATCAGGTTGCCCTGCCACGTCACTTCCGCGCGGCGTTCCGCTTTAGCCATGATCTCTCCTATCCATCTGTTCTCTGGAGTGGGCTGTGCCCCCGAATGCTACCAGAGTCAATGTCAGCCGCCACTCCTGGTACGCTACGAGACCCGAC
The DNA here is from genome assembly GCA_035641035.1 of Rubrobacter sp. Lineage (GTDB taxonomy): Bacteria > Actinomycetota > Rubrobacteria > Rubrobacterales > Rubrobacteraceae > Rubrobacter_D. Next base: position 9,325 of record DASQVA010000248.1, on the reverse strand, counting down.
TGGGATCACTCGCCCGCGCACGGGTCAAAGCGGTAGCCCGCCCCGTGGATGGTCTGGATAAAGGAAGGATCACCGTGGGAGTCTATCTTGTTCCTGAGGTAGCTGACGTAGCTGTCGACCCTGGCTCCAACGTGGTCGAAGGAGTAGTCCCACACAGCGGAGAGGATCTGCCTCACCGACGACATGCAGGAGATCGAAAACCTCCTGCTGAGCGGGCTGACCTCGGCGATCTTCTACGTCTCCCAACTCATCGTTTTCACCGCGGTGCTCTTCTACCTGAATTGGCACCTCGCGTTCGTCTCGCTTTTCGTGGCGCCTTTCTTCTGGCTCGCGGCGAGACATTTTTCGCGCGGGATCAAGCGCGCGGGCCGCAAGGAGCGCCGCCGCAGCGGTTCGATCGTTGCAGCTCGCCCGACGGTCGCCGGTCCGTCAGTCTCCGGCGGCCTCCTCGATCTTGCTGCGATAGACCGGCTCGTCCTCTTCGTCCGCCTTTATCGCTTTGCTCTGGGTGATGATGCCGTTGAACAGGAACGCGGTTTGCCTGAGCGAAGACTCCAGGTCGAACGGATCGAGTGCCGAGGTCGCATCCTTCGGGACGATTACCCTGTACCAGCGCAAGGCGGCGCTCGCGGCGGTGTAGTGGACGCAGATGTTGGCCACCGTGCCGCAGAGGACTAGCGTGTCGACACCCCAGAGGCGCAGGAAGTGGTCGAGGTGGGTCCCGTAGAAGGCGTCGTAGCGGACCTTGCGGACGACGAACTCGTTCTCGCGTGGCGTGAGCTCGTCAACGATCCTCCAACCCCACGAACCCTCCTCGACGTGCTCAGGCCATATATCCCATTCGGGATCCCCTTCCGTGTGGGTGTCCTGGGTAAAGACGACCTTCATCCCCGAATCCCGAGCGAGCCTCAGCAGGTCCTGGATCACAGGTACCGTACCTTCTGCGTCTGGGACGACAAGATTGCCGCCCTCTTTCACAAAGTCGTTCTGCATATCCACGACGATGAGCGCCGTCTTCGCCGGGTCCACCCTGACCTCGCCGCGGACCTCGTACTCAGGGACCTCCACGGTGCGTGCCACACGAACCTCCTCTTCACAAAAGACCCACGCCCAGTTTACCGCCTACCGGTCCGTTTCGAGGACGGGTGCGGGTCCTGCGCGGCCAGGGCGTCTGAGGGCTACTTGCGGCGCCGCAGGAGGGGCATGATCTCTCCTATAACGAGGGCGGAGAGGATCAGAGCAGCGCCGATTAGTTGGACGACGACGAGCCTGTCCCCGGCGAGCAAGTAGCCGAAGAGGGCGGCGAAGACGGGCTCCATCGTCAGGATGATCGCGGTTCGCGCCGCCGGAATCCTCTGCTGCACGGTGGTCTGCACCAGGAAAGCCCCGGCCGACGCCAGCAGCCCCGTCACGAGCAGCGCGACCCACACACCCGGCGGCGGGAGCGAGACGGGCTCGAAGAAAGGCCAGGCGACAACGAAGAGGAGCGCCATCGCGAGGATCTGGGCCAGGGTCAGACCGCCCGCGTCGTGCCCGGCGGCGTAGCGGGATAATAGCGCGATGTGCAGCCCCAAGGCCGCAGCGCACAGGAGCGTGAGTAGGTCGCCCCAGTTAGCGCCCTCAGGCCCGCCCCCGGCGAGCAGGACCATCCCGAATAGGCTGAGGCCTACGGCCACGAGTACCTGCCGCGCGACCCCGGTCCCGAAGAAGGTCCGGTCGGCCAGCGGCGCGAAGACGACGAAGAGACCCGTGATCAGGCCGGAGTTGGTCGGCGTCGTGAACAGCAGCCCAGTCGTCTGGAAGAGGTAGCCCGCGGCCAGCACCACGCCGATGCCGCCACCCACCAGCAAAGAGCGGCGCGTGAGCCTCGGCGCGTAGATCGGGGCGAGGGCGGCGCCTGCCAGAGCGAAGCGGACGGCCAGAAACGGCAGCACGCCGTAGAGGGCGATGGCGTCCTGCACGACGACGAATGTCCAGCCCCAAACTGCCGTGACTCCGACGAGGAGGAGGGTATAGACGAGCCTCACGGCCGCCTAGTCTACCTACAACCGCCCCGACACGTCGGCCCTCGCGAAGCGCAGGTCCTCGGCGCGGAAGCTGTCAGGGTTCGTGCCGCGCGCCAGCGCGAGGTGGTAAGCGAAGAACTGCAAGGGCACGAGGCAGGTGAGCGCCGAGAACGGCTCCGGAACCCCGGGTACGGCAAGCTCGGCGGTCGGATCGTCGCCGACGACCACGCACGGGGCGCCGATCTCTTCGGCCAGCTCGGCCACCTCCAGGGTGCGCACCCTGGCGGCGCCGGAGGGCGCCACGAGTACGAACAGGTCCTCCGCCTCGACGCACTGGAAGGGGCCGTGCAGCATCGTCTCTGTGGGCATGCCCTCGGCCTGCAGGTAGGAGGTCTCCTTGATCTTGAGCGCGACCTCCTGCGCCGTCACCGCGCTCGGTCCCCCACCTAGAAGCCAGATCCTACGCCGCCCCACGTACTCGTGGGCGAGAGCCTCGGCCCTTTCCTCCGTAGCCAGCGAGGTCCGCAAAGGCTCAGGTACCTCCCGCAACAACGCATCGGGCAGCGTCTCCTCGCCGGTCCTGTGGCGGCCGATATGGCCGGCAAGAAGCGCCAGTACCCCGACCGCGCTCGTGTAACTGACGGTGTGCGCCGAAGATCTCTCCTGGGGCACCGTTCTGAATACAGTATCAGCACCGATCAGCGCATCCCCCTCGCCGGTAACGAGCGCCGTCCGGCAGCCCACCTCGCGAGCGTGCTCCAGCGCGCGGGCCGTGTAGCGCTTGCTCCCGCGATGGCTCACCGCGATCAGGCAGTCCTCCGTGGAGAGTCCCGGCCCGTAGAGCGCGAGGTCGAAGGAGTGGACCGCCCTGGCGTCCACCCCGCCACCGTAGTGGCGCATTAGGTGCTCCCCGACCTGCGCCGCGTGGTGCGAGGTGCCGAGGCCGACCAGAAAGAGCCTACCGCTGCCCACAACCTCGTACGCGAACCTCTCCACTGCCTCCTCGTTGCGCTCGACGGCGCGCACGAACGATTCGGGTTGGGCCAGGATGGCGTCGTGCATGTAGTATGGGTGCCGCTCTCGCCTTTCAGTTTGCACGATGATCCTCCTTCACAAAGACTTCGACGCGTCCGCTTACCGATCCTTCATTTTCCAAAGTCCCTGCGAAGGCACACGCAAGGCACGGTTAAACTTGCTAGAAGCGTTCTCCCAGGCTATTACAGCCGTGAGCTCGATCACGGCGTCGTCACCGAAACAGCCTCGCACGCGCTCGAAGAGGGCCTCGTCGACGTCCTGCTCGGACAGGGTAATAGCATCGGCATACTGAAGAGCTGCACGCTCTTGCTCGTCGTAAAGCGAGCTCGTAGCGTACGCTTCGAGAGCGAGGATCTTATCGTCCGGGACTCCCAGTTCGCTGCCCACGGCAGCGTTGATATCCTGTCAAAAGACACAGCCGTTCAGGGCCGCCACCCTGCGATTCACCAGGGCGACCAGCCCAGGATCGAGAAGCCCCGAAGCGTCGAGTCCGGCCCACATCGCCCGCACCCCCTGCAAGATACTCGGGCGGCGGGCGTAGAGGAGGTGATTGAGGAGCGGTGTCCCCCACTTCCCCGCTTGCGCCTCCAGAACGACCCGAACCCGTCTCTCCGTCCGCTTCGGATCTACACCTTCGATACGCGCCACTGTTCTCTCCCTTCTCCACCTTCCGACATCTCGGTTCCTCTCTACGTCCGCTTCGCCGAGGTGTTCTCTAACCGTTGTCGGGGTCGCCGCACCAGCTCGCCGCCGCAGCTGGGACACACGTTCCCCATTCCACCCGCGCAACCCTCGCAGAAGGTGCACTCGTAGCTGCAAACGAATGCAACGCCATCCTGTGATAGCGAGACCCCACAACGCCCGCACAGCTCGCGCATCTTCAGGCTCAAGTCTCCCCCTCCATGTTCGCCGCCTCGCCCCCCTCGGGGCCGTAGAAGACGACCCACACGACGAGGTCGTCCGTGAAGCCCTCGAACCGGTGCTCGACGCCAGCCGGCACGAACAGCACGTCGCCGGGTCCGAAGGGATGGCGTTCCGGCCCGTTCACGAACTCACCGGTCCCACTCACCACCACATACAGCTCGTCGCGGGCGTGCGGCGTCTGCAGGTCCGCCCCGCGTGGCGCGTAGACCTCTAACTCCATGCTCCCGTGCCCGAGCACCCGCGCGAACCGCTCCCCGTCCCGACCCGGCAACAGCCCCATCGCCCCCGCGACCGTCGCCCTGCGCCGCCTAGTGCCGCTGGCGTTCTCCGTGTCCCTCATCGTGCCTCCTTCTCGCGGACGGCATCGAGGCGCCGCCTGAGGTTGCCCTCTATCTCGGGCCACTCATCGTCGACTATGCTGTAGTAGGCCGAGTCGCGGCGCTCGCCGCCGCGCACGAGCATATGCTTGCGAAAGACGCCCTCGAACCGCGCGGGTAGGGCCGCTAGCGCGCCGCGCGAGCGGTCGTTGCGCCTGTCTGTCTTGAACTCGACGCGCAGGCAGCCAAGGCGCTCGAAGGCGTGCTCCAGCATGAGAAGTTTGGCCTCAACGTTGGCGCCCGTCCCCCAGCGGGAGGACGCGAGCCAGGTCCACCCGATCTCCAGTCCCCGGTGCTCGGGGCGCAGGGTGAGGTACCGCGTACTCCCCACCGGCTTCCCGGTGCGCGCGTCGAGGGTTGCGAACGCGGCCTCGATTCCCGCCTCTGAGCGCGCCAGCGCGTCATCCAGCCAGAGCCGGAACGTCTCGCGACTCTCGCGGGCGTCGTGGGACATCCAGCGCCAGATCCTCTCGTCCCCGGCCGCCTCGAAGAGGCCCCGCTCGTGACGGCGCGCCAGCGGCTCCAAACGCACGACCCCGCCCTCCAACACATCCCACAGGTTCTCCCACATACACACCATCCTTTCACCAGACCAGGCTTTCACCAGACCAGGGATTGCCCCGTCCAAACTGGCCGCCCGTCACAGGACATGGTAGCGAAAGGTGGCACCTACACCAGATCCACTATCATGTGTTTGGACCAGACCATTCAGACTCGTGGAGGTGGGGTGTGGCGAAGAGAGCGGCGGAGGTGCCGCCCTGGATCTCCCTGGAACCCTCCTCGGGAGCGCCGTACTACCGGCAGCTCTACGATGGGGTGCGGCGCGCCATCCTCTCCGGCCTGTTGCCGGCGGGGACACGCCTCCCCTCGACCCGAACGCTCGCCGCAGAGTTAGGCATCTCCCGCACCACGGTGGTAACGGCCTTTGAACAGTTGCTCGCCGAAGGCTACCTTGAGGGGAAGGTTGGCTCCGGCACCTTTGTCGCGAGACACTTACCCGACGACTTGCTCAGCGTGGCGTTCAAGGCGGACCGCGAGTCCCGGCCGGCGCGTTCTGGACGCGGTCTAAGCGGGCGGGGAGCGTTGCTGGCGGCTACGCCGACGACGGCTGTTAGGGACCGGGGATCGCCGCGCGCGTTCAGGCCGGGCGTGCCGGCGCTGGACGAGTTTCCCGATGCGGCTTGGCGTCGGGTCTCGAGGAAGGTCTGGCGGAGGCCTTCGGGCGGACTCCTCGGCTACGGAAATCCGGCGGGGTACCGGCCACTACGGGAGGCCATCGCAAGGTACCTCGGGGCGTCGCGGGCGGTAAGGTGCGTCCCGGAGCAGGTAATCGTGGTCTCGGGATCCCAGCAGGCGCTGGATCTCGCAGCACGCGTGCTGCTCGACCCCGGCGACGCCGTCTGGGTCGAGGACCCTGGCTACATGGGGGCGAGAGGCGCGCTCTCAGGCGCCGGCGCCAGGCTCGTACCCGTGCCTGTGGACGGGGAGGGGCTTGGGGTGGCCGTGGGGGTAGCACGCGAGCCCGAGGCCCGGCTCGCCTGCGTCACGCCCTCGCACCAGTACCCGCTCGGGGTGACGATGAGCCTCAGCCGGCGGCTGGAGCTGCTCGGGTGGGCAAACCGGTCGGGGGCGTGGGTGGTCGAGGACGACTACGACTCCGAGTACCGCTACACTGGATGCCCCCTCGAAGCCCTTCAAGGCCTAGATAGCGAGGGGCGCGTACTGTACATCGGGACCTTCAGCAAGGTCCTCTTCCCCGCCCTCAGGCTGGGCTACCTCGTGGTTCCGTCGGATCTCATCGAGGCCTTCGTCTCCGCCCGTGAGCTGATCGACCGGCACCCGCCGACGGTGGATCAAGCCATCCTCGCCGGGTTCATCGCCGAGGGACATTTCATGCGCCACCTCCGCCGGATGCGAGCCCTCTACGCCGAGAGACAGGCGGCGCTGGTCGAGGAGGTGGCGCGCGAGCTCCCGGGGCTGCTCGAAGTAAACCCCGCCGCAGCCGGGATGCACCTGATCGGTTGGCTCCCAGAGGGAGCAGACGACCGCGAGGCGTCGCGCCGCGCCGCGGATCTCGGTGTGGAGGTCCCGCCGGTTTCGCTCTACGGAAGCGTGTCCGGGGGACGCGGAGGGGTCATGCTCGGCTATGCGGCGGTGGGAGATAGGGAGATGCGCGGCGGTGTGCGGCGGCTCGCGGCGGCCCTGGGATAGGCTTCAGGTGCCAGGCATGGGGCCGCAGGGAAATGGTGGGCGCGGAAATCATCAGCCCAAAACGCTACCATCAGCCCCGGTGGGGCTTCGCCTTCGGCAAAAGTGTCGCCGCAAGACCACAGAGCTGACGGCTGATGCCTGATGCCTAACTTGGAAGGAGACAATGTGGATCACAGGACCACCAGCATGACGATGTCGTACAGGGATCTCGGTGAGGGGACGAGTGACCCGCTGGTGCTTCTCCACGCCTTCCCACTCAACGGCAGGATGTTCGAGCCTCAGATGGCGGTCTTCTCCGGCGACCGCCGGGTGGTCGCCCCGGACCTTCCCGGTTTCGGGCGCTCTCCCAGGACGCCGGCCCAGCCCGACGTACGCTACTACGCCGAAGGGGTCCGCAGCCTCCTGGACAGGTTGGGGCTGGAGCGTGTGGTCCTCGGCGGCGTCTCGATGGGCGGCTATGTCACCTTCGAGTGTTTGAGGCTCTTCCCAGAGAGGATCTCTGCCCTCGTCCTCGCCAACACCCGCCCCGACCCGGACTCAGAGGAGGCGCGCGAGAGCCGAAAAGATATGGCCCTCCGCGTCGCCCAAGAGGGAGTAGGTGTCCTCGCGGAGCTCCAGATGGAACGCCTCCTCGCCCCCGCAACCCGCGAGAGCGATGAGGGGCTCGTAGAGAGGGTGCGGGCCATGATCCTCGAGAACTCCCCCGACGGCGCCGTCGCGGCACTCGGCGCCATGCGCGAGCGCCCGGACTCGACCCCGCTCCTCGCGGAGATCGGGGTTTCCACCCTCGTCATCGGCGGCGACGAAGACTCGATCTCCTCCCCCGAGGTGATGGCCCGGATGGCCGGGAAGATACCAGACTCTCGCCACGTGAGCCTCCCCCACGCCGGCCACCTCTCGAACCTGGAGACTCCGAAGGAGTTCAACGCGGCTCTTAAGGGGTTCCTCGAAGGTATCCGGTAGAGGACGAGGGGGTCAGGCTCGTCTGAGGACGAACCGCGCGGGTTTCTGAGCCCGGTGTGTTCGGGTAGAATCCCCTCTTGTGACTACCCTGGCCCACGTCTCCGATCTGCACTTCGGACGACCCGCCGTCGCCGAGCGCCTGGACGCCCTCAAAGTGTTCCTCGCCACGGCGGAGCCCGACGCGATAGCTGTCTCGGGCGACCTTACGCAGCGGTGCGCCAACAGGGAGTTCAGGCAGGCCCGCGCGTATTTGGACGCCCTGGGAGAGACGGCACCATACGTGGTCATCCCCGGCAACCACGACATCCGCTGGCTCGGGGCCGTGGCCCGTAACCTGGGCCTCGCCGGGCTCTTCCGACAGCAGGCTCATAATTTCAAGTACTCGCGCTACGTCAGGCATATCTCCGGGGACCTGAGCCCGTCCCTTGAGATACCTGGCGCGGTCATCGCCGGGGTGAACACGGCCCACGGCATAACCCGTGGTTCGATTACCAGGCGCTTCAGGGACCTCGGCGTGATCGGCCACGTCAAGCACGCGGACGTCGAGCGCGTGCGCGAAGCCTTCGAGAACTCCTCCCCGGACGCCGCCCGTGTCGTGATGCTCCACCACAACCCTATCAGGGGCGAGCTCTCGGGCCGCCACGGCCTCGCGAACACCGAGCAGGCCCTCCACGCCTTCGCCGACCTCGGCACGGACCTCATCCTCTGCGGCCATGACCACCAGGACGCCGTCCACATGATCGAGAGCGGCGCCCACGGCCTCGTCATCTCGACCGCAGGGACCATCTCAAACCGCATCCGCGCCGGACGCACCTCGAGCTTCAACCTCGTCGAGATAGACGACGATAACCTCCGCATAACGGCCCACGCCTGGCGTCTAGGAAAGGGCTTCGTCCCCTCCGAAGACCGCTCCTTCCCCCGCCGCACCGCCTCTAGGCAGGCCTGACGCCCGTAACACCCCCGACGGTATAATCTGCCGCGACACCACCGTCACGGAAGGAACCATGATCATGTGGAGCAGACTGACCCGCGGCGGCGACGGACTCCCCCGCGAGAAGGTGGACGCCATCGTCCGCCTGATAGACCAGTACCTCGCCGAAGAGGCGAACCTGCGCAACCTCCAGTCCGACAAACAGACCATCCACCCTCGCGACCTCCCCCCCGACAAGCGCGAGGCCCTTATAGAGGAGATCTTCGAGATCCTCAAAGACGCCCGGAGGTAAGCGCCCGACGACGCTAGCCGATAGAGAGCGGATCTTGCCTTATGCGTACCCGCAGATCGTTGAGTCCGTTGGGGGCATCCAGGGCGATTCGATCCACCACGTGGCCCCCGCCTCGGCGAAAGGACGCAAGATGGAGGCCGCCGGCTCCGGATCGTTGCCCGGCGTCTGGCCCTCCCAGATGATGTCGAAGGCACCGTCCGTCTTCCCGTTCTTCTCTACGTACTCCTAGCTTCCGAATGGTCTCTGGTTTTACGCCACACGATTCGTAACTCCCGCCGACCGTGGCCACCAGCACCATAGTCCACGCGGAGCTTCCGCACGTGCCCTATCGCATCACCACCCCAGATTGGGAAGTCGACGGCCGCACGGCGGGCCTACACCAAAGGAGATGTAAATGGACGCGACCCAGGACAACCGACAGGGGATCGTTGCCGAAGAAGACGCGGCCCACGGCTACATCGAGGCTAAGGACAAGGAGCTGCTGCAGAACCGCCTCAAGCGGATAGAGGGACAGGTGCGCGGCGTGCAGCGTATGGTGGACGAGCAAGCGTACTGCGTGGACATCCTCACCCAGATCGGGAGCGTC
>DASQVA010000247.1:0-9318 GCA_035641035.1 Rubrobacter sp. | reverse complement strand
TCGAATCCCGGCAGGATGCCACCGAACCCCCGGGTGGCGTAGAAGGCCCCTTCGCCCCCCATGCTGACGAGCACCAGTGAGATGCCGCGGTCCAACAAGACCTCCGCCGCCTCTTCCGGGTCCTCCACACCGAGTATCGGGGAGAGCTCGTCGTCGCTGAGCTTGGCGACGGACGAGAGGTCTAGCACCGGCGCCACGGTCTGGCGGGCGACCTCCACGCTCTCCCACAGATGCCTGCGGAGGTTGACGTCGAAGGCCACCGGGATGTCCATCTCGTTGGCCAGTTCCGCGAACCTCAGCGTCGCTGAGCGCACCGGCTCCTTTATGAGCGGGATGCTTCCGAAGTTCACAAAGGAAGCCTCTAAGAGGATCTCGCGCTCGATGTCTTCGGGAGAGAGAAGCTCGTCGGCCGCCGGGACCGAGCGGTAGAAGGTGAACTCCCTGTCGCCGTTCTCCGTCACCTCGACGAATGCCAAGGTCGTGCGCGTGGGCGGCGGCTGACGCAGTATCGCGGAGGTGTCAACGCCCTCCGCCTCAAGGGCCCGCAGGATGAACTCCCCGAAGAGGTCCTCGCCCAACCTCCCTACGAACGCCGCTTCAGCCCCGAGCTTCGCCACTGCGACCGCCACGTTCGCGGGCGCTCCTCCGGGGCGGGCGGTAAACGGCATCTCCACCTCGGAGGGCATCTCCTCCTGGTAGACGTCCGCGACCACCTCGCCCAGGGTTACTATCTTCCCCACGACCTCACCTCCGTCCGTATCGGCTAAACGACGACCTCTCCCAGAGCCCGTATCTCCTCGTCGGAATACCCCGCTTCCCGCAGGTGCCCGACTAAGTCCCGCTCTAGGTCCGGGACATAGCACGCCACGAGGATCGCCTCGTCCGCGGCTTCGCTGGGCACGACCCGTGCCTCCCCCATCGCGGCCGGCAGGATGCAGCTCTCCGCGCGCCCGAGAATCTCCGAGCCGCCCGCGTGTTCTATCTCCACGGCCGTCTCCCCCACGTTCGAGACGGTGAGGAAGCGGTCCGGGCGGGAAGGCTCGGTGTGCGGTCCTGAGAGCGTCCACCGTTCGAGGGCGAAGTGCGGCCCGGCGCAGCAGAGGACACGGCGGTTTGGCCTGTCTTCCAGTGCGAGGCCCGGGTTCGGGCGGGGCAAAAAGTCTGTCTTTAGTTCGTCCAGGGTGGCCTCTATGTTGGCGTCCCACTGCTCCTCACTCAGTCGGTTGCCGTAGAGGTCGGTGGGCATCACGAACTGGCCGAGGTCGGAGGTCTGTTGGATCTCGCAGATCAGGGTCCCGGGCCCGAACGTGTGCAGGATGCCGCCGGGGACGTACACGGTGTCGCCCGCTCTGATCTCGTGCCGCTGCATCACCGAGTCGTAGTCTTGTGCCTTAAACGCCTCGAAGAGATCCTCGCGAGAGGGGCCGTCCTTTATACCGGCCAGGATCGTCGCGCCGGGCTCGGCCCATAGGATGTGCCACGCCTCGCTCTTGCCGTGGGGCTCGCCGTGCTTTGCTCTGGCGATCTCGTCGTCGGGGTGGAGGTGGACGGGTAGCATGTGCGAGGCATCGAGGAACTTGAACAGCAGCGGGAAGTGCGGGCCGTGCCAGCCCTCCCCCACCAGCGCGTCCGGGAACTCCCTCACGAGGTCGTGGAGCGTCCTGCCGGCGTAGGGGCCGTTCTCGACCGTGCCGGTCGTCTTGTGGTAGTCGCTTATCTCCCACGTCTCGGCCACGACGCCCTCGGGTGCGTCCCGCTTGCCGAGAAGGTCGGGGATCAGGCGCTCCCCGAAATAGTAGTCGCGCACGTGGTAGGACAGCTTTATCGGATAGGTCTGCATCGCTCCTCCATCTCGCTACCCGGGAGCGCCCTTTCCCGATCCGCGTCCCGGCTCCGATGAGGGTATTCTACTTTGGGGGCGTCGTTGGAGGTAGGGAGGTGGGTGGCATGGATCTTTACGGCACGGTCCTGACCCCCCGCGAGGTGCGGCGGCGGGTTGGGCGGTTGGGACAGGCGGGAGGCATCGAGCGGTTCGTTTTCGACGAGGGCCCGGCGCGCGGCGAGCCCTGCGGTTTAGGACGGGCGGCCTCTCGTGGCCCGCTGTTTACGGGGCTTATGACTTTTGGCATCGCCCTCTATGGACACGTCTCAGGAGTTCCACAAGCCCAGGCGTTGCTTATCGATGCTACGCTCTGGCTCATACCGGGTTCCGTTGTTGAATGTATACGACCGGGCGGTGATCTGCGTCGGGCCTGGCGGGAACTACGCTGGATCACAGACGATAGCAAACGATCCTAGAGCGTATATTTCATAACCGCCGCTACGCGTGCCGGCGGTGCCAACGGCCTATACTTAGGCAGTTGGTGGTCAGGGAAAGAGGTGGCGAGTAGGAAGATGATCGATCTAGGAGCTCCACCGAAGGTCTGGGGACGAGGAGAGAAGAGCGAAATCGCACAGGCGAGAGCGCAAAAAAGCGATGGGTAGCGAGGCGACACGCGCCGGGTGATATCTTCGGCGGTATGTAGGAAGGAGTATAGGATGTTCGAACGAACGCTGACCGGTAGGGTCCTGGCGCTGACGGTGTGCTTGGTGACAGTGGTATTCGTGGCCGCCTGCGGCGGCGGAGGCCAAGGCGGGAATGGCGGGGGGCAAGGCAACGAGGGGCCGTTCACAATCGGGGTCTCCAACGGCTTCATCAGCAGCGAGTGGCGGACGCAGATGATCGATGACCTGCAGAGAGTAAACGGTGAGTACAAGCAGGAAGGGCTCACCGAAGATTTGGTCATAGAGAGCGCGGACGTCGATGCGCAGGGTCAGATCCAGCAGATGAGGAACCTCATCAACCGTGGGGTGGACGCCATCATCGTCAACCCCAACGACGCTACTGCCCTGGACCAGGTGATCGGTCAGGCTGAGCAGGCCGGAATCCCGGTGATCGCGGTGGACCAGGAGATCGACGCCCCGGGCGTCACGAACGTCGTGATCGATCAAGGCGAATGGGCGAGCATGGGTGCCGAGTGGTTGGTGGAGGCGCTCGGCGGCGAGGGCGACGTGGTGGTGATCAACGGCATCGCCGGGCACCCGGCTAACGAAGCTCGCTATGACGCCGTGAAGGAAGTCTTCGCTGAGAACCCGGGCATCGAGGTGGTCCAGGAGACTAACGCCGACTGGGACCAGGCGACGGCCCAGCAAGAGATGTCGAACATCCTCGCCTCGCAGCCGAACATCGACGGCGTCTGGACGCAGGACGGCATGGCCCGCGGCGTGCTACAGGCCGTGCAGGCCGCCAACCCCGGCGAATACCCGGTGATCTCCGGCGAGGCCCGCTCCGGCTACATGAGGCTGTGGCAAGAGGTGCGTCAGGAGAACCCGGACTTCGCCTCTTACGGCCCGGTCAACCCGCCCGGCGTCGGCGCGAGCGGCCTGCGGGTGGCGGTGGAACTCTTGCAGGGCAAGGAGATCAAGCAGAGCGAACTCCAGGGCGAGGCAGGCAACACCCTGTACGTGCCGATACCCGGGGTCGTGACCAATGAGAACCTCAAGGTGGAAATTCAGAAGATCGATGTCGAGGGCGAGTACGTGCTCGATGGCATGATCAGCCGCGAACAGGCGCAGTCCTACTTCCAGTAGGCGGGTAGAGATGGCTGTCGTCTCCCTCTCGGCCCAGCACCTCGTCAAGCGCTATGGCGGTGTGGTAGCACTCGCCGACGGCAACCTGGACGTGAAGTCCGGCGAGGTGCTGGCGCTGATGGGGGCCAACGGGAGCGGCAAGAGCACGCTTGGCAAGATCATCACCGGAGCGGTCGTCCCCGACGCCGGAAGGCTGCTCCTAGACGGTGAGGGGGTGAGCTTCTCTTCACCCCAGGCGGCTCGCCGGGCGGGGATCTCTGCCGTCTACCAAGAGCTCAGCCTAGTACCTGACATGACGGTCGCCGAGAACATCTGGCTCGCCAACGAGCCGGTAGCCTTGGGCCGGGTCCGGAGGAAGGAGCGCAAAGAGCGCACTGCGCGCCTTCTCTCTCTCTTCGAGAACGCTCTAGGGCCCTCCGTCGGTCCCGACTCGCTCATATCGGCCCTCTCGCCCAGCGACCGACAGATCGTGGAGATTCTCAAGGCGTTGAGCCGCGAGCCGCGCGTCATGATTTTGGATGAGGCAACCGCGAGCTTGGGGGCGCGTCAGGTCGAGCGGCTCTTCGAGCTCGTCGGCGAGTGGAAGGCTCGGGGCATGGCTCTCGTCTTTATCTCCCACCGTATGGAGGAGATCTTCCAGATCTCCGACCGGGCTACTGTGCTCTTGAGCGGCAAAACCGTCGGCGCGGCGAACTTGAAAGAGACGAGCGAGGAGGAACTGGTAGGCCTCATGATCGAGGGCGGCGTCGCGGAACGGCACATCGAGCATCCCGCGGAAGCCGCCGTTGAGAGAACTTTGCTGCTGGAGACCGAGGACCTCCGGACATCGGTGCTGAGGGAGGTGAGCCTGGGGCTGACGGAAGGCGAGATCCTGGGCCTCGGAGGGTTGCAGGGACAAGGCCAAGCGGAACTGCTGCTCGCCCTTTTCGGGGCCGTCCCCCACTCGGGTACCATCCGGTTCGCCGGCGAAGAGGTCCGCTTTTCCCACCCCCGGCAGGCAATGCGGAAGGGCCTCGCTTTCGTCCCCGGCGACCGCGGCGGCGAGGGCCTGCTGTCGATACGCTCGATATTGGAGAACCTCCTCCTGCCCTCCTGGTCGCGCTACGGCATGTTCCTGAATATACGGCAGGCGCGGAGGGACTCCGAAGAAGTGTCGCAAGGCCTAAGGCTCAAGATGGGCTCACTGGACCTTCCGGTGAGCTCGCTGAGCGGCGGCAACGCGCAGAAGGTGGTCCTAGGCAAGTGGCTGATGCGGGACCCGAAAGTGCTCCTGCTCGACGACCCGACGAAGGGAGTTGACGTCGGCGCCAAGGGGGAATTTTACAAGATACTCTCCGACCTGCGACAAAGAGGGGTGGCGATACTGCTCCACAGCAGCGACGATGAAGAGCTCTTGGGCTTGTGCGACCGGGTGCTCGTGATGCGTGACGGTGTGATGCGGAGGGAGCTCTCCGGTGACGACCTCAACAAGTCGGCCCTCGTCTCCGCTAGCGTGGGTGTAGCCTCGAGCCCCTCCGATAGCCCGCCTTCCGGTGGGCTGGCCTCAGGTGGGGCGGCTTGAGCGCGGCTCGGGCCTCCGTGGGGCTGCGGCTGCGCCGGGTGGCGCTGAGGCAGTCGTACGCCTTCGCGCTCTTGCTGCTGGTGATAACCGTGGCGATCAACTACTATCTGCAGCCGAACTTCTTCCAGCCCGGGATACTTAGCGGCAACCTGTTGCTCTTCGTACCGCTCATGCTCGTCGCCGCTGGGCAGACGGTCGTCGTGATCGGGGGCGGCATCGATCTGTCTTTAGGCGCGATTGTCTCGATGGCGAACGTGGTCATAGTCAGCCTCATGGGCCAAGAGTCGTCCCCGTCCCAGATCGTGCTGGCGTTGGCCGCGGGGTTCCTGGCGGGCACCTTGGCCGGCGCGCTCAACGGCTTCTGCGTGGCCGTGCTGCGCTTCCAACCGATTGTGACGACCTTCGCGACGAGCTTCGTCTTCTCCGGGCTGGCGCTCTACGTGCTGCCCGAGCCGGGTGGTGCTATGCCGCTAGGCTTGGTGAACTTTTTCTACACCAACCCCCTTGGGCTGCCGATGGTCCTGTGGGTGGCGGTCATCGTGCTGCTGCTGTGGTCGCTCCTGCGGTCGACGCGCTACGGTCCTTACCTGTACGCTACGGGGGGACGGGACCTCTCGGCGTTCGTAAGCGGGGTGCCGGTCTCGTCGGTACGCTTCCTCTCATACTGTATCGCAGGACTGATGGCGGCTTTCGCGGCGCTCGCGCTGGCCCTCAGCACTGGGACCGGGAACCCCATTGGCGGGGCGGATCTCATGCTGCAGTCTATCGTGGCGGTCGTGCTCGGGGGTACGCGTCTCAGCGGCGGGCAGGGCGGCGTGGTCGGCTCGATCATCGGGGTGGTGATCCTGAGCCTCATACAGAGCATCGTCTCGTTTTCGGGCGCGCCTTCCTCGTGGCAGACACTCATCAACGGCCTGATCGTGGTGGCGGCCCTCGCCGGTCCCGGCATTGTCGCCCTCCTCGGACGCGGGAGGCGGGCATGAGACGGCTTGGGCTGAATCCCATCGTTATCGCCTTGATCCTGGCGGTGATACTGTTCGTGGTGGGCGGGATCGTGCAGCCTGGCTTTGCTTCTTTCGGGCAAGCGATGAACATTTTGAGGCTAGCGGCCTTCCTGGGGATCGTGGCGGCAGGGCAGACGCTGGTGATCATCAGCGGCGGCGAGGGGATCGACTTGTCCGTCGGGGCTATGATAACGCTAGGTGCCATACTAGTCTTCAGGATCGGGGACGGACAGAACGAGCAAGCGCTAATCGCGCTCGCGATCTCGCTCGGTGTGGGGCTCCTGCTCGGGGCCGTAAACGGATTCGGTATAACGCTCTTGGGCATCCCGCCGCTGGTGATGACGCTCGGGATGGCCGGGGTGGTGCAGGGCCTGATCCTGGTCATAACCGGGGGTAGGGTCGAGGGCGAGGCGGCTCCCGCCCTCACCGGCCTCGTCTCCGGTTCCCTGGTTTTAGGTATCCCCGGCGTGATCTTCCTGTGGCTCCTTTTAGGGGGCGCCATGTGGTTGGTCTTGCAGCGCACCGCCTACGGCCGGAGGCTCTTCGCCGTGGGCACCAATCGCGTCACCGCGAAGCTCTCCGGGGTACGAGTACCATCGGTTCTGGTTCTGACGTACTCCTTGAGCGGGATGCTCGCCGCCCTAGGCGGTGTAGTTCTGCTCGGCTACACCGAGCAGGTCTTCCTCAATCTCGGTGACCCGTACACCCTACCTTCGGTGGCCGCCGTGGTCGTGGGGGGAACGCTGCTAGCCGGCGGCATGGGCAGCTACTTCGGGACGATGGCCGGCGCTCTGGTCTTAACGCTCCTGACCAGCCTGCTCACCGCCCTGGACCTCCCGGAGTCGGCGCGTCTGATCGTCTACGGTGTCACCCTGCTCCTCCTGCTCTCCCTGTATGGCCGCCAGA
This sequence comes from Rubrobacter sp., assembly GCA_035641035.1. Lineage (GTDB taxonomy): Bacteria > Actinomycetota > Rubrobacteria > Rubrobacterales > Rubrobacteraceae > Rubrobacter_D. Next base: position 2,217 of record DASQVA010000247.1, on the reverse strand, counting down.
AGGCGCTAAGGCAGTAGAAAGGACGAGAGCGATGAACCCAGTCGGAACCAACGGCCCCCTACGAATTGGGCTCCTCGGCAGCGGCTTTATTGCGAACTTCCACCTCCAGGCTCTCCTCGGCGTTCGCGATGTCCAGGTGAGCGGGGTCTTCAGTCCTACCCGCGCCCACCGCGAGACGCTCGCGAACAAAGCGAACGGGATGAACCTTGGACCCTGCAAGGCTTACGGGTCGGTAGAGGCGCTCGTCGCCTCAGATGAGGTGGACGCCGTCTGGATCCTAGGCCCCAACGACACCCGCCTCGACCACATGCGCGCCATCGGTCGGGCCATGGAGAGCGGGGCCTGCCTTCTGGGCGTCGCCTGCGAGAAGCCGCTCGCCCGTAACCTCGCAGAGGCTCGCGAGATGTTGCGCCTTGCGGAGGGGGCGAGCCTCAACCACGGCTACCTGGAAAACCAGGTCTTCTCGACGGCCGTGCAGCGGGGCAAGGACGTAATCTGGCGCCGCGGCGTCCCGGCCGCCGGCAGGCCGTACCTCGCCCGCGCCTCCGAGGAGCACAGCGGCCCCCACAATCCCTGGTTCTGGCTCGGCGAGAGGCAAGGGGGCGGCGTCCTCTCGGACATGATGTGTCACAGCGTCGAGGTTGCCCGCTACCTCCTCACCGAACCCGGCAAGGGACGTGAGAGCCTCAAGCTCAAGAGCGCCAACGCCACGATCGCCAACCTCAAGTGGACCCGCCCGAGATACGCCGACCAGCTCAAGCGGGGGATGGGAGCCGAGATCGACTACGTTAATCGTCCGGCGGAGGACTTTGCGCGTGGGACTCTGACCCTGGAGGACGAGGCGGGCCAGACGGTCATGATAGAGGCGACCACCTCCTGGGCCTACGTGGGTCCAGGACTGCGCATACAGCTCGAGCTGCTCGGACCCGAGTACGCTATGGAGTTCAGCACCCTCAACACCAGCCTCAGGGTCTTCCTTTCCAGGAACGTGACCGGAGCGGAGGGTGAAGACCTCGTCGAGAAGCAGAGTGCCGAGCAAGGCCTGATGCCGGTACTCGAAGACGAGGCCGCGACCTACGGCTACACCCTCGAAGACCGGCACATGGTCGGCGCGTTCCTCAGGGGTGAGGAGCCACTGGAGACCTTCCGCGACGGGGTCGCCGTCGTAGAGATGCTCATGGCACTCTATCGCTCCGCCGAGATCGGCAGCACCGTGCAGCTGCCCGAAGACGGCCTAGAGACGTATATACCGCCGGTTGCTCGGGGAGAGTATCACGGTTGACGAAGCGGAGTCGGGCTTGCCACACACCGGTCAGAGAGGAGAAAGCTGGCACGACCCGTAACCCTGTTTACCGGCCAGTGGGCGAACCTTCCCTCAGAGGAACTCGCGCCGCTCGTCAAGGAAATGGGCTACGATGGTTTGGAGCTTGCCTGCTTGGGCGACCACTTCGAGGTGAACAAAGCCCTCAGAGACGACTGTTACGTAAAGCGCCAACGGGAGATACTCGAGCATAACGGCCTCGATCGCTGAAGGCAGCGCGAAACAGTGTAAGCCCCATCCGGCAAGGTTCGTGCCACCTCGGGCTTAGGTGAGCGACCATCAAGCCTGCACGTGAAGGTCAGGAAGCACAGAGCATTCGGCGACCCGGACGCCTGGGCTGACTTGGGGGCGGTGGGGCCAGCATCGACGCTGAATATGGACACTTCCGCTGTGGTGCAGGTGGCGGATGCAGCCGAGTGTGAATAGTGAGCAGGGCACGAGCGCGTGACTGCTAGACTAGCTCAAGCCTCGGCCGGGAGTGTCCTTCGGGCAGCAGAGCGCGGAACCGTAGTCCGAGTGGCTGGCGGTTTTTGAACTCACACGTGCGTTTTTACCCCGTCCTGCGGCCCCAGCGCTACGCCGTGTAGATTACAGCAAAAGTGGGCAAAACCCGTACACAGGGGAAGGAATGAAAGCCGAAAAGAGGAGAAAAGGTGGAGTACCTGAAGAAGGCGCGACCGCAAGAGGAAGGCGTAACCCAGAAGGTCAGAGACGCGGTGAGTGAGATCCTCTCTGCGGTGGAGAAGGAGGGTATAGCCGCCGTGAGGCGCTACTCCGAGCGGCTCGACGACTGGAACCCCGAGTCATTCGTGGTCTCCGAGGAGGAGATAAGGCGAGCCGAGGAGTCGGTCGATGACGAGCTCAGGGAGCATATCGGCTTCGCCCAGGAGCAGGTC
>DASQVA010000246.1:0-2223 GCA_035641035.1 Rubrobacter sp. | reverse complement strand
GACGGCGGCTTCTCAAAGGTCGGGGAGCCGACGGACCGCAGGGTCAGGGCGGAGCTGTTGGACGAGAGCCTGGAGATACTGACCGGCCTGTGGAGCGGAGAGCCCTTCAGCTACGAGGGCGAACACTACCATATCAAGGAGATGACTTTCTTGCCTCCTCCGATCCAGAGGCCGCGTATCCCGATCTGGGTGGTAGGTGCGTGGCCAAGCAAGAGGTCCATGAGCCGGGCGCTGCGCTACGATGGTCTGCTCGCCTACACCACTCGCGGGGAGGTCACACCAGAGGACATCCGGGCGATGAGGGCCTACGTCGAGGAGAACAAGGAGGCGGACGGTACCTTCGATATCGTATGGGAGGGTGTGACGCCGGGCGACGACCCGGAGCGGACGGTCTCTATGGTACGCCCCTTAGCCGAAGCAGGCGCGACGTGGTGGATCGAGTCCCCTTGGTCGCCGCCCAACGGGCCCGAAGACCTGCGCCGTCGTATCGGGTAGGGGCCGTCGCGCATCGAGCCTTGAAGAGGCGGGACCTCCCGGACGACTAGCCACCCACCATATAGGATCGTATAGGTGTTGCGAGCCCTCTGTACGGTTAGAATACGTGTGTGGAGGTAATACCCCTGATCGAGGAGTTCAGCGCCCACCTCGCCGACGACCCGGATACCTCCCCCCGCACCGCTGAATTCTACGAGGCTGACCTCAATGAGTTTGGCCGCTTTCTGGAGGCAAAGGGAATTGCGCGGGTAGAGGACGTCAGCACAGGCTCGGTGATGGACTTCCGAAATCACCTGCTCGAGGGCGGTCGCAGGCGCTTCACCGTCTACCGCAAAGACGCGGCGGTACGCCGCTTCCTCGACTGGGTTCGTACCTCAACCGAGGCGGGGTTGGATCTGGACCCCATAGAGCCCATGCACCAGCCTTTGGACCAGCAGATAACGTTTCTCGAAGATGAAGAGGCCGAACGCCTCCTCTCCTTCCCTCAGAACGGGCTCGACTCCTTGCGTGACGCCGTCGTCATCCAGCTCATGCTCGACACCGGGGTTACGGTCAGCGAGATCCGGGCCCTCCTAAAGAGCGATTTAGACCTCGACGCCGCCCAGGTGCAGCTCGGCGGCCCAGGCTCCCACCTCGCCCCCCGCGCCCGTCGCCTCTCCGAAGCGACGCTTGAAACCCTGCGCCGCTACCTGGATCTGCGTGAGGACGAAACCCCCGAGCTCATAACAGGCCGCGCCGCTCGCCCGGTGGCTACCTCCAAGTCCCTCCAGAACGCCCTCTGGAAGCGGTGCGACCAGGTCGGACTCCCTCGCATCTCCCCGATGGTACTGCGCCACACCTTCGCCATAAGGCTCTTGAGGCGCGGCGCCACCCTAAACGAGCTCAAAGAAGCCCTGGGCGTGCGCGACACCACGAACATCGGGGTGTACAAGAAGTTCATCTAGGCACGGTTCGCCGGGCGTGTACACAGAAAAGTGTCTGCGCATATGCTCGCTCGTGCTGTTCAGTCTAGTATCAGCGCAAGGCGTTGTGATCTCCCCCGGCGCGAACCCTCCGCCAAGGTTCTTTAATTACGTTTTTAAGCTAATGCCTTCTACCTTTACCGTACTGAAAGCCACCTCACGAGGTGGCTAGTAGCGACGAACGCAAGAATAAACGTCCCGACGAAGAAGGGGATGTGGAACAGCAAGGGTGCTTCTAGCAAAAAGGTGAACGAGGCTATCATAAGCGCACTGCCAACAGACAAAAGCAAGCGAGTGCCCCCCATACCTGTAGCCAGTCCCAGGACGAAGCGAATAATCCCTGAGCCAACCTTTCCTAATATTCTACCCGTCCACTTAAGCACACCTAAAAGGCATTCCTCTCTATATACTACGTCAAGTACATGAAGGCTCCTAAGAACGTAACCACCCCGACCCCATTATTGTCTAATATTGTATCTAGTAGTATGTGGTCGAGGTGAAGTAGATAAACTTCGCAGAAGGAGGGAAAGTGGCCGAAGGAGCGCAGAATCTGACCCAGCAGATTCAGGAGCAGACGCAGAACCTGATGCAACAGCTCCAGGAGCAGACGCTAAAGAGCGCCCAAGATTTCTACGGGAACTCGCTAGGCTCTCTTAAGAGCCAGCTTGAGGACAGCCGTTCCCAGCTCCAAGAGCTAATTGACCAACTCCCCGACAGCCAGCAGGATGCCCGGGAGCAGCTAGAGGAGATGGTCTCCTCCTACGAG
>DASQVA010000245.1:0-9239 GCA_035641035.1 Rubrobacter sp. | reverse complement strand
CGCTTCCTGAGGGCACCCTTCTAACGCCTACGTGGCCGAGACATGCCCCAGCGGCGGGGGACAAGTCCTGCTCACGCTATGCCGCGATGATGAACCGCATCGGTTGCGAGCGAGGCTGGTCGGCCAAGACGCGCGGGCAGTCGGAGGTGGGGCGCTCGCCGCGCGGTGCACTCCTCATCGGACCCCTCGAGCAGGTGGCGAAGAAGATCCACTTCAAACGGAACACCTCGCACGCAGAACTCGCGGCTTACGCCTCGTCGGTGGTCCACGAGGGGGGCACCTCAGCGTACCTCGGGCCATCCTCGCCCGCCTGAACGTAGGCGTCCGTTATGTCCGTTCTGTGCTCTGTGACGAAGATAGCGTCGCCGAGCTCGGCGACGATGCGTGCCGAAGCGGGGCCGCCGCTCGCCATTGCCCCTGCCATCCAGAACCCCGTGCCGAATCGATCAACGGGTCCTCGGTAGGTCAAGGTCGCCCAACTGGTTGAAAGGAACCTATGACGGCTGCAAAATGATCCGAAAGCGAGCAACGCGACGTGACGAATATAGTCGAGCGTTCGGTTCCCGGACCAGAGAGGAGGCCGGTCTGTCTCCGGAGAGGAGAAAGGGTTCGGGACTCTGGTTGCCTGAAACCGAGCCGTCCTCTGTTGGTTGGGTGGATCTGGCGGTAATCCCTCTCATCGCAATTCTCTCCGTGCCACCCCTTTTGTGGTTCGGACACCATCCCTGGACGGTAATGGGTAAGGACGCCCCCCGCTACCTCTTCGCCGGCTCAGAGCTCGTCTCCGGTGGGGGCCTCGACAGCCTCGCCGGAATCTCGAACTACAACGGCGGTCATGGTCCCGTCTTACCGGCCCTGATCGGCTCCCTGATACTTATCTTCGGGCGTGACACCGAGAGTTTGGTGTGGGCGATGCGCCTGTTGGCGCTTTTCAACCCGCTGCTCGCCTACTTTCTGGTGAAGCGCCTCTCGAGCTCGCTCGCAGGACTGCTCGTCGCCGCGCTCCTCACCCTCTTCGGCTTGAACGTGCAGTCCACGTTCGTGCTCAACATAGACGCCTTGCTGCTAGCGTTTACCTTGTTGACGCTCTTGACCCTGCTTGCGGCCATAAAGAGAGGCGGTTCCTCTCCTGCGCCCGCTTTCCTCTCGGGGCTGCTTCTGGGGGCTTCCGTATTGACCAAGGAGACGGCGTTTGTCAATCTCCCGCTCGCCCTGCTCGCCGTTCTGCTGCTCCACTGGCAGTTGCGCGCTGCACTCTGGCACTACCTAGGTGTAGCTCTAGTGTGCCTGCCGTGGTGGGTCTGGAGGTGGTCAGCCACCGGAGAAGTGTACCTGATCGACCGCCTGCCGCCCTGGTTGCAGCTCCCCATCATGGTAGCGGCCGCGATCCTTCTAAGCCTTACGGTAGTAGCGTATGCCTCCGGGATGGTGACTCGCTTCCTGGCTGAGGAGCACTTGCGCCGGTGGGCCGGCTGGTTTGTGGTAGTCGCATGGACTGTCTCGCTCTTCGTCCTGTTGCTCGCCACTGCGGCCCCCGCATTAGCCGAAGCATCCTTCAAGAGCTTGAGGCTGTACCTCGCCGGACTCTTGGCGCCCACCAGCGTAGTCGTACCCGTTCTACTGGTGAGCGCCGGGTACGCGGTCTGGAAGGCACTTCGGTGGGATGGACCATGGAGGCTTTTGGCGCTCGCGTTGGTCTTTCAGATGCCAGTCTGTCTGCTGGTAGTGTTGGAGGAATGGGCCCCACGCCAGTTTCTTGTTGTCCAGACGCTACTATTCTGCGCCCTTACAGCCCTCGTAGTGAACGCCAGCGAGACGGCGTTGCGCGGGCGCGGTCACTCCGCTCGACTGGCAGGTGCCGTGATCGCTATCCCGTTGGCGATTTTCTTGCTGGTGTCCTCCGTGCAACGGGTTCAAGCTTTGCTTCCCGAAAACCGCGTGGGTAGTTCACCTAAACAACACAGGGTAGCGCCCCAGGCGTCTGAGATGGTCGAATGGACAACCGAGAACGTGCTCGAAAGGGAGCATATCCTCGTTAACGCGGCGCAGGGCAATTACCTAGCATACTTGGACGGCGGGCGGCACGAGTGGACGTTCTTGCGGCTGGATCAGGAGCCGTGCGAGTCGAAGCCGAACCTCCAGATGAGGTGCGATCCCGACGAGGACGTCATCTCTAAGATTCCGCCCGACGCGGTCTGGGTCCAGACGAAAGGGAGGTGCAGGGTCATCTCCCTTTCCATGCCAAACCTGTCGGAGCAGGTACGACGGACGGCTTCCGGCTACGTGATGATCACCGGCAGTTACAAATTCCCCGGTATCCTGGGCCTGCCATCGCTCTTGCAAGAGAGCGGCGCATTCGAGGTCGTCCATGCAGAAGGAAGGTCGGGTGCCCAAGGTGTGGTGCTGTTGAAGAGCACCGGACGGACGCCTGAGGCCGTGCCCACCCTGATGAATCGGAACACGGTGGTCGACCTGAAACGGTGCGAGCAGTCGGAAGGTCAGAACTATTCGAACTGGTTACGATCCAAGTTCCCGTACGGAATCCTGGAGGTGACCGTGTCAGACTAAATTTACTGCGGGGCTGGACGTGGACGGCGGTGTCACGGAGATACGAGGACGATATTGACACTTCGCCAAAGGCGTGGAACGAGCGGTTTCCTAATGGCGGAGACCGTATTCAGGCAGAAAGAACGTAAGGAGAGGCTCGCGAATATCCTGGTGGTGGACTGCGACGTCCACGTCAACGAGACGCCGGGGGCTCTGGCCCCTTACTGTGACATGCCCTGGCGGCTCTCCTGGAGCATATCGAGGCGAACGAGCCGGTGGGACACCTCGATATCCCGGGCTTCTCGCCGGGCAACGCGGCCTACGAGGCCAGGTTCCCGGGCGGGCACGGGGCCACCCGTGGCATCCCAACGCCCTCCTACCGCTGACCGCGGACCAGGGCTGAGGAGCCTAAGAGCCCGTAAGGGGATCGAAAGTGAGAGGCTTGTGAGGCAAGTTTTGGGCGAGTCACTGGGCACCTGCTGCTAGATGATTAGCCTGGCGCTGATAGGCGACGTCATGCTCGGGCGCAAGGTCGACGAGGCCCTTAAGGATCACATGCGTCCCGAGGAGCCGTGGGGCGACGTAATGCCCCTTCTGAAAACTGCGGACCTGCGCATCATCAACCTGGAGTGCGCGATCACGGACAACGAACAGCCGTGGACCCGTACTCCCAAAGTCTTCCATTTCAGAGCCAAACCTTCCGCCATCGAGACCTTGCGGACGGCCCGAGTCGATGTCTGTTCACTGGCCAACAACCACACTTTAGACTTCGAGGAACAGGGGTTACTCGATACCTTGAAACACCTGGAAGCAGCCGGCATTCGGCACGCGGGGGCGGGTCGCAACCAAAACGAAGCCGCGGATCCGGCCATCCTTACCGTGCGAGTCGGCCATACACATCGAGTAGCGCTGCTAGCGTTCACGAACAACGAGCCGCCGTTTGCGGCCGGCCCCGACCATCCGGGCACGAACTACCTGCCGGTCTCCTTGGACCCAAGTATTCTTCGACGGGTGGAGAGGGCGGTGGCGGACGTGCGCGAAATGGGGGTAGATACGGTCATATTCTCCAACCACTGGGGCCCGAACATGGTGCAGCGGCCCAACGAAATTTTCCGCCGGTTCGCCCGTGCCGTCATAGATCGAGGGATAGACATCTATTACGGGCACAGTGCGCACGTCTTCCAAGGGGTGGAGATCTATCGTGGCAAGCCCATCCTGTACGATACAGGAGATTTTATCGACGATTACGCGGTGAACTCCGAGCTCCGTAACGACTGGTCATTTCTCTTTCAGGTTTCCGTAGAGGGAGGCAGGTTCGAGCGTCTGGCCCTTACCCCGGTCAAACTCTCTTACGCGCGGGTTGACCTCGCCACAAGTGGCGAGCGAGAAGCTATCCTGGACCGGATGGAACACCTGTCCGCCGAGATGGGTACCGTCTTTGCCCGTAGTGAAGGCACCCTAGTGCTCGAACGCAGCTAGCATCCTCGCTCCTTTTGCGGTCTCGTGTGGGTCTGTTTAGCGGCGATCAGTACGCAGTCCTATCGGGTGATCCGGGGGCGGGCACGCGTTCACGGGTCGATCCCGTAGTAGGGAAAAGAGCAGCCACAGACTCGGAGTCAAAGAGTGGTGAGGGCAGCCTCACGACCGCCGGGAGCGATCGACGGGAGGGCCGTCTCGCAAGAGTAAACCGAGAGTGGGCTAACGGGCAAGACTGATCCCGCCGGACGGCGGCCCCGAAAGCCTACTCCTCTGGAAACGCGTGCGCGCCATGGAGCCTGACGAAATGGGCCCGGGCGATAGTGCGGCGGCGCACAAGCCCTCGAGTGCCTTTCTCGAAGAGGACCACTTCCTCTCTGCCGCCTGGGCCCACAGGCTGCACCAAGCGTCCTCCCGCTGCGAGCTGCTCCTCAAGTGGCCAAGGGACGGAAGGAAACGCCGCGGCGATCAAGATGGCGTCGTAAGGGGCGTGCTCTGGTAGACCCTCCGTCCCGTCGGCCGTGACGACCTCGGCGTTCGTCACGCCGAACCGGGTAAGGTTCTCCCTCGCGGCTTCCGCTACGTCCCCGAAGCGTTCCACCGCCCACACGAAGCCGCAGAGGCGGGCGAGCAGCGCCGTCTGCCAACCGTAGCCCGCACCAACCTCCAATACCCGTTCCGAGCTCGCGAGCCCCAGAGCTTCCACCATTTTCGCCACCAGCGACGGCTGGGTCGTCACCTGACCGTGGGGGATGGGTAGTGGCTTGTCCTCGTAGGCTCGCTCGGCGAGGTTAGGGGGAACGAAGCCGGCTCTGGGGACCGCGAGCAGGGCCTCAAAGAGGCGGAGATCACGCACACCCTCGGTTGTGATGGCCTGGATGAGATTCTCCGGCCCGCTCACGATCCCGCTACGTTACCCTAGCGTTCCGGTTTGAACAGGGAGACGAACTCGGTCGGGCACTGCCTCTCGACCACGTCCGCCGGGGCCTCCAACCGACCGTCTCCCCAGGGACGTCCATCACGGGCTTGACGTGGCGCTTGCCTTCGCGCCAAACGTACGCCTAGTCTTCATGTTTGCTCCCCGCGCGCCTGTGGATATCTGCTTAGGGTTAGCTTCCTGGTTTGGCATCTCGAAAGATCTCCTCGCTGGACCCCTCGCGCGAGACGTCTTCCAGGGTCTCTTTGTAGCGCCTCTCGGCCTCCCTCTCTTCTTCGCGCCTCGGTTGGGGGGAGTTGTCTCTCCCCTCGCAACCGTGGCCTCCGCCGGAGGAGCCATCGTTCCCTACCTCCAGAAAGGGTTAAAGAGGTCGAGGGACACAGGCAGCACGATGGTTGAGTTCTGGTTTACCGCTATCTCACCCATCGTCTGGAAGTGCCTCAGCTTCAAGGCCGTCGGGCTCGTTTGTCGTTCTAATAGCCTCTCGCTCCGAAGCGTACTCAGCACAGAAGTTGAGTAGACTTCGCCCGGCTACTCTCGCGCAGCGAGGTCTGTCAATCGTGTTGGATAGCCAAAAAGTGGTCCTTGAGGCCGCGCGGGCTCTTGCGGTCGAGGAACCACCGCAGACGAGCCGTACACGCACACCAATGCCGCTAGTGACGGTAGTTTGCGGTTTTCTCTCGGGATTTTTCCTCCTCGGGCAGGGACTGGTGGCAGTTCGCCCGGCTCTCCGCGTTACGGGCGTTCGGCACCCTAGCCAGGCTACTGCAGGCTTGTCGTCCGACAAGCTCCTTCGGCCATCCGCTCGATCAGGCGCAGCGTGGCCCGCGCGTCCCCGATAGCTGTGTGGTCGCCGCCTGGCAGTTTCTGGTTCTTGTAGCCCCCCCTCCCTGATCGCTCGCCCACGTAGGCCGCAAAGGCTCGCATGGCGCACTCCCAGGGCGCAAGCTCCCCGGCAAGGGTCGTCCGCGCCCCAAGGCGCCGCACGGCTGCGTCCCACACCCTGCGGTCGTAGGACGCGTTGTAGACGACTACCCGCTTCGCCCACAGCACATCCAGAAGATCCGGATAGACCTCGAAAAAGCGCCTCTCGCCCGCAAGGCTCTCGGCCGTGTGACCGTGTACCCGGGATGCCCGGAGATCTACGGGGCACGAGGGCTCGATCAGCGAGTCGAAGAGAGGATCTCCCCGGCTGGATACGACCCCGACCTCGACGAAATCTACGGGGTTTCCAAAGCCGGTGGTCTCCGAGTCCAAGACCACAAACTCCCCCCCCGACAAAAGAGAGCGCGCCCACAGGATGGCATCCTCCCTGCTGACTATTCGAGCGGGAGAAGCCTGTGTTCGTATGTCGCTCAAGGCTCCCATCCTCCCCTCATCTTCGCACGTCGCGAGTGCCTTGGCTACTGCAGTGCCGCGTCGATTATGTCTATCGCCTGCCGGCCCTCGATGATGAGGGGCTGAGACAGCCATCGCCCAGACACAGTGTTCCTCACGACGCGCTTCCTCGTGTCTTGCGCTTGATTTATAGGATAGGGGGGTATAGTATAAAACAGGCTCGAACGAACGTGAAGACGGGGAGTTCGTCATGGAGACGAGAAGCGACGAGGAGCAGCTGGCCCGGATCGACATACCTGTGGCAGGGATGACCTGCGCCTCCTGCGTGCGGCGGGTCGAACGGGCGCTCGAGAAGAAGCAGGGGGTCGCCGATGCGAGCGTGAGCTTCACCGTCGAGAAGGCGAGCTTGACCTACAACCCAGCAGTCACGAGCCCGGGCGAGCTAGTCAGGACCATAAGGGATGTGGGCTACGACGCAGACGTACGCGAGACGACCCTCGGCGTGACGGGCATGACGTGCGCGAGCTGTGTGGGGCGGGTCGAACGAGCCCTCGAGAAGGTGCCGGGCGTCTTGGAGGCGAACGTGAACCTCGCCAACGAGAGGGCAACGGTAGGGTACGTCGCGGGACAGGTAGAGCCGCGAGATTTAAGGAAGGCCGTCGACAGCGCGGGGTACGGGGTGGTCCGCGGAGAGGAGTCCTCCGTCGAGGATGCGCGCGAGCGCGAGTATAAGAAACTCGGGGTCGACTTCCTCCTCGCCGCAACGCTCACGGCTCTTATCCTCCTCGGTAGCCTGCCGATGATGCTCGGCCTCGAGTCGCCAGTACCGATGAGGTGGCTCAATCCCGGGTTGCTCTTTCTCGCGACTCCGGTGCAGTTTTGGGCCGGGCGGCGATTCTACCGGGGGGCGTGGGGGGCGCTCAAGCACGGACAGGCGAACATGAACACGCTGGTGGTCATGGGCACCACCGCCGCTTACCTCTACAGCGCAGTGGCCGCCTTAGCGCCGGGGCTATTCGCGGCCGGTAGAGCCGACGTGTACTTTGACACCTCAGCGCTCATCATCACCCTGATCTTGCTAGGACGCCTGCTCGAGGCCCGAGCGAAGGGCCGCACCAACGAGGCCATAAAGAAGCTTGCCGGCCTACAGGCCAAGACTGCCCGCGTCGTGCGCGGCGGCGAGGAGGTAGACGTACCCGTCGAGGACTTGCATGTTGGGGACGTCGTCGTGGTCAGGCCGGGCGAGAAGGTCCCCGTCGACGGGCGGGTCGTCTCGGGCGGGTCGGCTGTGGATGAGTCAATGATCACGGGTGAGTCCATCCCCGCGACGAAGGGCGAGGGCGACGAGGTGATCGGCGCGACCATCAACGCGAGCGGATCGTTTCGCTTCGCGGCGACTAAGGTTGGGAAGGACACAGCACTCTCCCAAATCATACGGATGGTTGAGGAGGCCCAGGGGTCGAAGGCCCCCATCCAGCGCCTCGCAGACAGGATCAGCGCGGTGTTCGTGCCTGCGGTAATCGGCGTGGCAGCCGCGACGTTCGTGGTCTGGCTCCGGCTCGGACCCGAGCCGACCCTCACGTTCGCGCTGCTGAACACGGTAGCGGTCCTGATCATTGCCTGCCCGTGCGCGATGGGGCTCGCGACCCCGACCTCGATCATGGTAGGCACCGGCAAGGGGGCTGAGTCGGGGATTCTGATCAATGGCGGGGAGGCCCTCGAAGGCGCCCACAAGCTCGACACGGTGGTACTAGACAAGACCGGCACCCTCACCAGGGGCCGGCCCGAGCTGACCGACGTGGTCATTGGAGATGAGATTCGCGAGGAAGAACTCCTGAGGCTCGTCGCCTCCGCCGAACGCGGCAGCGAGCACCCCCTCGGGGAGGCGATCGTGCGGGGCGCCAAACACCGCGGCCTCTCGCTCGAAGATACCGACTCGTTCGAGGCCGTCTCGGGCGGAGGTATCCGCGCCCTCGTTGAGGGTCGAGAGGTTCTCGCGGGCAACAAGCGATTTCTCGCCGAGTCGGGCGTCCCGGAGGACGGCCTCGCCCCGAAGGGCGAGGGGCTGGCGCGCGAAGGCAAGACCCCTATCTTCGTCGTGGTAGACGGCGAGCTCGCGGGCCTCGTGGCGGTGGCGGACGTGGTGCGCGACGAGTCCCGGCAGGCGGTCGGGCTGCTGCATGACATGGGGATTGAGGTTGCCATGCTGACCGGCGACAATCGTCACACCGCCGAGGCGATCGCCCGAGAGCTCGGCGTGGACCGCGTCGTGGCGGAGGTCAGGCCCGAGGACAAGGTCGCCGAAGTCAAGAGGCTGCAGGCCGAGGGCAAGCGGGTCGGCATGGTAGGCGATGGCATCAACGACGCGCCGGCGCTCGCGCAGGCTGACGTAGGCATCGCCATAGGCACCGGCAGCGACGTCGCTATGGAGGCCGGCGATCTGACGCTCATCTCCGGCGACGTGCGGGGGGTGGCGCGCGCGATAAGCTTCTCAAAGGTCACGGTGAGGAACATAAAGCAGAACCTGTTCTGGGCGTTCGCCTACAACGTCGCCCTTATCCCGGTGGCCGCGGGAGTTCTCTACCCCCTCTTCTCCGAGGGGAGCGTGCCAGGGCTCTTAAGACCGGTGCTCGGGGAGTACGGCTTCCTCAACCCGGTGCTGGCTGCCGCGGCGATGGCCCTCTCCTCGGTAACCGTACTCTCGAATGCCCTGCGGCTGCACTGGGTGAAAGTTTAGAGAAAGGAGCAACCGGTGGACGCGACACAAGGAAGCGACGCGATGACCATCGCAGAGAAATCCGCCCACGGCTACATCGAGGCTAAGGACAAGGAGCTGCTGCAGAACCGCCTCAAGCGGATAGAGGGACAGGTGCGCGGCGTGCAGCGTATGGTGGACGAGCAAGCGTACTGCGTGGACATCCTCACCCAGATCGGGAGCGTC